>NZ_JAWRXS010000409.1:0-263 GCF_046534915.1 Burkholderia sp. SIMBA_051 | reverse complement strand
GCAGTCACTATCTCCAAATCACACAATCGGCGCTGGATGACGCCTGGGTCTTCAGGTTCCCCCATGCGGATTGTACAGTCGAGGTTCTCATGGCGCGGGTGAATGGATTGATCATCCAGTCCGATCATCAGCTCCAGATCAGGGAACCGTTTTTGAAAGTCGTCGATGGCTGGCAAGACAACAATTCTTCCAAGCGCCATCGGCAACTGAACGGAAAGCCGACCTCGCGGTCCGTTCTGAGCGCTAGCCAGCATCTCTTCCGA
>NZ_JAWRXS010000408.1:0-263 GCF_046534915.1 Burkholderia sp. SIMBA_051 | reverse complement strand
GACGAAAAAGCAATTGCAGACACCTTGATTCATACGCTCGAGATGGATGGCTTTAGCGTCGTTTGGTTCGATACCGCAGGGGCTGGTCTTAGTTATATTAAAGCTACACAGATAGATTTACTGATTTTAGACGTTGGTTTACCTGATGCAAATGGTTTTGAGCTATGTAAGCAAGTTCGCGAATTTTCTTCTTTACCCATCATTTTCTTAACGGCACGCAACGATGAAATCGATCGCGTTGTTGGATTAGAGATTGGCGCAGA
>NZ_JAWRXS010000407.1:0-263 GCF_046534915.1 Burkholderia sp. SIMBA_051 | reverse complement strand
CTCATCAAATAAATTACCATTATTAAAAAATGGATTAATTCCTTTTGATAAACTCACTCTTCCTTTAAATGCTTGACGAATAAGATTACCAACTGGACCGTCAGATGGCTCACATGTTGTGTAACATATTTTATTCTCATTTAAAAAATGTTGGTGTAATAAGTTAGATTGCGTGGTAGTTCCTGAACCATCAATCCCTTCAAATACGATAAATAAACCTTTCATGCTAATTTCTCTATGTTATTTTGCTTTAACTAATGTAA
>NZ_JAWRXS010000406.1:0-263 GCF_046534915.1 Burkholderia sp. SIMBA_051 | reverse complement strand
GGGTAATCTGGAAGGGCTCCTTGAACACCTTGGTAGTGTGGGCTGGGCGGTGAATGTACTCGGCCAATCACCCGATATAGTTTCGCGGTCCTACAAGCTATTCAGGAAGTCGAGAAGCTGGTCTGCGGGCCGGTAGCGCCCTTGCCTGCCGCAGGGCGGAGATGTCTTCGCAAGAGCTTCCTCCTTCATTGCGAGTGTCGCTTCGACATAGATCTGCGTGGTTTCCACCGATTCATGTCCGAGCCACAGCGCAATCACTGAAC
>NZ_JAWRXS010000405.1:0-263 GCF_046534915.1 Burkholderia sp. SIMBA_051 | reverse complement strand
CATGGCCTTCGGCGGCAACATCACGACCGTCACCCGAGCGCTGATGGTGCTCGGCATGGACACCGTCGGCCATCTGGTCGTCGGGCTGAAGCTGGTCGACCATTTCCACCAGAGCACGCCGCGTCGCATCGACGCGAAGCTCGAGCTGAACCGCGCGCTGCTGTCCGGCTGCGTCGCGCGCAAGCTGACCGAGCATGCGGAACTGCGCGGCGGCGAGGAAGCCGTCGTCTGCACGCTGATGCGCCAGGTCGGCAAGCTGCTGG
>NZ_JAWRXS010000404.1:0-264 GCF_046534915.1 Burkholderia sp. SIMBA_051 | reverse complement strand
CCGGTAAATCCGGGATAGAGCCATCCATTCCGGCGCCGCCTTGGTAATACAGTTTGCCGTTCCAGTCGTCGGGCAAGCGGATTTCAATGCCTAGATGCGGGGGAATCGTGCCAGTGACTTGGCAGTATGTGGGCGCGGTCGAGGTGGCGGGAATGACTTTCGCGCTCAAGCCCGCTACGCCGCCAGTAGTTGCTCCATTGAGCTTTGCGCAAACGCTCGCTGCGCTGGCGGCCCCAACCTGCGAGTCTCCGCCACTGTCTCCTC
>NZ_JAWRXS010000403.1:0-264 GCF_046534915.1 Burkholderia sp. SIMBA_051 | reverse complement strand
CCAGCGTCAGTGACTGGAAGCTGATCCCCAGGCGGTCGCCGCGGCTGAACGTGACCAGCGCAGGGAACATGGCTTCCTCGTCATTGCGGAACAGCGACACGCTCAGCGGCATGCCGTTGGGCACCAGCACCCCGGGCGGCAGCACCAGGCCGAGGCCGCCCTGCGAGTAGTCGCTGGTGCGGCAGGCGACCGTGCGCCCGTCCGGCAGCAGCAGCATGGCGGCCAGCGAGATGGCCACCCGCGGCGTGTTGCGCAGTTGCCGCA
>NZ_JAWRXS010000402.1:0-264 GCF_046534915.1 Burkholderia sp. SIMBA_051 | reverse complement strand
CGCTTCTCGTCGCGCCAGATTCCGGAACTGGTGGCCGAATCGCTGTCGTCGATGTTCGACGTCGCGGAGGCACGGCTGCAGCGGACGAGCAATGAAACCGAGCGGCGCTATTCGCGCTGGGCGAGCAAGGTCGCGGTCGAAAGCGGCGGCTTCTCGCTGCATTACCCGGTAATCGACCGGGAACTGTTCGGCATCGTGTCACGCGCACTCTTTGAAGAGCGCAAGCTCGAAATCGTCTATCGCCCGCGTCACAACACCGACAAC
>NZ_JAWRXS010000401.1:0-264 GCF_046534915.1 Burkholderia sp. SIMBA_051 | reverse complement strand
CCAGATGCTCGGCCTTGAGCAGCAGGTTGGTGATTTCCTGCTGCCGGCTCTCGACGAGCGACTGCTTCAGTTGCGACAGGGTGGTCGCGGCGATCAGGACGACACCGACGAGCGCGGTGCCCACGAGAAGGATCAGCTTGGTTGAGACTTTCATTTCGACTCGAAAAGACGGGGAAAGACGTCGGGCGCGATGCAGACTTCCGATGCATCTGCAAAATTAACCATTTGGTTAATGCATATCGGCACGGCGCGCGGCTTCTTGAG
>NZ_JAWRXS010000066.1:0-417 GCF_046534915.1 Burkholderia sp. SIMBA_051 | reverse complement strand
GCAGTGGACTATCTGGCACGGCATGGTGAAGCGCGGGTGCGTGAAGCGGGTGAGGCGCAGCGCAAGAGCGTTGGCAACGAACATGGGTCACGTGATTGCCGTGTGAAGCGTAAGACCGGTTGGGGGCCCTCAGGCAAACACAAGAACTGGCGGTGTGAGCCGCTTTCTTTTGCCTACTTTTCTTTGCGGCGGCAAAGAAAAGTAGGTGCCGCCCCGCACAGGGGCGACGCTTGAAGCAAGCTAACAAATCGCGGATGCCAGCGAAAAGTCATAACGCGGATGCCAGCGCAAAGGCAAAAAAACCCGACCGGATGCCACCGCAAAGCACACCGAACCACCCAGCGTCGCAGACAAAAAAAACCTGTCAAACAACACTCTTAGACTGCTTCACAATCGTCAGCGCCGCCGCGATCATCG
>NZ_JAWRXS010000400.1:0-264 GCF_046534915.1 Burkholderia sp. SIMBA_051 | reverse complement strand
CGGCCGAGCATCGGCAGATTGAGACCCGCCTCGCGCGCGGTTTGTTGAGCGAGTTCATAGCCCGCATCCGCGTGACGCATCACGCCGGTGGCCGGATCGTTGAACAGCACGCGGCAGAGGCGCTTGTCCGCTTCGTCCGTGCCGTCGGCGACGATCACGACACCCGAGTGCTGGCTGAAGCCCATGCCCACACCGCCGCCATGATGCAGCGACACCCACGACGCGCCGCCTGCCGTATTCAGCAATGCGTTCAGCAACGGCCAG
>NZ_JAWRXS010000399.1:0-264 GCF_046534915.1 Burkholderia sp. SIMBA_051 | reverse complement strand
ACGTCATCAGCGGAGTGCGGTCGGCTTCCGGTACGATTTCCACCTTGAGCTTGCCTTCAAGCCGCTTGCTCAGCTTCTTCGCGGCCTTCTGCAAGGCGCGTATGCGTTGTCCTCGCAAATCTGATAATTCGGCCAACAGATTGCGTCGCTCCTGTCGCAAGGCGTCGAGCTGAGACTCATGGGCAGCTACTCGCGATTTCATCGGCTTGATGCGCTCGATCTCGATCATAAGGCGCTGGTAGGCCGCACCGACCTCCTGCCCGC
>NZ_JAWRXS010000398.1:0-264 GCF_046534915.1 Burkholderia sp. SIMBA_051 | reverse complement strand
GCCGGCTTCGACGCCTCGTGGGAACTCGATCTGTTCGGCCGGGTGCGCCGCTCGGTGGAAGCCGCGAACGCGCAGACCGAGGCCGCAGTGGAAAGCCGCAACGACGCGCTGCTCTCGCTCGAGGCCGAAGTCGCGCAAACCTACATGCAGTTGCGCGGCGCGCAGGCGTTGCGCGACATCACCACGAGCCTCGTCGAGCAGCAACGCGATGTCGTCCGGTTGACGCAAAGCCAGGCGAAGGTCGGCCTCGCCAGCGAAGCCGAC
>NZ_JAWRXS010000397.1:0-264 GCF_046534915.1 Burkholderia sp. SIMBA_051 | reverse complement strand
CGTATCGTGCCGCGAGATGGAGCGCTTCACCTTCACCGATCCGGGCGTGGCGCAACGCATGGCCGGCATGCTGCTGGTGCAGGCCGACGTGACCGCCAACAATGCCGACGATCGGGCGTTGCTCAAGCGTTTCCGCCTGTTCGGCCCGCCGGGCATCATGTTCTTCGAACCCGGCGGCAAGGAATTGCCGGACGCGCGCGTGGTGGGCTTCCAGGACGCCAAGCGCTTCACCGAGTCACTGGACCGCGTGCTATTGCGTTGAGC
>NZ_JAWRXS010000396.1:0-264 GCF_046534915.1 Burkholderia sp. SIMBA_051 | reverse complement strand
AGACGACCCATCTGCAATGGTTCTGCGAGCGTCTGCAGGCGAAGCTCGCCGCGGGCGACCGGCAGGTCGTCGTCACCCGCGAACCGGGCGGCACGCCGCTCGGCGAGGCGCTGCGCGAGATGCTGCTGAACCAGCCGATGGATCTCGAGACTGAAGCGCTGCTGATGTTCGCCGCGCGCCGCGAGCATCTCGCGCGCGTGATCGAGCCGGCGCTTGCACGCGGCGACTGGGTCGTGTCCGACCGCTTCACCGACGCGACGTTCG
>NZ_JAWRXS010000395.1:0-264 GCF_046534915.1 Burkholderia sp. SIMBA_051 | reverse complement strand
GCAGACGGCACGGCCACCGGTTCTGACGACGCCGTCGCGAACGGCACGAATGCGGTCGCGGCAGGCGTCAGCGCGGCTGCGACGGCTGAGAACGCGGTCGCAGTCGGCATGAGCGCCACTGCTGGCGGCGTGGGTTCGACCGCGCTCGGCGCAAGCGCCGTCGCCAATACCGCGGGCTCCACGTCGATCGGCGCGTCGTCCTTCGCCGACAGCAACGGCGCGACCGCGCTCGGCGCGTATTCGAGCGTTATCGGCGCCGGCGGC
>NZ_JAWRXS010000394.1:0-264 GCF_046534915.1 Burkholderia sp. SIMBA_051 | reverse complement strand
AGATCAAGGCGCTGCATCAGCGGCTGAAGAATACGGTGATCTACGTCACGCATGACCAGATCGAAGCGATGACGATGGCCGACCGCATCGTCGTGATGAATGCCGGGCGCATCGAGCAGATCGGGCGTCCGCTGGAGCTTTACGACCGGCCGGCGAATCTGTTCGTCGCGAGCTTTCTCGGTTCGCCCTCGATGAATTTCGCCGCGGGCGAAGTGGTGAGCGCGCCGAACGGCGTCGCATTGAAGCTCGCGGACGGCGTGCAGA
>NZ_JAWRXS010000393.1:0-264 GCF_046534915.1 Burkholderia sp. SIMBA_051 | reverse complement strand
CAAGTGAATTGAATATCTGCTGTTACCGTCGAGTTTCAGCGGTTCCGCGCTATTGGCACAGATCGTGGTACCGCGGCCATCAGGTTCGCTGTATATTGCCCCACACCCCGCCGAGCAAGTTATCGTACAAGAAGGATGCCCGGGTGCGGTGCATGTCGTCATGACGGCTCCATTAGGATTCAATGCGTTTGCCAATCAGAGATCTTGCTTAAACAATCTAAGCAACTTTACGTTGGATATCCATCTCGTAAACCCGAGCATGAG
>NZ_JAWRXS010000392.1:0-264 GCF_046534915.1 Burkholderia sp. SIMBA_051 | reverse complement strand
CAGCGGGTTGATGATCTTGCCGAAGTTGGTCAGGCGACGGGCATAGCCCTTGTCGTGGGTCAGGTACTCGAAGAAGTCCTGGCCATGGCCCTGGGTGAAGTCGGTGCCGATACCGATGGCGTCTTCACCGACGATGTTCATGGTGTACTCGATGGCTTCGGCGTAGTCGTCGATGGTCGAGTCGATGCCTTTGGCCAGGAACGGCGCAAACATGGTCACGCCGACGAAGCCGCCGTGGTCGGCGATGAACTTCAGCTCTGCGTC
>NZ_JAWRXS010000391.1:0-264 GCF_046534915.1 Burkholderia sp. SIMBA_051 | reverse complement strand
CGGCTACTACGCCGCGCAGGTAGAAACCACGACGACGCCCGTCGACAGCGGACGCGTGTCGGTTCTGTTCTCGGTCATCGAAGGTCCGAATGCGAAGATCAGGCAGATCAATTTCATCGGCAATCGCGTGTTTTCGGAAAGCACGCTGCGCGACGAAATGGAACTGTCGACGCCGAACTGGTTTTCCTGGTACACGAAGAACGATCTCTATTCGAAAGAGAAGCTCGGCGCCGATCTGGACCGGCTGCGCTCGTACTACCTGAA
>NZ_JAWRXS010000390.1:0-264 GCF_046534915.1 Burkholderia sp. SIMBA_051 | reverse complement strand
CGGTTTGATTTTAACACCTTTCGCCGCCAGACGTTTCGCAACCGCAACGTGCGGGCCGATCGCTTTGTATTCGTGCAGCGGACGGGTGATCTGTTCGTAGATCGCCAGTTTTTCCGGCGGGATTTCGTATTTAGACAGTTTCTGGGTAACTTCTTTAACGATACGAACCGCTTCTTCAACGTTACCGTGTTTCAGGATCGCTTCCAGAACACGCGCCTGGGTTTCTTTCGCGATTTCAGACCAGTCACGACGAACGATTTCCAG
>NZ_JAWRXS010000389.1:0-264 GCF_046534915.1 Burkholderia sp. SIMBA_051 | reverse complement strand
CCCGCGAACGGGTCACCAATCCGGACAACATGTCGCCCACCACGCGAGCGCTGCAAAGCTGGTGCTACGCCGTGGCGATGCGCGAAGACCCGATCGTGGCCGTGGCCGGCCTGGTGGTGGGCCTGGAATCGCAGGTGCCGTCGATCTACCGCAAGCAGACGCCGACCCTGCGCGAGAAATATGGCTTCACCGACGAGGAAGTCGAGTTCTTCGATCTGCACATCGTGTCCGACGAGATCCATGGCGAGCGCGGCTACCAGATCG
>NZ_JAWRXS010000388.1:0-264 GCF_046534915.1 Burkholderia sp. SIMBA_051 | reverse complement strand
GCGTCCACACTGAGACCGAGTGGGCGTGGCTTAACGATGGCCTTTTCAAAAGCTTCTTGGAAACCAAGGGCCCGATGCTTGGTACGTTGATACCTTTACAGGATTACATTGACTCACTGGGCATCGCGCGGCACGAGTTCGACTCCATTGATTTCGAAAACCCCGAGCTTTTGCTGTACAAGATAATCTTCTTGGATTTTTACCTCGAAGGCGAAAATGGTCCGGAAAATGCTTATGCGAGAGCATCGAGGCTGCAGGAGGCCC
>NZ_JAWRXS010000065.1:0-420 GCF_046534915.1 Burkholderia sp. SIMBA_051 | reverse complement strand
ACGACCACGACGGAACCGGCTGCGGCAACTGTTGACGCATCGTCTTCGATGCCCGCCGACGATGACAGCAACGCCGACGACACGGGGGCAACGTGAGCAGCACGCACGAAGACGTTGGCGCAACGCGTCGCTTTGTGCCACTGGAACAGACGGCCTTCCAGCGACTGGAACATGCGGCCTACCTAAAAGGCCTTTTAAAACCTTTTAAAGGTAAGGGGGATCTGGAAGCTTGGGCCAGCCAATGTGAGGCACTGCGCGACGCGCTCATCGCCCTGACCGAACGCTTCCTTCTGCCGCAGGCGCGTCGCTCCCCCTTCGATCGGCTGCCGGTCTACCTGGCCCAGCAGACCACTGGCGCAGGCACGACCTTTCTGCGCTGGCGCAACCTCGATCGCTCCGCGATGGGCGTCGCGCTGTGGG
>NZ_JAWRXS010000387.1:0-265 GCF_046534915.1 Burkholderia sp. SIMBA_051 | reverse complement strand
CCGGCGATGCTTTCAGCGCATCCACTCGTCGTGCTAACGCACACACTCGCATCCTGCGCCTTCCACCCACCGTCCACCGAGCCAGCAGCACCAATGCGCTGCCCCCTCGTTCCCGCAAGCGTCAGACTCTGGGCCGTAAACGCAAAAAGGGCGCGTAGCGGCACCACGCAAGCGGACCATAGGCCAGCCTACCCAATGCAACTACGCGCCCTTGGATTCCCGTGCGATGGAGGGTTATGTCCATCACCGGAGCGGCCTCATGAGG
>NZ_JAWRXS010000386.1:0-265 GCF_046534915.1 Burkholderia sp. SIMBA_051 | reverse complement strand
GGCAACCTTGCCAGACAGCTTGCGGGTCAGCACCTGGAAGATGGCGTAGCTGATCGCCGAGACCGCCATCAGCAGCGTGCCCAGCGCAGGCAGATCGGCGCCCGGCCGCACGATCAGCAGCATGCCGGCGAAGCCGGCCGCCACCGCCATCCATTGCACCGGCCGCACCCGTTCGCCCAGCAGCCAGGGCGACAGCGCGACCATGATGAGGGGCGAGGTGAAGTAGATCGCCGTGGCCTCGGACAGCGGCATCCAGATCAGCGCC
>NZ_JAWRXS010000385.1:0-265 GCF_046534915.1 Burkholderia sp. SIMBA_051 | reverse complement strand
CGCCAATCTGGGCGCCGAGATGCCTGGGATCCCCGGCGATCGTGCGCAGCGTGTCAGCGGCGATGTCGAGCAGCAGGCCGTAGATGATCCGTTTGTTGTACCCGGCAATCGCACTGATGGGTGCGGGAAGCGTGAAGACGACGTGGAAGTACTCAACGGGTAGCAGATCGGCCTGGCGTGCGTTCAGCCAGCGGTGTGCGGCGCTGGCCTGGCACTTCGGGCAATGCCGGTCCCGGCACGAGTTGAAGGACACCTCTGTTCTTCC
>NZ_JAWRXS010000384.1:0-265 GCF_046534915.1 Burkholderia sp. SIMBA_051 | reverse complement strand
CCGTCTATCGACCCCCAGTGGACCGCGTCCAAACTCGCGACCGCAGCCCGTACGGCGCCGTTCCCGATCTTCCCGGCGAGCCACGAACTGCGAATCGCAAGCACCACACACCCGTCAGGACACCCACATCCCGAGCATCTTGTGCGAAAAATGCGCGCGTTCGGCGGTTTCCATCAGCGCGAGAAATTCGTCTTGCGTCATATGGATCAGCGCCTCGTGATCGCCGGCCTCGAAATAAACTTCCGGCTGCTGCGCGAGTTGCTCC
>NZ_JAWRXS010000383.1:0-265 GCF_046534915.1 Burkholderia sp. SIMBA_051 | reverse complement strand
CGCCTTGCCCTGCGCGTAGAGATTCTCGAAGATCGGCAGGCCGTCGCTGTCCTTGACCGCGCGCACATTGGTGCCGGCCAGCTTGCCGTCGGGATGCACCAGCAGCGTGTAGCTGTCGTCGAACACGCCGACATAGCCGTCAGCGCCATAGCGAAACTGCGCCAGGCGCTGCGCCACGTTGTGCTTGGCCTGCTCGGGCGAGAGGCGCTCGTCGATGGCGCGCTGCTTGCCGTTGCGCACGATGCCGGCGGCCAGGTCCAGCACG
>NZ_JAWRXS010000382.1:0-265 GCF_046534915.1 Burkholderia sp. SIMBA_051 | reverse complement strand
CGCACATGGCTTGGTGGCACACCAACGAAGGCAACGTGCACGACAACATCGGCGAGATCGGCGTGACGCCGATGATTCGCTTCATCAAGGCATCCGGGTCGATCCGTCCTTTCATCGAAGTGGGCGCCGGCGTGCGGCTCCTGTCGAGTCCGAGAATTTCCTCCGACTTCACGCTCGGCTCGGCGTTCCAGTTCGCCGACGTCGCGGGCGTGGGCGTGCAGTTCGGCCATCGCCAGCAGTATCAGGCGGGCTACCGCTTCCAGCA
>NZ_JAWRXS010000064.1:0-421 GCF_046534915.1 Burkholderia sp. SIMBA_051 | reverse complement strand
GACGAAGGCCGCAGCGAACGCGATGGCGGCGCTGATGAGCAGCGCGTTGACGAACGAGTGTGTCTGATCGACCACGATGCCCGTGATGACGGGCGCGAACGAGCCGCCGAGATAGCCGCCGAAGTTCTGCATGCTGCCGAGCGACGCCACCAGATGACGCGGCGCGGCGATGCTCACGAGCGCCCACGCGCTGCCGCTGGCGAGATTCACGAAGAACATCGCGAGCGAAACGTAGGTGATGGCGAGCGCCGTGCTCGGCGTGTAGGCGGCGGGCACCGTGAACGCGGCCGCGCCGATCAGCCCGACGCACACCGGCCACTTGCGGCTGCGAATCGGCGCGACGCCGCGCTTGAGCAGGTAGTCGGCGATAAAACCGCTGCCCGCCATGCCGATCGTGCCGAACACATAGGGAATCGCGACC
>NZ_JAWRXS010000381.1:0-265 GCF_046534915.1 Burkholderia sp. SIMBA_051 | reverse complement strand
ACGAAGGCGTCGGAGTCGTAGCCCTTGTCTGCGATAACGGCTCCTGTGCGCAAATGTTCAACCAGCTGCGCCGCACACGAGATGTCGGCGACCTGTCCTTCAGTGACGATCAGTCGCAACGGACGACCCATCGAGTCAATCGCCAGATGGAGCTTGGTGCTCAGTCCACCTCGGGAACGACCGAGCGCTTGCGGCCCGTTTTTTTTGAAGCCCCAGCCGAATGCTGGTGTGCGCGTACGATCGTCGAGTCGATCAGGACGTGCTC
>NZ_JAWRXS010000380.1:0-265 GCF_046534915.1 Burkholderia sp. SIMBA_051 | reverse complement strand
CTGTAGGCATCGCTCAGCGGCAGGTGGTAGCCGAGCTCGCTGAAAAGCTGCGTCGACGAGGCGCGGTAGGACGACTCCAGGCGCTGGTTCAGGCTGCCGGCCGCGACGTCGCGCTTGGTGTTGATGTCGTGCCAGGTGTAGGCGGCGCCGGCCATGAAGCGCAGGTGGCCGGGACCGGCCTGGAAATTGCGGCCGCCGAAGATCGTGGCGGTGTAGCTGTCGACGTCGGTGCGCGAGGCGGAATCGGCCAGCGAGCTGTGGCTGC
>NZ_JAWRXS010000379.1:0-265 GCF_046534915.1 Burkholderia sp. SIMBA_051 | reverse complement strand
CGCCGAGAACCGGCTGTACCTGGAGCGCCATCTGCAGGTGCCAGCCGTCACGGATGCACAGGTCAAGTCGGCCTACGACGCGATGGTCGCGGAGCAAGGCCCGCGCGAGTATCAGACGCGGATCATCGCGGTGCGGGATGCGGCGAGCGCCGCCGGTGTGCTCGAGAAGCTGAAAGCCGGGGTCGCGTTTGACGAGGTGGCGCGCGAGACCAGCATGGATAGCACGCGCGAGGCTGGCGGAGCGTTGCCCTGGGTGAGCTTTAAG
>NZ_JAWRXS010000378.1:0-265 GCF_046534915.1 Burkholderia sp. SIMBA_051 | reverse complement strand
AACGCAAGCGTCGTCGGCGCATCGTCCGGCAGCGTGTCGATCAACGCGGGCAAGGACGCGACGATTACCGGTAGTACTGTGGTCGCCGGCCAAAACCTCGACGTGATCGGCCAGAACGTCGTCGTGAATTCGGCCTATGACACGTACAACGACGCGCAATCGCAGCACTTCAGCCAATCGGGCCTGAGCGTCGGCGTGAACGGCGGTGTGGTGGGGCTCGCTCGGTCGATGGCGAGCACGGTTCGTCAGGGCGTACAGTCCGGCG
>NZ_JAWRXS010000377.1:0-265 GCF_046534915.1 Burkholderia sp. SIMBA_051 | reverse complement strand
AAGAAGGTTCAAGTTGGATTACAAGAATCTTCGAGAATCCTTTTGCTAATGATGATGATTACGTAAAAGAAGGATACAAATACGAGCGTGAAGCCTTGCGTGCGAAACAGTCAATAGTAAGCGCAAATGCTGAAATTCAGGCTTCAGTATTAGACGTAATAAGTGCATTTAATTCCATTGATATTAACCCTAATATTAAAAAGTCCATAACTGACATCCTGAATACAATGGACTTCAGCAAGTTAAGTCCTGAACAGCTTAAGAG
>NZ_JAWRXS010000063.1:0-424 GCF_046534915.1 Burkholderia sp. SIMBA_051 | reverse complement strand
CGGTCCTCCAGTTAGTGTTACCCAACCTTCAACCTGCCCATGGCTAGATCACCGGGTTTCGGGTCTATACCCTGCAACTTAACGCCCAGTTAAGACTCGGTTTCCCTTCGGCTCCCCTATTCGGTTAACCTTGCTACAGAATATAAGTCGCTGACCCATTATACAAAAGGTACGCAGTCACCCCATAAAAGAGGCTCCCACTGCTTGTACGTACACGGTTTCAGGTTCTTTTTCACTCCCCTCGCCGGGGTTCTTTTCGCCTTTCCCTCACGGTACTGGTTCACTATCGGTCAGTCAGGAGTATTTAGCCTTGGAGGATGGTCCCCCCATATTCAGACAGGATACCACGTGTCCCGCCCTACTCATCGAGCTCACAATATGTGCATTTTTGTGTACGGGGCTGTCACCCTGTATCGCGCGCCTT
>NZ_JAWRXS010000376.1:0-265 GCF_046534915.1 Burkholderia sp. SIMBA_051 | reverse complement strand
GGAAGGCCGGGGCCGTGAGCGCAAGCCGGTTACCGCGCAAATGGTGTTCGACGCCTTGTCGGCCTCGCAGCGCGACGGTGGCCGCAAACCGGCCGGCACGATGCGCGAATGGGTCACGGTGGAAGGCTGGCAGCAGCGCAATCTCGCCGACCGCCTTGCAAAGACAGCCGACTACCCGGAGTGGCGCGAGCAAATTCAGGCTTGCGCGCGGGCCCTGGGCATCCTGCCCGCCGGCCATCAACTGCCCGAACCGGCGGCCAAAGCC
>NZ_JAWRXS010000375.1:0-266 GCF_046534915.1 Burkholderia sp. SIMBA_051 | reverse complement strand
CGTCGTCGATCCGGCGGATGTCGACGAACGCAACATGAACTACCGCATGACGCTCAATGCCACCGAAGGCAAAACGTACTATCTGAGCGGGCAGAAGATCACCACGCGCAGTTCGCCGCTGAATCTATGGGAGCAGACCAACACGCTGTACGCCGAGATTCGCGGCTCGGCGCAAGCGGATGCACCCGTGATCGGCAAGGCGACGCTCGTCATCACGCCGGAGAATTTCCTCAAGCAGCAACGCACGCTCGAAGTCACTCACGCGC
>NZ_JAWRXS010000374.1:0-266 GCF_046534915.1 Burkholderia sp. SIMBA_051 | reverse complement strand
CGCCGCACGGTAGGTCGTCGTGATCTTCGAGTACATGCTGTCTACCAGTTCGAGCGTCTCGGGCGTATCGCCGGACACGATCTTGGTGGTCGACGTGTCCGTATGAATGCGGTCGCCGGGATTGATGCGCTCCGGCGAATAGGCGACCCAGAAATCCGCGCCGTGCTGCAAGCGGCGCTCGCCCGTGCGGTCGTCGCGTTGTTCAAGCAGTGGTACGCAAATGTCTTCCGTCACGCCCGGATACACGGTGCTCTCGTAGATCACCG
>NZ_JAWRXS010000373.1:0-266 GCF_046534915.1 Burkholderia sp. SIMBA_051 | reverse complement strand
CCGAAGTGGCTGCGCAAGTCGCTGCTGCAAAGCAACAATAAGTCTTATATCGAAGCTTCATCGTAGTATCGTTGGACCCGCGGCGGAGCAAGACTTTGCCGCGGTCGGCGGCGCCGCAAGGCTGCGCGCGGGTTGGTCCCGGCCGCGCGGCCGCCAGCGAACCCCAGGGTTCGTGAATTTGGCGGCGCTTGCCCGAATCAGCGTTTCACCCCTACATTAGTCCCTTGTTGTTGCCCTGTTCTGCGCGATCTGGATACCCCTATGCC
>NZ_JAWRXS010000372.1:0-266 GCF_046534915.1 Burkholderia sp. SIMBA_051 | reverse complement strand
AGATGACTTTCCAGTTCATCCTCAAGGCAAACCAATCGACATGGATGATCCTTTTGAACCGTTGGATTTATAAAGCTGAGCTAAACTGTCTCAGCTTTTTTCTTTGTATTAAGCATCTCAATTCTATTTCCAACGTCTTCACTTCCAACTTTCTTTAATAAAGCAGTAGCCTGTTTTATACCTTCTAGTGCTCCATCTCCAATTGAATCAAACTCTCTAATCATGTTTTCCAATGCTTTCATTTTCATTTCTGGATCATCGTCCAT
>NZ_JAWRXS010000371.1:0-266 GCF_046534915.1 Burkholderia sp. SIMBA_051 | reverse complement strand
CTTCCAGCGCGCATTCTTTTGCATATCCAGCGTCAACAAAATGCGTGCGACGGTCGATCTCGTCGTGACAGGCAGAACATGCAATGGTGGCAATCAGGTCTGGCGGTTTGATACCGGTACCGCACAATCCAGCCAGCCGGATATGTGCCAGTACAGACGTTTCAGGATTGCCATTACATACGCCAGGGATTCTTACCTGGCATTCCCGACCACGCGCTGCTTTTCTCAAATCAGCCATGATTCCTCCTTGCTGCCAGTCGCAACCA
>NZ_JAWRXS010000370.1:0-266 GCF_046534915.1 Burkholderia sp. SIMBA_051 | reverse complement strand
CGAACGCGAGCTGGAGCGCGTGATGCGCGACTTCGTCGCGCAGCGCGCCAACGTGCTGCTGTGCACGACGATCATCGAAACCGGCATCGACGTGCCCACCGCCAACACCATCCTGATTCACCGCGCCGACAAGTTCGGTCTCGCGCAGTTGCATCAGTTGCGTGGCCGGGTGGGCCGCTCGCATCACCAGGCGTATTCGTATCTGCTGGTGCACGATCCGCAAGGTCTGACCAAGCAGGCGCAACGCCGGCTCGAGGCAATCCAGC
>NZ_JAWRXS010000007.1:0-476570 GCF_046534915.1 Burkholderia sp. SIMBA_051 | reverse complement strand
TCAGGTGTGTAAGCGCAGTAATGCGTTCAGCTAACTGATACTAATTGCCCGTAAGGCTTGATCCTATAACAAGTCTGCCTTGTAGATCGGCGCCGTGCGCAAGCACTGGCCGCGATCCAAAGCGACAAGTTGGATTCTCGTGCGTGATACACACAACCAAAATTACTGCTTCTTCCCAGATTGGTTCTGTTGGCCACGCCAGCAGAACAACCCTCTTTGCCTGATGACCATAGCGAGTCGGTCCCACCCCTTCCCATCCCGAACAGGACCGTGAAACGACTCTACGCCGATGATAGTGCGGATTCCCGTGTGAAAGTAGGTAATCGTCAGGCTCCCTAAGCCAAGAACCCCCGCCCGAAAGGCGGGGGTTTTTTGCATTGGCGCGGCGGAAAAGCGATGGATCCCGATCGGTTCTCCAGCCTATTCGTTTCTATCCCGATCAAACCTGCGACCCGTATCGGCGCAGCGAAGCCGCCATCGGGGTTGCATCTACACCCGTACCGCCGCACCGGCCGTTCGAAGCCGCTCACCCCGTCGATACTCCCCATCCTCCACTCCTGCTTTTCTCCAAAAATAGACGGGAAATTCATACGAATCGACGTCTTATTCGGCCCGTCCACGTAAAATTTGCGAATCCTCTCCACGCAGTCGCATCCGAAACGATGAACGCCGCCACTCAGATAGCTCGGGCCGTATGCCCACACGATTGTCCGGACACCTGCGCGATGCGCGTGACCGTCGAAAACGGCCGGGCGATCAAGGTCACGGGCGATCCCGACCATCCGCCCACGCAAGGCGTGTTGTGTACGAAAGTCAGCCGATACGCGGACCGCGTTCATCATCGGGACCGTCTTACCGTTCCGCTCAAGCGCGTCGGTGCGAAGGGAGAAGGGCGATTCGCGCCGATCAGCTGGAGCGAAGCGCTCGACGAGATCGGCCGTCGGCTCGGTGAAATCGCCGCGCGCGCGCCGGAGGCGATCCTGCCGTACAGCTATGCGGGAACGATGGGGCTCGTGCAGGGCGAAGGCATTGCGCAGCGGTTCTTCCATAAAATCGGCGCGTCGCGGCTCGAGCGGACAATTTGCTCCGCGGCCGGTGCGGCCGGCCTGCGCTATACGTACGGCGGAAACGTCGGCATGCATCTCGAGCATTTCGAGGAAAGCGAGCTGATCCTGATCTGGGGCGCCAATCCCATCGCATCAAGCCTGCATTTCTGGACCCGCGCGCAGGAAGCCAAGCGTCGCGGCGCCCGTCTGGTTGCGATCGATCCGTACCGCTCGCTGACGGCGGAGAAATGTCACCAGCACATCGCTTTGAAACCGGGCACCGATGGTGCGTTCGCGCTCGGGATGATGCATGTGCTGATTACCGAAGATCTGCTCGATCACGACTACATCACGCGTCATACGCTCGGCTTCGACGCGCTCAAGGTGCGAGCCCTGTCCTATCCGCCGGAATGTGTCGCACGGATCTGCGGCATCGAAGCGTCGGAGCTGATCGAACTCGCACGTCGTTACGGTTCGACCCGCAAGGCAGCGATCCGGCTCAATTACGGGATGCAGCGCGTCCGCGGCGGCGGCAATGCCGTGCGCGCGGTCGCGAGCCTGCCTGCGCTGACGGGCGCGTGGCGCGACCGGGCAGGGGGCCTGCTGCTGTCGTCGTCGGAGTCGGCGCCGGTCAATCACGCGGCGCTGCTGCGCCCCGATCTGATGCCCGGCTGGCCGCACAAGCAGCCGCGCGTCATCAACATGAACACGATCGGCGATGCATTGCTGAATCCGGGCGACGCGGCTTTCGGGCCGAAGGTCGAAGCGGTAATTGTCTACAATTCGAATCCGGTCGCGGTCGCGCCCGACTCGTCGAAAGTCGCCGCGGGGTTCGCGCGCGACGATCTGTTCACGGTCGTTCTCGAGCACTTCAAGACCGATACGGCCGATTTCGCCGACATTGTGTTGCCGGCCACGACCCAGCTCGAGCATCTCGACGTCCACAAGTCGTACGGCCACACCTATGTAATGGCGAATCTGCCGGCGATTCCGCCAGTCGGCGACGCACGGCCAAACACCGAAATCTTTCGTGGCATTGCCCGCAGCATGGGGCTCGACGAGCCCGCGCTTTTCCACAGCGATGAAGAGGTCGCGCAGGCCGCGCTCCGTTGGGACGACCCGGCGCTCGACAGCAATTGGGATACGTTGAAGCGTGCCGGCTGGCTGAAGCTCAAGGTGGCGGACGCGCCTTTCGCGAATGGCGGCTTCCGTACGCCGTCAGGCAAATGCGAGTTCCATAGCGCGCGACTCGAACAGATGGGCATGGACCCGGTGCCCGATTACCTGCCGCCGTTCGAATCGGCGGAGGCCGCGCCCGAACTCGCCGCCCGCTATCCGCTCGCGATGATTTCGCCGCCGGCGCGGCACTTCCTGAACAGCACGTTCGTCAACGTGGACAGCCTGCGCAGCACGGAAGGCCAGCCGCACCTCGACTTGCACCCGGCCGACGCCGATGCGCGCGGCATCCACGAGGGCGATGTCGTACGCATCTTCAACGACCGTGGCTCGATGCAGGCAGTTGCGAGAGTGACCGACCGCGCGCGACCAGGGCTCGTCGTCGGCCTGTCGATCTGGTGGAAGAAGCTATCGGCGGATGGGCGCAACGCGAACGAGGTGACAAGCCAGGCGCTGACCGATCTCGGTAACTCGGCGACGTTCTACGATTGTCTGGTCGAAGTTGAGCGGATTTGACCGAACTTCGAGATATGATCAGACGAAATCGCTCGAAAGTTGGAAGTGAGCATCTAACCCTGTTGTCGCGGGACCTGCGAGCCGTTACGATGCGTTTTAGCACGACCATTCGAAAATCTGTGAGGAGACGCGCAGTATGGACAAAATTTGGCTGAAATCGTACCCACCCGGCGTTCCAGCCGAAATTGACGCGTCCCCATACCCCTCCATTCCGGATCTCCTCGACGAAAGCTTCAAGCAGTATCGCGACCGCAAGGCGTTCGTCTGCATGGGCAAGAGCATCACGTACGGCGAGCTCGATGCGCTGTCGCGCCAGTTCGGCGCGTGGCTGCAGTCGCGCGGGCTGGCGCGCGGCGCGCGCGTCGCGCTGATGATGCCTAACGTGCTGCAGTATCCGGTGGCGATCGTCGCGGTGCTGCGCGCGGGCTACACCGTCGTCAACGTCAACCCGCTCTATACGCCGCGCGAGCTCGAACATCAGCTGAAGGACAGCGGGGCGGAGGCGATCGTCATCCTCGAGAACTTCGCGTCGACGTTGCAGGCCGTCATCGCCAATACCGCGGTCAAGCATGTGGTGGTCGCGTCGATGGGCGATTTGCTGGGCATCAAGGGCTGGCTGGTCAATTACGTCGTGCGCAACGTGAAGAAGATGGTGCCGGCCTGGCAGCTTCCGTCGTTTACGCGCTTCAAGGCCGCGCTGTCGGAAGGCGCGCGCCAGACCTTCAAGCCGCAGAAGCTCGGCCCCGACGACGTCGCGTTCCTCCAGTACACGGGCGGCACGACGGGTGTCGCGAAGGGCGCGACGCTGCTGCACCGGAACATCGTGTCGAACGTGCTGCAGGCCGGCGCGTGGCACCATCCGGCGCACGAGAAGTACCCCGACGTGAAGCAGTTCGTGACGGTCGTCGCGCTGCCGCTCTATCACGTGTTTGCGCTGACGGTCTGCGGGTTCCTGACGATGCGCACGGGCGGCATGGGTATCCTGATTCCGAACCCGCGCGACATCGGCGGCATGATCAAGGAGCTGAAGGGTTACCAGATCTCGACGATCCCGGCCGTCAACACGCTGTACAACGCGCTGCTGAACCATCCCGAATTCAACCAGCTCGACCTGTCGAAGCTCGCGATCGCCAACGGCGGCGGCATGGCGATCCAGGAAAGCGTCGCGAAGCGCTGGTATGAGAAGACCCATACGGCGATCGTCGAAGGGTATGGCCTGTCCGAAACGTCGCCGGTTGCCACCTGCAATCCCGTGACGGCGACCGAGTACAGCGGGACGATCGGCCTGCCGCTGCCGTCGACCGAGGTTGCCATCCGCGACGATGCCGGCGCCGACGTCGCGCTCGGCGAGCCGGGCGAGATCTGCATCCGCGGACCGCAGGTCATGGCTGGCTACTGGAACCGTCCGGATGAAACCGCGAAGGTCATGTTCCCGGACGGTTTCTTCAAGACCGGCGACGTCGGCGTGATGGACGCGCGCGGTTACGTGAAGATCGTCGACCGGAAGAAGGACATGATCCTGGTATCCGGCTTCAACGTGTATCCGAACGAGGTCGAGGACGTGGTGGCGTCCCACCCGGGCGTGTTCGAGGTGGCGGCGGTCGGCGTGCCGGACGAGCACTCGGGCGAAGCCGTGAAGTTGTTCGTCGTGAAGAAGGATCCGGCGCTGACCGACAAGGACATCCTCGCGTACTGCAAGGAGCGGCTCACCGGCTACAAGCGGCCGAAACTCGTCGAGTTCCGCACGGAGCTGCCGAAGACGAACGTGGGCAAGATCCTGCGGCGCGAATTGCGCGACGGACGCGCGTAACACCGAAGTCGAACAACGAGCCCGGCCTGTGCCGGGTTTTTTTGTTTGTGACGCCGGCATCGGGGCTGCGGGGACCGATGCCGGCAATCGCAGGAACGGCGCGCGCGTTCGACCGGGTGCGCCTCAGCCGATGGAATGCCTCAACCGCGTCGACTGGCGCCCGGTGTATTCCGCGAGCAATCGGCCAAGGCGTGCGCGTCGATGAAGCCCGCGAACGGCCCGTTGCAGTCAACGCGATGTGCTGCGACCGTCCCGCTCACCGCTTCGCTTCCCGGTTCCGCAAAGAAAAAGGCGCCCGAAGGCGCCTTCAATATGCTGCGGCTTGTCAGGCAAGCTGATTAGAACTTGTGACGGATGCCGACGCGAGCTGCGACCTGGTTGCTGGTCGTCGACGGGTCGAGACCGTTGATCGAAGCATGTGCCTGAACGACGTTGCCTGCTGCGTCGAGCGCGTTGCCCGATGCATGCTGGTACACGCCGATCACGTAGACGTCCGTGCGCTTCGACAGGAAGTAGTCGACGCCCAGCGAGCCCTGGTGGTACTTGGCTGCCGAGTTGCCGTCGATCTTGCTGCCTTGCGTGTAGTCGTACGCGGCGCCGACGATCAGCGCCGGGGTCAACTGATACTTGAAGTTGATTTCGCCGTTGTTGAACGTCGCGGTCTGGTTCACGAACGGACCCACCGAGAAGCCCTTGAACTTCGTGTTCGAGTACGTCGCGCCGATCGTCGCCGCGCCGAACGTATACGCGCCGCCCGCACCGATGACCTGGTACGTGTTCGCGCTGTTCGCGTACGCGCCGTACACCGGCGACGACACGGCCGTCGTGGCAGCCGACGCGCCGGTATTGAACATGCCGCCGAAGTTCGCCGGCGTGCGGGCGTTCAAGTAGCCGACACCCAACACCAGCGGGCCGTTGTTGTAACCGGCGCCGAGCGACCAGACCTGGTTCCGCGAGAACTGGCCGGCCTGACCGCCGAAGCTGTACATGCCGCCGAACGAGAAGCCGCCGTAGGTCGGGCTCGTGTACTTGACCGCGTTGTTCACACGGTACGCGTTGTTGAAGTTGTCGAGGTCGCCCGGGTGAGCAGCGATGTAGCCGCCCCACTGATCGCCTGCCTCGAGCGGGCCGACGAAGTCGACGACGGAGTCGTACTGACGGCCCAGCGTGACCGTACCGAACTGGCTCGACAGGCCGACATAAGCCTGGCGGCCGAACATCAGGCCGCCCTGGCCGAGCCTGCCGGAGTTGACGTCAAAACCGTTCTCGAGCACGAAGACCGCCTTCAGGCCGCCGCCCAGATCTTCGGTGCCGCGCAGGCCGAAGCGGCTGCCTTGCATCACGCCGCTCGACAGACCGTACAGATGGCCGCCCTTCGCATTGTTGTTGAAGATGAAGCCTTCATCGATGATGCCGTAAAGCGTCACGCTGCTTTGCGCATGAGCTGCGCCAGCGAACGCGCCCAGCGCGACGAGCGCGAGAAGCGACTTTTTCATTAACGGATCTCCAAGAATCACTGAATTTTTTTGGCGGGGCGGATAGTTATGTTCTGTTGACGGGCCCCACCAACTTCGCAAGAAGTCGCACGTAATGTAGCAAAACCGATTTTTCGGACAAAGCGAAATGCCGTCGCTCAAGGTCGCCATGTTTCCTTTATGCAACAATGGTTAAAATCACGGGTTAACCGCAATTTCCGCTGAATAATCAAGTCGGTTACGCAGCGGAGCACGTGCCTTTGCCGCCCGCGGCGGCACACGCAGCCAGGAGAACAGGATGGTGTTGGATGAACTGATCAGCGAATTCGATCGCGGCTTGCGCTCGCTGACCGGCATTAGCCGGATGAGCCGCCCGGTGCCCGTGCCGACGGAGCCGCCCGTCGGCGAACTGACGCCCGCGGAGCGCGCGCATGCCGCCGGGCTGATGCGCGTGAACCATGTCGGCGAGGTCTGTGCGCAGGCGCTTTATCAGGCGCAGAAGCTGACCGCGCGCTCGGCGTCGTCGAAGGCGATGTTCGAGGAAGCCGCGCGCGAGGAGGAGGATCACCTCGCGTGGACCGCGCATCGGCTAAAGGAACTCGATTCGCGTCCGAGCCTGCTCAACCCGCTGTGGTATGCCGGCGCGCTCGCGATCGGCGTCGCGGCCGGCACGCTGGGCGACAAGGTCAGCCTCGGCTTCATGGCGGAGACCGAGCGTCAGGTCGAAAGCCACCTCGACGGCCACCTTTCCGAGTTGCCGGCCACCGACACGGCGTCGCGCGCGATCGTCGAGCAGATGCGGGTCGACGAGGTCAAGCACGGCAAGGCCGCGACCGACGCCGGCGGCATCGAACTGCCGCTGCCCGCGCGCATGCTGATGCGCGCCGCGTCGAAAGTCATGACGCGCACAGCGTACTATCTCTGACATCCGGGGCCGGCGCGACGCACGACGCCGCGCCGGTCCGCCGAACCCGATACCGCCCGTTTTTTCCGCGTTTTCCCGCCCCCGAAAGTCCCGTCCGCACGCCAGTCTGGCCCGCCTTTCTCACGTATCACCTTCACAAGCTTCCCTAGCCCATTCATTTATAACGGTTTTTGGTATGAGGGGTGGCATGAGCATGTGCGCGTAAGTCCTTGTTCTAACTAACAAAATTCGTCAAAAAAGCGGGCCGCTCCCTTGACCGTGCCAAACCCTTCCTCTAAAGTGGGAGACAGTGTGAGAAAGTGTATTTTTGTGTGATTTGGCGGGCTGTTCGGGCTAAATTCTTGAGCGTTGGGCGGGTGCTTCGGTGCCCTGAACGGGAGAGCGGAAAGTGTTCCAAGGGGCGTCGGCGCTGACGCTCGATGCGAAAGGGCGGATGTCGGTGCCGTCTCGCTATCGCGAAGCGCTGCAAGGACAGGCAGAAGGACGGGTGACTGTGACCAAGCACCCGGACGGCTGCCTGTTGCTGTTTCCGCGCCCCGAATGGGAAGTATTCCGCGCCAAGATCGCCGCGCTGCCGATGGACGCCCATTGGTGGCGGCGGATTTTTCTCGGCAATGCAATGGATGTCGATCTCGACAGCGCGGGCCGGATTCTCGTATCGCCCGAGCTGCGGATGGCAGCCGGACTGGAAAAGGAAGTCATGTTGTTGGGAATGGGTAGTCACTTCGAGCTGTGGGATTCGCAGACCTACATCGCGAAGGAGCAGGCAGCGATGGCGCAGGGCATGCCCGATGCGCTCAAGAACTTTACGTTCTGATTGCGGTGACGGAGACGCCCGCGATGGGAAATGAATTGCAGCATCGGACCGTGCTGTTGGACGAAGCAGTCGAGTCGCTCGTGACGCGGCCGGACGGCATTTATGTCGACGGCACGTTCGGGCGCGGCGGCCACAGCCGCGCGGTACTCGCGCGGCTGGCGGAGGCCGGCCGGCTGATCGCGTTCGACAAGGATCCGAGGGCGATCGAGACGGCGCAGCGCATCGAGGATGCGCGCTTCTCGATCGTGCATGACAGCTTTGCATCGATGCGCGACGCGCTTGCGGCGCGCGGTATCGAGAAGGTGTCGGGTGTGTTGCTGGACCTGGGCGTGTCCTCGCCGCAGGTGGACGATCCGGCGCGCGGTTTCAGCTTTCGCGCCGATGGTCCGCTGGACATGCGAATGGATCCGACGCGTGGGGAGTCGGCGGCCGAATGGCTCGCGCGGGCTTCGGTGCAGGAATTGACGGAGGTGATACGGGATTATGGGGAAGAACGGTTTGCTTTTCAGATTGCAAAGGCGCTTGTTGCTCGCCGGGCAGAGTCCGACCGTCTTGGGCCTCTCGACACCACGGGCGAGCTTGCCCAAATCGTGGGTCACGTCGTCAAAACCCGTGAGAAGGGCAAGGATCCGGCAACCCGCACCTTTCAGGCTATACGGATTCACGTCAATCAAGAGCTTGCGGACCTGCAAGTCGTACTAGACGCGGCATTGTCGTTGCTGGAGCAAGGGGGGCGGCTGGTGGTCATCAGCTTTCATTCACTCGAGGACCGGATCGTCAAGCGATTCATGCAGGCGCACGCGAGTGCGCCCGCGGTCGATCGTCGCCTGCCGATCCGTGCCGTCGACCTCCCGAGCCCGCCGCTCAAGATAATCAGCCGTCAATTCCCGAGCGAAGCGGAAGTCGTCGCGAATCCGCGCGCCCGGTCGGCCGTGATGCGCATCGCGGAGCGCGTCACGCCATGAGCCGCTTCAACATCTTCCTGTTGATCATCGTGATGGGTTGCGCGCTGTCGGTCGTCAACTCGACGAACCAGCAGCGCCAGATCTTCATCCAGCTGCAGCGCGCGCAGTCGCAGGAGCGTCAGCTCCAGCAGGACTATGCGCAGCTTCAATATCAGCAGAGCGCGCTGTCGAAGACGTCGCGCATCGAGCAACTCGCGAACGATTCGCTGAAGATGCAGCCGATCACGACGGGCCGCACCCAATACCTGACGCTGCCGCCGGGCGCCGTGAAAGCGATCGACGCGCCGATTCCCGCGTCGGCCGACGCCGCCGCCAAGGGCCACGGAGGCGCGCGATGAAGCCGTCGCAAAAGCGCCAGGACGTGAAATTCTCGTCGAGCCCGGTGCTCGGCGTGCACCTGCCGATGTGGCGCTCGAAACTCGTCGTGTTCATGCTGTTCATGGCGTTCGTCGCGCTCGCCGCGCGGGCGTTCTGGATCCAGGGGCCCGGCAACGCGTTCTATCAGAAGCAGGGCGAAAGCCGCTATCAGCGCACGCTCGAACTGCCCGCCACGCGCGGCAAGATCCTCGACCGTAACGGGCTCGTGCTCGCGACGAGTCTGCCCGTGCGCGCGATCTGGGCGATTCCGGACGCCGTGCCGGACGATCTCGGCGCGGACAAGATCAACCAGCTCGGCAAGCTCCTCGGCATGACGCCGAAGGAACTGCGCGTGAAGCTGTCGGAAGACAAGGGTTTCGTCTACGTGAAGCGCCAGGTGCCGATCGACGTCGCGGACAAGGTCGCCGCGCTCGATATCCCCGGTATCTATCAGCGCAACGAGTACAAGCGCTTTTATCCGGAAGGCGAGATCACCGCGCACCTGATCGGCTTCACGAACGTCGAGGACGAAGGTCAGGAAGGCGTCGAGCTCGGCGACCAGAAGCTGCTGTCCGGCACGTCCGGCGTGCGCCGCGTGATCAAGGACCGGCTGGGGCACATCGTCGAGGACGTCGCCGAACAGGTTCCCCCGCACAACGGGACGGACGTCGGCCTGTCGATCGACAGCAAGATCCAGTACATCGCCTATGCGAACCTGAAGGCCGCCGTCGAGAAGTTCAAGGCGAAGGCCGGCGCGGCGATGGTCGTCGACGTGCGCACCGGCGAAGTGCTCGCGCTCGTCAACTACCCGACGTACAACCCGAACGACCGCTCGCGGATGACGGGCGAGCAGTTGCGCAACCGGATCATGACCGACGTGTTCGAGCCGGGCTCGATCATGAAGCCGTTCACGGTATCGCTGGCGCTCGACCTGCACCGCGTGACGCCGAACACGCTCGTCGAGACGGGCAACGGGCATTTCGTGCTCGACGGCGCGCCGATCACCGATGACGCGGGCTTCGGCACGCTGACGGTCGGCGGCGTGATCCAGAAGTCGAGCAACATCGGCGCGACGAAGATCGCGATGACGATGCGGCCCGAGGAAATGTGGAATATGTATACGAGCATCGGCCTCGGCCAGGCGCCGAAGGTCGGGTTCCCGGGCGCGGTAGCCGGCCGCCTGCGTCCGTGGAAGAGCTGGCGCCGCATCGAGCAGGCCACGATGTCGTACGGCTATGGCCTGTCGGTGTCGCTGTTCCAGCTCGCACGCGCGTACACGGCGATCGCGCACGACGGCGAGCTGATGCCCGTGACCATTTTCAAGACCGACCCCAATCAGCCGATCGTCGGCACGCAGGTGTTCAACCCGACCACCGCCCGCGAAGTACGCGCGATGCTCGAGACGGTCGTCGCGCCGGGCGGCACGTCGCCGGACGCCGCCGTGCCGGGCTATCGCGTCGGCGGCAAGAGCGGTACCGCGTACAAGCATGAAGGCCACGGCTACACGCGCAAGTACCGCGCGTCGTTCGTCGGGATGGCGCCGATGCCGAATCCGCGCATCGTCGTTGCAGTGTCGGTCGACGAACCGACCGCCGGCAGCCACTTCGGCGGCCAAGTGTCCGGCCCCGTATTCTCGGCGATCGCCGGCGATACGATGCGCGCGCTGAACGTGCCGCCGAACATGCCGATCAAGCAGCTGGTCGTGTCCGACGACGCGCCGGGCGCGCCCGCCAAGCCGGGTCCGCAAAAGCTCGCCGCGGGCAGCGGTGCGAAGCATATGATCGTATCCAGCACGACACGTAATTCACCAGGAGTTGTTCGATGAGCGCCGCTCGCAGTTCCCATCCGGCGCATCAGCAGATCGCAGCCGCGCTTGCGTGGCTGCGCCAGCATGTGGCCCCCGCGGCGCAACTGCATGCCGACACGCGCAGCCTGCGGGCCGGCGACGTGTTTCTCGGCTATGCGGTCGACGGGGCAGACAATCGCGCCTTCATTGCCGATGCCGTCGCGCGTGGCGCGGCCGCCGTGCTGTATCAGCCGGAAGGCCTCGCGGCCGCGCCGGCCGCGCCCGTCGCACTCGCGGTGCCGGCGCTCGACCAACTGGCCGGCGAGATCGCCAGCGGCTGGTACGGCGACCCGAGCGACAGCCTGCTCGCGATCGGCGTGACCGGCACGAACGGCAAGACGTCGTGCACGCAATGGATCGCCGCCGCGCTGACGGCGCTGCACCAGCCGTGCGCGGTGATCGGTACGCTCGGCAGCGGCATGCACGGGCATCTGGTGCCGACCGGCTTCACGACGCCGGACGCGCCGCAGCTGCAGCGCAGCCTCGCGCAGCTGCACGACGCGGGCGCGAAGGCCGTCGCGATGGAAGTGTCGTCGCACGCGCTGCATCAGGGCCGCGTGAACGGCACGGCATTCGACATCGCCGTGTTCACGAACCTCACCCAGGACCACCTCGACTATCACGGCACGTTCGACGCGTACGAAGCCGCGAAGGCGAAGCTGTTCGCGTGGCGCGGCCTGCGCGCGGCGGTCGTCAATCGTGACGACGCAGCCGGCCGCCGCCTGCTCGAGAAGCTGGCCGGCCGCGTGCGCACGATCGCATACGGAATCGGCGACGCGCAGGCGCCCGACGCCGATCGCGAGCTGGTCGCGCTCGACGTGCGCGCCACCGCCACGGGCACGGCGTTTCGCCTGCGTTCGTCGTGGGGCGACGCGGACGTCGAGGTCGGCACGCTCGGCGTGTTCAACGTCAGCAACCTGCTCGCGGTGCTCGGCTCGCTGCTCGCGGCCGACGTGCCGTTCGACGCGGCGGTCGCGGAGATCGCACGGCTCGAGTCCGTCAATGGCCGCATGCAGCGCCTGGGCGGCCGGCTGCAGAACGACGAACCGCTCGTCGTGATCGACTATGCGCATACGCCCGATGCGCTCGAGAAGACGCTCGACGCGTTGCGCCCGATCGCGGCCGCGCGCGGCGGCCGGCTCGTGTGCATGTTCGGCTGCGGCGGCGATCGCGATGCGACGAAGCGCCCGCTGATGGGCGCGATCGCCGAGCGGCTCGCCGATGAAGTCGTCGTCACGAGCGACAACCCGCGCAGCGAAGATCCGCAGCGCATCATCGACCAGGTCATCGCGGGCATGACGGCGCCCGATCACGCGCGCCGCATCGAGGATCGCGCAAGCGCGATCCTGCAGGCCGTGCGTGGCGCCGCCCGCGAGGACGTCGTCGTGCTGGCCGGCAAGGGTCACGAGGCGACGCAGGAAATCATGGGCAAGAAGCGCGCGTTCTCCGATCAGGATCACGCACGGCTCGCGCTCGCGGCACGCGCGACGCACGTCAAGGGAGGCGCTGAATGACGATGCTCAGTCTCGGCGAAGCCGCCCGCCTGATTCCCGGCGCCACCGTCCACGGCGATCCGGACACGACGTTCGAGCGCGTGTCGACGGACAGCCGCACGGTCGGCCCGGGCGACTTGTTCGTCGCGCTGAAGGGAGACCGCTTCGACGCGCACGACTTCCTGGGCGACGTGGCCGCGCGTGGTGCAGCCGCGGCCCTCGTCGCGCACGTGCCGGCGGGTCTCGCGATGCCGGTCGTCGAGGGCGGTGAAACGCGTGCCGCGCTCGGCGCGCTCGCACACGGCTGGCGCAAGCGCTTCACGGTGCCGCTCGTCGCGGTGACGGGCAGCAACGGCAAGACGACCGTCAAAGAAATGATCGCGTCGATCTTCGCGGCGGCAGTCGGCGCCGACGCGCGACTGGCGACGGCCGGCAACCTGAACAACGACATCGGCGTGCCGTTGACGCTGCTGCGCCTGTCTGGCGCGCATCGCGTCGCGGTGATCGAACTCGGGATGAACCACCCGGGCGAGACCGAAGTCCTCGCGCGCCTCGCGGCACCGACCGTCGCGCTCGTCAACAACGCGCAGCGCGAGCACCAGGAATTCATGGCTACCGTCGAAGCCGTTGCGCTCGAGCACGCGGCCGTGATCCACGCGCTGACGCCGGACGGCGTCGCGGTGTTCCCGGCCGACGATGCGTACGCGAGCATCTGGCGCGTCGCGGCGACCGGCAACCCGATCCTCGATTTCGCGCTGCACGATGCCGAACGGCAGGTCGAAGCGCAGGTCACGGGCCGTCTGCACGGCGGCGAGCTTGCGATCGACACGCCGTCGGGCGCGGTGACGGTGCGCCTGCGCGCGCTCGGCGAGCACAACGCGCGCAACGCATTGGCGGCGGCGGCGGCGGCGCTCGCGGCGGGCATCGAGCTGGCCGCGATCAAGCAGGGCCTCGAATCGTTCGAACCGGTCAAGGGGCGTCTGCAGGTCCGGCAGGCGGACGTCGGCAGCCTCGCGGGCGCGACGGTCGTCGATGACACCTACAACGCGAACCCCGACTCGATGCGCGCGGCGATCGACGTGCTGGCCGCGCAACCGGCGCCGCGCGTGCTGGTGATCGGCGACATGGGCGAGGTCGGCGACGAAGGCCCGGCATTCCACCGCGAGATCGGCGCCTATGCGCGCGAGCGCGGCATCGATGCGCTGTTCGCGCTCGGCGACGCATCGCGCGATGCGTGCACGGCGTACGGCGACACGGCCCGCCATTTCGGCGAGGTCGGCGCGCTGGTGACGGCGCTGCTCGCGGCGGGCTACGGCGCGCAGGCGACGGTGCTCGTGAAGGGCTCGCGGTACATGAAGATGGAGCGCGTGGTTGACGCGCTGACGAACCAATCCGCGGCGGGCACGGTGCCCGCCGCACACTGAGTAGAAGGAAGGAAGCATGCTGCTGGCGCTGGCGCAATGGCTGCAGGGCGACGCAAGCTTTTTGCGCTTGTTCACGTACCTGACGTTCCGTGCGGTGATGGCTACCATCACCGCGCTCGGGATCGGGCTCGTGTGCGGACCGTGGGTGATCCGCAAGCTGACACAAATGAAGGTGGGGCAGGCGGTGCGC
Source organism: Burkholderia sp. SIMBA_051 (assembly GCF_046534915.1). Classification (NCBI taxonomy): domain Bacteria; kingdom Pseudomonadati; phylum Pseudomonadota; class Betaproteobacteria; order Burkholderiales; family Burkholderiaceae; genus Burkholderia; species Burkholderia sp. SIMBA_051. The sequence goes on along the minus strand of NZ_JAWRXS010000007.1, from coordinate 462,530 downwards.
AAGGATGGCCCGCAAAGCCACCTCGTGAAATCCGGCACGCCGACGATGGGCGGCGTGCTGATCCTGATCGGCATCGCGGTCGCGACGCTGCTGTGGGGCGACCTGACCAACCGTTTCATCTGGATCGTGATGCTCGTCACGTTCGGTTTCGGTGTGATCGGCTGGGTCGATGACTATCGCAAGGTCGTCTACAAGGACCCGCGCGGGATGTCGTCGCGCGAAAAGTATTTCTGGCAGTCGGTGATCGGGCTGTTCGCGGCGGTCTACCTGGCATTCAGCGTGTCCGAGGCGAACAACGTGCGCGTGTTCGACCTGTTCATGGCGTGGGTGCGCAGCGGCCTGTCGATGGGGCTGCCCGCGCGTGCCGACCTGATGCTGCCGTTCCTGAAGTCGATCAGCTATCCGCTGGGCGTGTGGGGCTTCATCGTGCTGACCTACTTCGTGATCGTCGGCGCGAGCAACGCGGTGAACCTCACCGACGGCCTCGACGGCCTCGTGATCATGCCGGTCGTGCTGGTCGGTGGGTCGCTCGGCGTGTTCGCGTACGTGATGGGCAGCTCGGTCTATTCGAAATATCTGCTGTTCCCGCACATTCCGGGCGCGGGCGAACTGCTGATCTTCTGTTCGGCGATGGGCGGGGCAGGGCTCGCGTTCCTCTGGTACAACACGCACCCCGCGCAGGTGTTCATGGGCGACGTCGGCGCGCTGGCGCTCGGCGGCGCGCTCGGCACGGTCGCGGTGATCGTGCGCCAGGAAATCGTGCTGTTCATCATGGGTGGCATCTTCGTCGCGGAAACCTTGTCGGTGATGCTGCAGGTGTCGTGGTTCAAGTACACGAAGAAGCGTTACGGCGAAGGGCGCCGCCTGCTCAAGATGGCGCCGCTGCATCACCATTTCGAATTGTCCGGCTGGAAGGAAACGCAGGTGGTGGTGCGTTTCTGGATCATCACGCTGATGCTGTGCCTGTTCGGTCTGTCCACCCTCAAGTTGCGGTAAAGGAAAGGTAAAAGGATGTCTGGCGAGATGTTTGGAGATCGGCAGCGGCCGATGGTGCTCGTACTGGGGCTCGGGGAATCGGGCCTCGCGATCGCGCGATGGTGCGCGAGGCACGGGTGCCGGCTGCGTATTGCCGATACCCGCGAGGCGCCGCCGAACCTTGCCGCGCTGCAGGCCGAAGGCATCGATGCCGAGTTCGTCGGCGGGCCGTTCACGCCCGCGCTGCTCGACGGCGGCGTCGAGATCGTTGGCCTGAGCCCTGGCCTGTCGCCGCTCGAACCGGCACTCGCCGCGCTGATCGCGGCCGCGAACGAGCGCGCGATCGCGGTGTGGGGCGAGCTCGAATTCTTCGCGCAGGCGCTGCGCGCGCTCGGCACGAGCGGCTACCAGCCGAAGGTGCTCGCGATCACCGGCACCAACGGCAAGACCACGACGACGAACCTCACGGGCCTGCTGTGCCAGCGTTCGGGCAAGAAGGTCGCCGTCGCCGGCAACATCAGCCCGGCGATGCTCGACCGGCTCGCGCGCGCGATCGACGAGACGGCGCTGCCCGACGTATGGGTGCTCGAACTGTCGAGCTTCCAGCTCGAGACGGCGCGCACGTTCGCGCCCGATGCGGCCGCGATTCTCAACATCACGCAGGATCACCTCGACTGGCATGGCAGCTTCGACGCGTATGCGGCGGCGAAGGGCCGGATCTTCGGCGCGACGACCACCCGCGTGCTCAATCGCGACGATGCGGCCGTGATGAAGTTCGCGCCGGCCGCCGGCGCGGCCGATGCGGCGCGCACGGTCACGTTCGGCCTGAACGAACCGGCGCAGCAGGGCGACTACGGCCTGTCGCGCGACAACGGCATCGCGTGGCTGGTCGAGGCGGTCGATCGCGACGCACCGGACGAGACGACGAGCCGCCGGCGCAAGCGCGACGGCGCGCATACGCCCGACATTGCTCAGAAGCGCCTGATGCCGGCCGACGCGCTGCGCATCCGCGGGCTGCACAACGCGGCGAACGCGCTGGCCGCGTTCGCGCTCGCGCGTGCGATCGACCTGCCGGCCGCGCCGCTGCTGCACGCGCTGCGCGAATACCGAGGCGAAGCGCATCGTGTCGAAGTGATCGCGACGATCGACGACGTGGACTACGTCGACGACAGCAAGGGAACGAACGTCGGCGCGACGGTGGCCGCACTCGACGGACTCGCGCAGAAGATCGTGCTGATCGCGGGCGGTGACGGCAAGGGGCAGGATTTCGCGCCGCTCGTCGCGCCCGTCGCGCGGTGGTGCCGCGCGGTGATGCTGATCGGCCGCGATGCGCCGGCGATCCGCGACACGCTCGCCGAGACGGGCGTGCCGCTTGCCGATCACGCGACGCTCGAGGCGGCGGTGCATGCGGCGGCCGAGCTCGCGGAGCCGGGCGACGCGGTGCTGCTGTCGCCCGCGTGCGCGAGCCTCGACATGTTCAGGAACTACGCCCACCGCGCTGACGTGTTCCGCGCGGCCGTGGACGAAATCGCCATCGACAAAGGAGCGACGACATGAGCTGGTCCGATCGCCTCGTCTCCCGTTTCAACGACCGGCGCGGCACCGGCGGCAATGCCGCGGGCGGCCGCGTCGCGTCGGCCACGCGCGCCGCGACGGGCGGCCTCGCCAGCGTCGTCAACGGCGTGCGGCCGAGCCGCTCGCGGATGCTCGATTTTGACTACTCGCTGCTGTGGGTCGCGATCGCGTTGCTCGGGCTTGGCGTCGTGATGGTGTATTCGGCGTCGATCGCGATGCCCGATTCGCCGAAATACGCGGCGTATCACGATTACGCGTTCCTGATGCGTCACTGCGTGTCGCTCGGCGTCGCGTTCATCGCGGCGGTGATCGCGTTCCGCGTACCGGTGTCGACGTGGGACAAGTACGCGCCGCATCTCTTCCTGATCGCACTCGTCGGGCTCGTGATCGTGCTGATTCCGCACGTCGGCAAGGGCGTGAACGGCGCGCGCCGCTGGATTCCGCTCGGCATCACGAACATGCAGCCGTCGGAAATCATGAAGCTCGCGGTGACGATCTACGCGGCGAACTACACGGTGCGCAAGCAGGAATACATGCAGAGCTTCGCGAAGGGCTTCCTGCCGATGGCGTTCGCGGTCGGTCTCGTCGGCGCGCTGCTGCTGCTCGAGCCGGACATGGGCGCGTTCATGGTGGTCGCCGCGATCGCGATGGGCGTGCTGTTCCTCGGCGGCGTGAACGGCAAGCTGTTCGGCGGCCTCGTCGCGACGGCGGTCGGCACGTTCACGATGCTCGTGTGGCTGTCGCCGTGGCGTCGCGAGCGGATCTTCGCGTATCTCGATCCGTGGGACGAGCGCTATGCGCAAGGCAAGGCATACCAGCTCACGCACTCGCTGATCGCGTTCGGCCGCGGCGAGTGGTTCGGCGTCGGCCTCGGCGGCAGCGTCGAGAAGCTGAACTACCTGCCCGAAGCGCATACCGACTTCATCCTCGCGGTGATCGGCGAGGAACTCGGCTTCGTCGGCGTGCTGGTCGTGATCCTGCTGTTCTACTGGATCGTGCGCCGCGCGTTCGAGATCGGCCGCCAGGCGCTCGCGCTCGACCGCACGTTCGCGGGCCTGACGGCGAAGGGCATCGGCATCTGGTTCGGTGCGCAGACGTTCATCAACATGGGCGTGAACCTCGGCCTGCTGCCGACCAAGGGCCTGACACTGCCGCTCGTGAGCTACGGCGGTTCGGGCATTCTGCTGAATTGCGTCGCGCTCGCGGTGCTGCTGCGGGTCGATTATGAAAATCGCGTATTGATGCGCGGAGGGAAGGTATGACCGCGTCGCGACGCACGCTGATGGTGATGGCAGGCGGCACCGGGGGCCACGTGTTCCCGGGGCTCGCTGTCGCGCACCGGATGGAAGCGGCGGGCTGGCGCGTCGTATGGCTCGGCAATCCGGCCGGGATGGAAGCGACGCTCGTGCCGAAACACGGCATTCCGATGGAATACGTGCGCTTCGGCGGACTGCGCGGCAAGGGCCTGAAGACCAAGCTGACGCTGCCGTTCAACCTGCTGCGCGCGTGCTGGCAGAGCCTCGGCGCATTGCGCCGCGTGCGGCCCGACGTCGTGCTCGGGATGGGCGGCTACATCACGTTCCCGGCGGGCGTGATGGCCGCGCTGTCGGGCCGTCCGCTCGTGCTGCACGAGCAGAATTCGATTGCCGGCCTCGCGAACAAGGTGCTCGCGAAATTCGCGAAGCGCGTGCTCGTCGCGTTCCCCGGCGCACTGCCGCACGCGGAATGGACCGGCAACCCGATTCGCGCGGAACTTGCGCGCACGGAAACGCCCCAAGCACGCTATGCATCGCGCAGCGGCCCGCTGAACCTGCTGGTGGTCGGCGGCAGCCTGGGCGCGGCCGCACTGAACGAAGTCGTGCCGCGCGCGCTGGCGCTGCTGGCGCCGGGCGAGCGCCCGCGCGTCGTGCACCAGGCCGGCGCGAAGCACATCGACGCGTTGAAGGCGAATTACGAAGCGGCCGGTTTCGCGGGCGGCGACGCCGTGCGGCTCGTGCCGTTCATCGACGACATGGCCAGCGCGTACGCGGCGGCGGATCTCGTGATCTGCCGGTCCGGCGCGATGACGGTGTCGGAGATCGCGGCGGTGGGCGTGGCGGCGCTGTTCGTGCCGTTCCCGTACGCGGTCGACGATCACCAGACGACCAACGCCGCATTCCTCGCCGATGCGGGCGCGGCGGTGCTGGTGCAACAACGCGACCTGTCGGCCGAGTTGCTCGCCGACTGGCTGCGCAGCCAGTCGCGTGCATCGCTCGCGGACATGGCGGAACGTTCGCGCTCGCTGGCCAAGCCCGAGGCCACCGACGAAGTCGCGCGCATCTGCGCGACGGTGGCCGGCGCGAACCTGGAAGAAATCAAATGAAACAACCCCTACGCTCACTTCGTTCGCTGTCACCCAAGGGGGCGGTCAGCCTTCTTGGGGCGGCCCGGCGGAGGCTGACATGAAACACATCGTCAAACAGATTCATTTCGTCGGGATCGGCGGCGCGGGCATGAGCGGCATCGCCGAAGTGCTCGTCAACCTCGGCTACGAGGTCAGCGGCTCGGACCTGTCGCGCAACGCGGTGACCGATCGGCTCGAGGCGCTCGGCGCGCGGATCTCGATCGGCCACGACGCGGCGAACATCGCGGGCGCGAACGCGGTCGTCGTGTCGACGGCCGTGCGCTCGGACAATCCCGAAGTACTGGCCGCACGGCACCAGGGCGTGCCGATCGTGCAGCGCGCTGTGATGCTCGCGGAGCTGATGCGCCTGAAGCAGGGGATCGCGATTGCCGGCACGCACGGCAAGACCACGACGACGAGCCTCGTCGCGAGCGTGCTCGCGGCGGGCGGCCTCGATCCGACCTTCGTGATCGGCGGCCGGCTGATCAGCGCCGGCGCGAACGCGCGGCTCGGCACGGGCGACTTCATCGTCGCCGAGGCCGACGAGTCGGACGCGTCGTTCCTGAACCTGTATCCGGTGATCGAAGTCATCACGAACATCGACGCCGACCACATGGACACCTACGGCCACGATTTCGCGCGGCTCAAGCAGGCGTTCATCGAATTCACGCAGCGCCTGCCGTTCTACGGCAGCGCGGTCGTGTGCGTCGACGATCCGAACGTGCGGCAGATCATCCCGTTCATCTCGAAGCCGGTCGTGCGCTACGGCCTGTCGCCGGATGCGCAGGTGCGCGCCGAAGACATCGACGCGCGCGACGGCCGCATGCACTTCACGGTGATCCGCGAAGGCCGTGCGCCGCTCGCGGTGGTGCTGAACCTGCCGGGCCTGCACAACGTGCAGAACGCGCTCGCGGCGATCGCGATCGCGACCGATCTCGGCGTGTCGGACGACGCGATCCAGCAGGCGCTGGCGGAATTCAACGGCGTCGGCCGGCGCTTCCAGCGCTACGGCGAGGTGCCGAGCGCGGACGGCGGCCAGTACACGCTGATCGACGACTACGGCCACCACCCGGTCGAGATGGCCGCGACGGTCGCGGCCGCGCGCGGCGCGTTTCCGGGCCGCCGCCTCGTGCTGGCATTTCAGCCGCACCGCTACACGCGCACGCGCGACTGTTTCGACGATTTCGTCAACGTGCTGTCGACGGTCGACGCGCTGGTGCTGACGGAAGTCTATGCCGCCGGCGAAGCGGCGATCGCGACGGCCAACGGCGACGCGCTGTCGCGTGCGCTGCGTGCGGTGGGGAAGGTCGACCCGGTGTTCGTCGCGTCGGTCGACGACGTGCCGGACGCACTGGCGGGGGTCGCCCGGAACGGCGACGTGGTGATCACGATGGGCGCGGGTTCGATCGGCGGCGTGCCGGCGAAGATCGTGCAACACATTCAACAGAAGGCATGACATGAGCGGGATCGATCCGAAACGTTTCGGCAAGGTGGCAGTGTTGTTCGGCGGCGAATCCGCCGAGCGCGAGGTGTCGCTCACCTCGGGCCGCCTCGTGCTGCAGGGCCTGCGCGACGCGGGCATCGACGCGCATCCGTTCGACCCGGCCGAGCGGCCGCTGTCGGCGCTGAAGGATGAAGGCTTCGTGCGCGCGTTCAACGCGCTGCACGGCGGCTATGGCGAGAACGGCCAGATCCAGGGCGCGCTCGATTTCTACGGGATCCGCTACACGGGCAGCGGCGTGCTCGGCTCGGCGCTCGGCCTCGACAAGTTCCGCACGAAGCTCGTGTGGCAGCAGACGGGCGTGCCGACGCCGCCGTTCGAGACGGTGATGCGCGGCGACGACTACGCGGCGCGCGCGACGGACATCGTCGCGAAGCTCGGCCTGCCGCTGTTCGTGAAGCCGGCGAGCGAAGGCTCGAGCGTCGCGGTGCTGAAGGTCAAGACGGCTGACGCGTTGCCCGCCGCACTGTCGGAAGCCGCGACGCACGACAAGATCGTGATCGTCGAGAAGAGCATCGAAGGCGGCGGCGAATACACCGCGTGCATCGCCGGCGATCTCGATCTCCCGCTGATCAAGATCGTGCCGGCGGGCGAGTTCTACGACTACCACGCGAAGTATGTCGCCAACGACACGCAGTACCTGATTCCGTGCGGGCTGCCGGCGGCGCAGGAAACCGAACTGAAGCGCATCGCGCGCCGCGCGTTCGACGTGCTCGGCTGCACCGACTGGGGCCGCGCGGATTTCATGCTCGACGCGGCCGGCAACGCGTATTTCCTGGAAGTGAACACGGCCCCCGGGATGACCGACCATTCGCTGCCGCCGAAGGCCGCGCGCTCGATCGGCATCAGCTATTCGGAGCTGGTCGTGAAGGTGCTGTCGCTTACGCTCAACGATTGACGCAGGAACGGAACGACGTATGTGGAACAACGTTCGCCAACTCAACCTTGCCGCCAGCGCGCTGTACGCGCTGCTGCTGCTCGTGTTGGCGGCGGCCGGCTGCTACTGGCTGATCCAGCGTCCGACGTTCGCGTTGCGCGAGATCCGGATCGACGGCGACACCGAGCACATCAACTCGCCGACGGTGCGCGCGGGCGTGGTCGGCCGGCTGAAAGGCAATTTCTTCACGGTCGATCTCGACTCGGCGCGGGCCGCGTTCGAGCAGATGCCGTGGGTGCGTCACGCGAGCGTGCGCCGGGTGTGGCCGAATGCGCTGGCTGTCACGCTCGAGGAGTACAAACCGCTCGGGACCTGGGGCAGCGCGCAGCTCGTGAGCGTCGACGGCGAGCTGTTCACCGCGAACCAGGGCGAGCTCGATCAGGAGCTGCCGGCGTTCGACGGCCCGGAGGGCAGTGCGAAGGAAGTCGTCACGCGGTATCGCGACTTCGCGAATTGGTTTGCGCCGCTGAAGGCGGCGCCGGAAGAAGTGACGCTGTCGGCGCGCTACGCGTGGACGGTGAAGCTGTCGAACGGCATGCAGGTCGAACTGGGCAAGGAGCGCACCAGCGAGACCCTGCATGACCGGAGCCAGCGCCTCGTCGCCGCATGGCCGGCCGTCACGGAGCGTTGGGGCAACGACATCGAGTACGCGGACCTGCGTTATCCGAACGGATTCGCGATTCGTGCGGCAGGCATGCGGTTCCTGACCGATACCGACAAGCGCAAGAAGTAACGAGAGATCACACGCAAGAGCACTTTATGAGCAAAGACTACAAGGATCTGCTGGTTTCCCTCGACATCGGCACGTCGAAGGTCGTGGCCATCGTCGCCGAGCTGAAGGGCGAAGGCCATTACGAGGTCATCGGCCTCGGCCAGAGCGAATCGAAAGGTCTGAAGAAGGGCGTGGTGGTCAACATCGAGGCCACCGTGCAGTCGATCCAGCGCGCGCTCGAGGAAGCCGAGCTGATGGCCGACTGCAAGATCACCAACGTGTTCACGGGGATTGCCGGCAGCCACATCCGCAGCTTCAACTCGAGCGGGATGGTCGCGATCAAGGACAAGGAAGTCACGCAGACCGACGTCGCGCGCGTGATCGAGACCGCGAAGGCGATCAACATCCCGACCGACCAGCAGGTGCTGCACATCCTCACGCAGGAATTCATCATCGACGGCCAGGAAGACGTGCGCGAGCCGATCGGGATGAGCGGCATCCGCCTCGAGGTGAAGGTGCACATCGTGACGGGCGCGGTCAGTGCCGCGCAGAACATCGTCAAGTGCGTGCGCCGCTGCGGGCTGGAAGTGAACGACCTGATCCTGCAGCCGCTCGCGTCGTCGCTGGCCGTGCTGACGGAAGACGAGAAGGATCTCGGCGTGGTGCTGGTCGACATCGGCGGCGGCACGACCGACATCGCGATCTTCGCCGAAGGCGCGATCCGCCATACCGCGGTGATTCCGATCGCCGGCGACCAGATCACGAGCGACATCGCGATGGCGCTGCGCACGCCGACGCCGGACGCGGAAGACATCAAGGTCGGCTACGGCATCGCCAAGCAGGCGCTCGCCGATCCGGACGAGATGGTCGAAGTGCCGGGCCTCGGCGAACGCGGTCCGCGCACGCTGTCGCGCCAGGCGCTTGCGGCGGTGATCGAGCCGCGCGTCGAGGAACTGTTCTCGCTCGTGCAGCAGGTCGTGCGCGAGTCGGGTTACGAAGAACTGCTGAGCTCCGGCGTGGTCATTACCGGCGGGGCTTCGATGATGCCGGGCATGGTCGAGCTCGGCGAAGACATTTTCCTGAAGCCGGTGCGCATTGGCGCGCCGGAATACGCGGGCGGCCTCGCCGACGTCGTGCGCAATCCGCGCTATTCGACGGCGATGGGCCTGCTCGTCGAAGGCAGTGCGCAGCGCATGCGCGGCCGCAAGGTCGCCGTGCAGTCCGGCAACGCGGGGCAGATCTTCTCGCGGATGAAGGAATGGTTCCTGAGTAATTTTTGAGTACCCCACGGCTCGGTACGCCGAGCCTGCCCCCGACGGGGGCCAGGAAAACGCGGGGCGGCCCGACGTTGTCCTGAGGATGAACCGAATCGAAATTCGCGCCGGTGCCGGCGGCTGGCGCGCGACAGGGGGTTGCCCGATCTCCTGCCGAATAACGGCCGAGTAGTCTTATTTTCTTGACGGAGGCAACAATGGAATTCGAAATGCTGGAAACCGAAACCAACGGCACCATCATCAAGGTGGTCGGCGTTGGCGGCGCTGGCGGCAATGCCGTTCAGCACATGATCAACCGCGGCGTGCAGGGCGTCGACTTCATCGTGATGAACACGGACGCCCAGGCGCTGTCGCGTTCGCGCGCATCGTCGGTGATCCAGCTGGGCAACACGGGCCTGGGCGCCGGTGCGAAGCCGGAAATGGGCCGTGCCGCGGCGGAAGAAGCGCGTGAGCGCATCGCCGATGCACTGCGCGGCGCGCACATGGTGTTCATCACCGCTGGCATGGGCGGCGGCACGGGCACGGGCGCGGCGCCGGTGGTCGCGCAGATCGCGAAGGAGATGGGCATCCTGACGGTTGGCGTCGTCAGCAAGCCGTTCGAATTCGAAGGCGGCAAGCGCATGCGCGTCGCGGAGGCAGGCTCGCAGCAACTGGAGGATCACGTCGACTCGCTGATCGTCGTCCTGAACGACAAGCTGTTCGACGTGATGGGCGATGACGCCGAGATGGACAAGTGCTTCCAGTGCGCGGACGACGTGTTGAACAACGCGGTCGCGGGCATTGCCGAAATCATCAATGTCGATGGTCTCGTGAACGTCGACTTCGAAGACGTGAAGACGGTGATGGGCGAGCAGGGCAAGGCGATGATGGGCACGGCGACGGTCGCCGGCGTCGATCGCGCACGCCTCGCGGCGGAACAGGCCGTGGCGAGCCCGCTGCTCGAAGGCGTCGATCTGTCGGGCGCGCGCGGCGTGCTGGTCAACATCACGTCGAGCCGTTCGCTGCGCCTGTCGGAAACGCGCGAAGTGATGAACACGATCAAGAGCTACGCGGCGGAAGATGCGACGGTGATCTTCGGTGCGGTGTACGACGACGCGATGGGCGATGCACTGCGCGTGACGGTCGTGGCGACGGGTCTGGGCCGTGCGGCGAAGAAGCAGCAATCGGCTCCGATGACGCTGCTGCGCACGGGTACCGACAACCAGCCGGTCAGCGCGGTCTCGCACGGTTACGCGCAGCCGCAACACGTCAGCACGGCCGACTACGGCGCGCTCGATACGCCGGCGGTGTGGCGCAATTCGCGCGAAACCGCGGCATCGCACGTGCAGGCGCTGCAGGAGAAGGGTGTCGATACGTACGACATCCCGGCTTTCCTGCGCAAGCAGGCTGACTGACGACGCACACAGGCGAAGCCGCGGCGCAATCGCTGAGATTGCCGCGGTAACGCCGGCGTGACGGATGCCACGGACCACGACAGGCCGCGTCGGATGCGACGCCGGGCCGGGAAACGTGCCCTCTTCGCATGAGCGGAGCGGGATGGGACGTGCTGTCCGCAATACGCTGAAAAACCGTATCGCTATGAGGGACCAGCCATGATTCAAGTGGGCGACGCGCTGCCCGACGCGCAATTGTTCGAGTTCATCGACGACGCGCGCGCAGGCTGCACACTGGGGCCGAACGCCTTCAGCGTGCGCGACCAGGTGGCGGGAAAGCGGGTGGTGATCTTCGGATTGCCGGGTGCTTTCACGCCGACCTGTTCGGCGCAGCATGTGCCGGGCTATGTCGAGCACGCCGAGCAACTGCGCTCGGCGGGCATCGACGAGCTCTGGTGCGTGTCCGTCAACGACGCATTCGTGATGGGCGCATGGGGACGTGATCTGCACACCGCGGGCAAGGTGCGCATGATGGCGGACGGCAGCGCTGCTTTCACTCATGCGCTGGGACTGACGCAGGATTTGTCCGCGCGTGGCATGGGAATCCGTTCCCTGCGCTACGCGATGGTGGTCGACGACGGTGTGGTCAAGACGCTGGCCGTCGAAGCGCCGGGCAAGTTCGAAGTGAGCGATGCGGCGAGTGTTCTCGCGACGTTGACGTCCTGATCGTGCGGTGCGCCGTTGCCTGCCGGCAACGCTGCTCACCGCCGTCGGGGCAGTTGTAACACGGGCCGATGACCGGAAACGCCTCCGTTCCGGGCATTGGCCCGTCCCGTATCGGCGCGGGTAAACAGTCGAAACAGATTGATACGCAGTTTCCAACAGCGTTGAATAGGGAATTACGCTATAATCTCACCTATCGAATATAACTCCTGATTGATATTCTCAATCAAGTTGAAGAAGACCATGCTGAAGCAGCGCACCATCAAATCGATCGTGAAGACCGTGGGTATCGGTCTGCACTCGGGCCGCAAGGTTGAACTGACGCTCCGTCCGGCCGCGCCGGGCACGGGGATCGTTTTCTCGCGCGTCGACCTGCCCACGCCTGTCGACATTCCGGCATCCGCGATGTCGATCGGCGACACGCGGCTCGCGTCGGTGCTGCAGAAGGATGGCGCGCGCGTGTCGACCGTCGAGCACCTGATGTCGGCGTGCGCCGGCCTCGGCATCGACAACCTCTATGTCGACGTGACGGCCGAGGAAATCCCGATCATGGACGGCAGCGCCGCGTCCTTCGTGTTCCTGATCCAGTCCGCGGGCATCGAAGAGCAGAACGCGCCGAAGCGCTTCATCAAGGTGACCAAGCCGGTCGAAATCCGCGACGGCGACAAGTTCGCGCGTCTCGAGCCGTATTTCGGCTTCAAGCTGAAGTTCACGATCGACTTCCGTCATCCGGCGGTCGACAAGACCGGCCAGGAACTCGAGGTCGACTTCGCGAACACGTCGTACGTGCGCGAGATCGCGCGCGCGCGCACGTTCGGTTTCGCCCACGAAGTCGAAATGATGCGCGAGCTGGGTCTTGCACGCGGCGGCAGCATGGACAACGCGATCGTGCTCGACGAATACCGGATCCTGAACAACGACGGGCTGCGCTACGACGACGAGTTCGTGAAGCACAAGATGCTCGACGCGATCGGCGACCTGTACGTGGTTGGCCATCCGCTGCTGGCGTCGTACACGGCATACAAGTCGGGTCACGGGCTGAACAACGCGCTGCTGCGCGAACTGCTAGCCCACGAAGACGCGTACGAGATCGTCACGTTCGACGATCCGCAGGCCGCGCCGAAAGGGTTTGCGTTCGACGCGCAGACGGCCTTCGCCTGATCGGCGTTCGTCACGGGCGAATAAAAAAAGCGACCTTCGGGTCGCTTTTTCGTTGGGCGGTGCGCGGTCGACGGAGCGCTCAGCGCGACGACTTCGCGCCGTGCCGCGCGGCCATCCGCGCGAGCGCGGCCTGCAGCGGCGACGGCTCGAGGTGATCGGCGAGTTCGCGCAACGCGGCGGCGCCGACGGTCGTCATGCGCGCCTGCTTCACGTGCGGCGGCTCCGGCGCATCTTTCGGTCGCACGCGCACGCGCAGCGCCGACACCGGCCAGCCGCGTTTCTGCAGTTCGGCGAGCAGCCGCGGCTCAACCTGCCGCAGCCGGGCAGCGAGCGCATTGTGCGCGGCAAAGAGGGTCAGGGTGCCGTCCTTGATCGAGCCCGGTTCGACATGATTCGCAAGATAGTCGGGCAGGAGCGCGGTGAGGTCGCGCTGCAGCGAGGCCACCTGTTCGACGCCGGCGCGCAGCGCGGCGAACGCGTCGGTGCGGTTGAGCACTTCGGACACGGGTTGGGGGCGATACGCGGAGAGCGGGCCGAAACGCTTGGAAAATCGGTTCATCGAGGCATTGTTCGGGCGCGCACGTGCGCGGACGTTGACGCCGATTGTACCCGCGCCGGCGCGCGCACGGGCGGCTTTCGGGCCGTGCGCCCGGCGGCCCGCGCGGGTTCGCCTGGCGGCGCGCGTCCAGCCGGCACACGGGCGCATGCGTCCCCGCGTGCTAAAATTCCTCGTTTGATTCCACTAATTCGCTAAGCCGCCGAGGCTCGGGCGTCGGGGCGCGCAACACGCGCCGGGCGCCGGTGCTGCGACGCAGGATCCGATCCGATGACAACCGGTTTTCTCCAGAAAATTTTTGGCAGCCGCAACCAGCGGCTCGTCAAGCAATATCAAAAGACCGTCGAGACGATCAATGCGCTCGAAACGCAGATCGAGCAGCTGACGGACGACCAGTTGCGCGGCAAGACGGACGAGTTCCGCCAGCGGGTCGCGGCCGGGGAGTCGCTCGACAAGCTGCTGCCCGAGGCGTTCGCGGTCTGCCGGGAGGCGAGCCGCCGCGTGCTGAAGATGCGCCACTTCGACGTGCAGTTGATCGGCGGCATGGTGCTCCACTACGGCAAGATCGCGGAAATGCGCACCGGCGAGGGCAAGACGCTCGTCGCGACGCTGCCCGTGTACCTGAATGCGCTGGCTGGCCGCGGCGTGCACGTCGTGACGGTCAACGACTACCTCGCCCAGCGCGACGCCGAATGGATGGCGCGTCTGTACAACTTCCTCGGTCTGTCGGTCGGCATCAACCTGTCCGGCATGGAGCACGAGCAGAAGCAGCAGGCCTACGCGTCGGACATCACCTACGGTACGAACAACGAGTTTGGCTTCGACTACCTGCGCGACAACATGGTCTACGAGACCGAAGCGCGCGTGCAGCGGGCACTGAACTTCGCGGTCGTCGACGAAGTGGACTCGATCCTGATCGACGAGGCGCGTACGCCGCTGATCATCTCGGGCCAGGCCGAAGATCACACCGAACTGTACGTGCGGATGAACGCGCTGCCGCCGCTGCTCGAGCGCCAGATCGGCGAGGAGAAGGCCGACGGCACGGGCGTCGAGAAGCCGGGCGACTACACGCTGGACGAAAAATCGCGCCAGGTGTTCCTGACGGAGTCGGGCCACGAGAAGGCCGAGCGACTGCTCGCCGAGTGGGGCCTGATCGGTGAGGGCGAGAGCCTGTACGCGCCGCAGAACATCACGCTGATGCACCACGTGTACGCGGCGCTGCGCGCGCACACGCTGTTCTACAAGGACCAGCACTACGTCGTGCAGAACGGCGAAGTGGTGATCGTCGACGAATTCACGGGCCGCCTGATGGCGGGCCGCCGCTGGTCCGACGGCCTGCACCAGGCGGTCGAGGCGAAGGAACACGTGAAGATCCAGAGCGAGAACCAGACGCTCGCATCGATCACGTTCCAGAACTACTTCCGGATGTACGCGAAGCTCGCGGGCATGACGGGGACGGCGGACACCGAAGCGTACGAATTCAACGAGATTTACGGCCTCGAGACGGTCGTGATCCCGACCAACCGCCCGCCGAAGCGGATCGACAAGCAGGACCAGATCTACAAGACCGCCAAGGAGCGCTACGACGCGGTGATCCGCGACATTCGCGAGTGCTACGAGCGCGGTCAGCCGGTGCTGGTCGGCACGACGTCGATCGAGAACTCGGAACTGCTGTCGCACCTGCTGAAGCAGGCCGGGCTGCCGCACGAAGTGCTGAACGCGAAGCAGCACGAGCGTGAAGCCGCGATCGTCGCGGAAGCCGGCCGTCCGAAACGCATCACGATCGCGACCAACATGGCCGGCCGCGGTACCGACATCGTGCTCGGCGGCAACGCCGAGAAGCAGGCGGCGTTCATCGAAGCCGACGAAGCGATCCCGGCCGACGAAAAGGCGCGCCGCATCAAGCAGCTGCACGACGAGTGGGAGACGCTGCACGAGCAGGTGAAGGCCGCGGGCGGCCTGCACATCATCGGCACCGAGCGCCACGAATCGCGCCGGATCGACAACCAGCTGCGCGGCCGTGCAGGCCGTCAGGGCGACCCGGGTTCGTCGCGCTTCTATCTGTCGCTGGACGACCCGCTGCTGCGCATCTTCGCGGGCGACCGCGTGCGTTCGATCATGGATCGCCTGAAGATGCCCGAAGGCGAGGCGATCGAGGCCGGCATCGTCACGCGTTCGATCGAATCCGCGCAGCGCAAGGTCGAAGCACGCAACTTCGACATCCGCAAGCAGCTGCTCGAATACGACGACGTGTCGAACGACCAGCGCAAGGTGATCTACCAGCAGCGCAACGAACTGCTCGAAGCCCACGACATCACCGAGACGATCTCGGCGATGCGTCACGGCGTGATCACCGAAGTCGTCCGCCAGTTCGTGCCGGAAGGCAGCATCGAGGAACAGTGGGACGTGCCCGAGCTCGAGGAAGCGCTGCGCAACGACTGGCAGCTCGACCTCGCGATCCAGGAAATGGTGAACGAGTCGTCGTCGATCACCGCCGACGAGATTCTCGACGCCGTGACGACCGCCGCCGACGAGCAGTACGAGGCCAAGGTCGCGATGGTCGGCCGCGAATCGTTCAGCGCGTTCGAGCGTTCGGTGATGCTGCAGACGGTCGACCGCCTCTGGCGCGAGCACCTCGCGGCACTCGACCACCTGCGCCAGGGCATCCACCTGCGCGGCTATGCGCAGAAGAACCCGAAGCAGGAATACAAGCGCGAAGCGTTCGAGCTGTTCGCCGCGATGCTCGATGCGATCAAGCAGGAAGTCACGCGCATCGTGATGAACGTGCAGATCCAGTCGCCCGAGCAGCTCGAGGAAGCCGCCGAGCAGATCGAGGAGCGCAGCGGTCATCTCGAGAACGTCGAGTACCAGCACGCCGACTACGCGGAATCCGGCGCGCCGGTGGCGAACGTCGCGGCCGCCACGGCGGCCACCGCGACGGCGGACATGGTCGGCAGCGCGATGACCCACGGCCACGCCGGCGAGCTGCCGAAGGTCGGCCGCAACGACCCGTGCCCGTGCGGCAGCGGCAAGAAGTACAAGCAATGTCACGGGAAGCTGTCATGATCGGCGGCGGCGCGCATCGGCGTGCCGCTTCATCCGCAGCTTTCGAGTCAGTGAAGTGAGTTGCGGCGGCCGCTCGTGCGGCCGTCGGTTCTTCCAATCAATGCCGGCGCGTGCCGGCATTTTCCATCCGGCAGGTGTGCCCCATGGCTGTCAATTTTCCGTCGATCGATCCCGCCCAACTGCATCCCGTCGCCGGCGTCACGCTCGGCTGGGCGGAAGCGAACATCCGCAAGCCGAATCGCAAGGACGTGCTGGTCATTTCCGTCGACGAAGGGGCGACGGTCGCCGGCGTATTCACCGAGAACCGCTTCTGCGCCGCTCCGGTGATCGTATGCCGCGAGCACCTGGCCATCGTGCGTGCGGGCGGCGCGGGCATCCGTGCGCTCGTCGTGAATACGGGCAATGCGAATGCGGGCACCGGCGAGCCGGGCCTCGCGCACACGCGCGAAACCTGCGCGGAACTCGCGCGCCTCGCGGGCATCGACGCTGCCCAGGTGCTGCCGTTCTCGACCGGCGTGATTCTCGAGCCGCTGCCGATCGACCGCCTGAAGGCAGGGCTGCCGGCCGCGCTCGCGAACCGCCAGGCCGCGAACTGGTACGACGCCGCGCAGACGATCATGACGACCGATACGCTGCCGAAGGCCACGTCGCGCCAGGTGACGATCGACGGTCACACGGTCACGCTGACGGGCATCAGCAAGGGCGCGGGCATGATCAAGCCGAACATGGCGACGATGCTCGGCTTCCTGGCGTTCGATGCGAACGTCGCGCAGCCGGTGCTCGACACGCTCGTGAAGGAAGTGGCCGATCGCTCGTTCAACTGCATCACGATCGACGGCGACACGTCGACCAACGACTCGTTCATCCTGATCGCGTCGGGCAAGAGCACGCTGCCCGCGATCACGTCGACCGACTCGCCGGCCTATGCGGCGCTGCGCGAAGCGGTCACGCAGGTCGCCCAAGTGCTGTCGCAGCTGATCGTGCGCGACGGCGAAGGCGCGACGAAATTCATGACGGTGCAGGTCGAAGGCGGCAAGAGCGTCGCCGAGTGCCGCCAGATTGCCTACGCAATCGGTCATTCGCCGCTGGTGAAGACGGCCTTCTACGCTTCCGACCCCAACCTGGGCCGGATTCTCGCGGCGATCGGCTATGCGGGCGTCACGGATCTCGACGTCGACAAGATCGATCTCTATCTCGACGACGTGCTCGTCGCGAAGGCCGGCGGCCGCAACCCGGCTTACCAGGAAGAGGACGGCCAGCGCGTGATGAAGCAGAGCGAAATCACGATCCGCGTGCTGCTCGGCCGCGGCGACGCGCAGGCTACCGTCTGGACGTGCGACCTGTCGCACGATTACGTGAGCATCAACGCGGATTACCGCTCCTGATCGGGAGCGCTCGGACGACATGGACAAGCTCGAACAGTTTCTGACGCGTGCCGAAGCGCTGCTCGGCCGCCTCGAGGGGATGCTGCCGCCCGCACCGGCGGCTGTCGACTGGAATGCCGCCACCGCGTTCCGCTGGCGCAAGCGCCAGGGGCGCGGCTATCTGCAGCCGGTGCCGGCCGCGTCGTCGATCACGCTCGACGACCTGCACAACATCGATCGGCAGAAAGGGCTGATCGAACAGAACACGCGACAGTTCGTGCAGTGCAAGCCGGCGAACAACGTGCTGCTGACCGGTGCGCGCGGTACCGGCAAGTCGTCGCTGATCAAGGCGTGCCTGAACGCCTATGCGAAGGACGGGCTGCGCCTGATCGAAGTCGACAAGGACGACCTGCACGATCTCGGCGACATCGTCGACCTGATCGCGAAGCGTCCGGAGCGGTTCATCGTGTTCTGCGACGATCTGTCGTTCGAGGAAGGCGAATCGGGCTACAAGGCGCTGAAGGTCGCGCTCGACGGCTCGATCGCCGCGCAGTCCGACAACGTGCTGATCTACGCGACGTCGAACCGCCGCCATCTGCTGCCCGAGTACATGAGCGACAACGAGTCGTACAAGCATCTGCCGGACGGCGAGATCCACCCCGGTGAAGTCGTCGAGGAAAAGATTTCGCTGTCGGAACGCTTCGGCCTGTGGGTCAGCTTCTACCCGTTCAAGCAGGACGACTATCTCGACATCGTCGCGCACTGGCTGCGCCATTTCGGCTGCGCGGACGGCGAGATCGAGACGGCGCGCGGCGACGCGCTCGTGTGGGCGCTCGAGCGCGGTTCGCGCTCGGGACGCGTCGCGTGGCAGTTCGCGCGCGATTGGTCGGGTCGCAAGGAGCAGGCATGAGCACGGATTCCGCAGTGGGCGCCGTGCGCGCGCCTGACGGCCGCAAGGTGACGGAAGTCGCGGTCGGCGTGATGGTACAGCCCGGCGAGCCGGTCGGCCGCTGCCGCTACCTGCTTGCGCAGCGGCTGCAGGGCAAGCCGTACGAGGGCTACTGGGAGTTCCCGGGTGGCAAGCTGGAAGCCGGCGAGAGCGTCGAGGACGCGCTGGCGCGCGAGCTGCACGAGGAACTCGGCATCGTCGTTACCGCCAGCCACCGCTGGCATACGCTCGAGCACGACTATCCGCATGCGTACGTGCGGCTCTATTTCTGCAAGGTGACGGGCTGGACGGGCGAGCCGCACAGCAAGGAAGGCCAGGCGTTCGTGTGGCAGCAACTGCCGGTCGACGTCGCGCCGCTGTTGCCGGCGGCGCTGCCGGTGCTGGCATTGCTCGAGAAGGAAGCGGCGTCGCAATGACGCCGCGGCGGCTCGCCTGAAAAGCGGGCCGCATCCGCCTGCGGGTGCGGCGCGCCGCTCAGCTGTCGCGGCGGCCGTCGGTGCCGTCTTCTTCCTCGGACGACGGACCTTCGTCGGAGGACCCGCCGATCCGGTACTTTTCCGCGGCCCAAGCGCCGAGGTCGAGCTGCTTGCAGCGGGCCGAACAGAACGGGCGGAACTTGTTTTCAGGTGTCCAGCGCACTTCTGCGCCGCACGAAGGACATTTCACAACGGTAGTCATACGAAAGCGTCGAACCGGCGCGGGGCCGTTACAGATTGCAGAGTGTCAGATGGAACGGCACGTCGATGTCCACCGCGCGCGGCCGCACGTCGCCGTCCTGCATGGTGAACCGTACCCACAGCATGTATTTGTTGGCGCTCGCTTCGGGGATCACGCGCAGTTCCGGCGGCACGCGCACCTGCATCAGCTGGTAGCTGCGCCCCGACAGCATCTGCTGGTAGCTGCCCTGCATCGCCATCACCTTCGACGCCTGACCCGATTCGCGAGCGAGCCGCAGCACGATTGCCGCCGCGTCGCGCAGCGGCAGCAACGGCATGATCCATTTCGCGATGTCGTGGCGCCGCTGTTCCGCGGGCCATTGCTGCCACGCATAGTACGACGGTAGATCGAACTTGCACGTGCCGCCGGGAATTACCGCGCGGCTGCGGATGCTGGCGAGCCACTCGTTGTCGACCAGGTGCTGCCCGGTCTTGCCCTGCATCTGCGCAAGATTGGCGAGCGTCTGCTCGATTTCACCGAGCACGGCTTCGAGCGCATTCTGTTCGATGCCCGGATTGCCGCGAAAGGGAGCGAGCGTCTGGCGCTGACGTTCGAGCTCCTTCATCAGATCCGATTTCAGGTCCGCGCGGCCCGTGACCTCGGCGATTTCGAACAGCGTCGTCAGCGCGACGTGATGTTCACGCGGGTCCTCCTGAGCCAAAAAGAACGCGAAGCGCTCGAACAAGTCTTCGAGGCGCAACAGCGTGCGAATTCGCTCGTTGAACGGATACTCGTAAAGAATCAAGCGCGCTCGCCTCTCGGGGTAGGAATTGAAACAATGCAGGACATTCTAATGCTCACTCTCTACCCTAGCAACGCGCCAATTTCGTACACCATCACGATTGCGGCGGCGGTCAGTGCGCGGCGGCCGCGAATCCGAGATAGCGTTGGTGCAGTGCGTCGACCTGCGCGGCAAGCATATCGGGCGCCGTTGCATCGTTGACGATCACGTCGTCGGCCGCCGCGAGACGCGCTTCACGCGTCGCCTGTCTTGCGATGATCGCTTCGACCTGTTCGCGCGTGAAACCATTGCGCCGCATCACACGTGCGATCTGCGTTTCGACCGGACAGTCGACGACCAGCACGCGATCGCAGCGCGCCTTCCAGTTACCTGACTCCACGAGCAGCGGTACGACGAAGATCACGTACGGGCCCCGCGCTTCACGGGCCTCGCGATCGGTCTCCGCGCGGATCAGCGGATGCGTGATCGCTTCCAGGCGCCGGCGTGCGTCGTCGTCGCTGAAAATCAGTGCGCGCATCTTCGTGCGATCGAGCGAACCGTCGGCCGCGACGAAGTCCGGCCCGAATGCGCGTTCGATCGCCGGCATCGCGAGACCGGCCGGCGCGGTGATGCGGTGCGCGATCAGGTCGGTATCGACGAGTGATGCACCGCGTGCGGCGAACAGGTCGGCGACGGTCGTCTTGCCGCTGCCGATGCCGCCGGTGAGTCCTATTGCAAACATGTGAGCCTCCGCCGGGCCGCCACGAGGAAACGAACCTCCTCCCCGCGACGCAGCGAACGAGTCGGACGGGATCGGTGCGTCATGTCAGCCGCCGAGCGCCAAATAGAAAGGGGTGCCGAAAAACAGTGTCGCGACGCCGCCGGCCGCGAGGAACGGGCCGAACGGAATCGGCTCCTCGAAGCGCATGCGCCCGCGCCAGGTCGCGACGAGCCCGACGATCGCGCCCGTCACCGCGGCGAACAGCACGACCTGCGGCAGCGCGGCCCAGCCCATCCATGCACCGAGCGCGGCGAGCAGCTTCAGGTCGCCGAAGCCGATGCCCTCGATGCCACGCAGCCATTTGAACAGCCAGTAGATCGACCACAGGAACAGGTAGCCGGCCATTGCGCCGACCACGGCTGAACGCAGCGACGTGAACGTGCCGCCGAGGTTCAGTGCGAGCCCTGCCCACAGCAGCGGCAGCGTCATCGAATCGGGAAGGTAGCCGGTCTGGATGTCGATCGCGCTCATCGCGAGCAGCGCGGCGCAGAGCCCGAACGCGGCGAGTGCGGCGGCGGTGGGGCCGAACGCGGCGAGCGAGCCGGCGGCGAGCAGCGCACCCGCGACCTCGACGAGCGGATAGCGCACGCCGATCGCATGGCCGCACTGGCGGCAGCGTCCGCGCAGCATCAGGTAGCTGACGAGCGGGATGTTTTCCCACGCGCGCAGCACGTGGCCGCAGTGCGGACAGGCGCTGCGCGGGCGCCACAGATCGTAGTGCGGCGGATAGCCGTCATCGGGCGCCGCGTTCGCGCTGCCCGTCGCTTCGGCGATTTCGGCCTGCCATGCGCGCTGCATCATCACCGGGATCCGGTGCGCGACGACGTTCACGAAGCTGCCGACGCACAGCCCGAGCACGACGGCGAATGCGTACTGCACCGCGGGCGGCAGCATCGCCAGCGCGAGCAACGTGCTGTCGGGCGAATCAAAAACGGTGGTCAGGGGCGCGGGCGTCATGGGCTCGGGTTCGGGCTTGAAAGGCGACAGAATCGGTTGCGATGCTACACCACGTTGCCCAGCTGAAGGATGGGCAGATACATCGCGATCACGAGGCCGCCGACGAGGGCACCCAGCACGATCACGATCAGCGGCTCGCCGAGCGCGGCGAGCGCATCGAGACGCGCATCGAGCTGACGCTCGCAGAGCGCGGCGATGTCGGCGAGCATCGTGTCGAGTGCGCCGGTTTCCTCGGCGACGGCGATCGGCTGTACCACGTCGTCCGGGAAGCAGCCTGCCGCGTGCATCGCATCGGCCAGCCGCGCGCCGCGCAGCACGCGCGCGGCGATTTGCGCGGTGGCCTGCTCGAACACCGGGTGGCCGGCCGTGCGTTCGAGCGTGGCGAATGCATCGGCGAGCGGTACGCCGGCACCGAGCAGCGTGGCAAGCGAGCGGCACCAGCGCGCGGCCGCGAACCGCGTGAGCGCGCTGCCGACCAACGGCGCATTCAGCACGTGCCGCGCAGCCCTGTAGCGCAGCGACGGCGAGCGCCGCAGCGCGTGGCGTGCGACGAGCCCCGCCACCGCGGCGCCGGCGACGAACGTGCCGCCCCACGCCGATGTCGCGGAGGACAGGGCGAGCAGCGCGCGGGTCGGCGCCGGCAGTGCTGCGCCGAAGCCGTCGAAGATCTGCCGGAACGTTGGCACGACCCAGACCATCAGCGCGGCCGAGATCGCCAGCGCGAACACGATGACGGCGACCGGGTACGCGAGTGCGGCCCACAGCTTGCGCCATTGCGCGTCGGCGCGTTCGCGGTGCTCCGCGACGCGGGTCAGCACGATGCCGAGCGCTCCCGATGCTTCGCCGACCTCGATCAACTGGCGATACAGCGTGCCGAACTGGGACGGATAGCGTGCCAGCGCGGCGGCGAAGCGCTGCCCGCCGACGATCTCGCGTGCGAGACCCGCGGCGATGCGCGGGAGCCCGTCGCGCGTGCGGGTGCGGGCAAGCATCTCGAGCGACGGAGCGAGCGGCAGCCCGGCTTGCAGCAGGCTCGCGAGCTGACGCGTGAAGCGCGTGACCTCGCGTGTGCCGGCCGCCGGCGGCCGGGCCGTGCCGCGGATGTCGAGCGACAGCACCGCGACGCCGTCGCGCGCGAGCGCCGCACGTGCGGCGGCTGCATCGAACGCGATGACGTTGCCGCGGCACGGCGTGCCGTCGCGACGACGGCCGCGCCACGCGAAGCGGGTTTCGTGAGGCGGCGCATGCATGGCGATTACGCGTCGGGCGTCGCGGCCAGGGCTTCCGCGACGCTCGTCGTGCCGTCGCGAACGTGCGCGAGTGCCGCGTCGCGCAGACTGCGCACGCCTTCGGCCGCCGCGCATTGCGTGAGCGTACCGACGCTTGCGCGCGCGACGATGCGTTCGGCCATCTCCGGTGAAACCGGCATCGTCTGATGCAGGCCGATGCGGCCTCGATAACCGATACCGTGACAGGCGGCACAGCCGCGTGCGACGAACGGGCGCCATCCGGATGCCAATGCCGCCGGATCGCAACCCGCATCGCGCAGCGCGTGCGCCGGCGCGTCCGAACGCGCGCGGCAGCTCACGCATAGACGCCGCACGAGCCGTTGCGCGGTGACGAGGCGCAATGCGGCGGCTAGGTTGTACGGCGCGACGCCGATATCGAGCAGTCGCGCGACAGCGGCCGGCGCATCGTTCGTATGCAGCGTCGACAGCACGAGGTGCCCGGTCTGCGCAGCCTTGATCGCAACGTCGGCCGTCTCCGCATCGCGAATCTCGCCGACCATGATGACGTCCGGATCCTGCCGCAGCAGCGCGCGCAGCGCCGTGGCGAAGGTCAGCCCGGCTTTCTCCGCCACGCCGACCTGGTTGATGCCGTCGAGCTGAATCTCGGCCGGATCCTCGACCGTGCATACGTTGTGCGCGTCGCGATCGAGCATCTGCAGCGCGCAGTAGAGCGACAGTGTCTTGCCGCTGCCGGTCGGGCCGGTGACGAGCACGAGACCGTGCGGCGCGCGTATCGCGGCCTCCATCGCCGCGGCCTGTCGCGCGTCGAAGCCGAGGCGCGCGAGCGTGAGGTCGGGCGGCAGCGTTTCGAGGCGGCGCAACACGAGTTTCTCGCCGAACAGCGTGGGCAGCGAACTGACCCGGTAATCGCCTCGCAGGCCTGCGTCGACCGCGATGCGCAGCCGGCCGTCCTGCGGAAGCCGGCGCTCGGCGATGTCCATGCGTGCGAGCACCTTGATGCGCGTCACGAGCGCGTCGCGCAGATGGACGGGCGGTCGCGCGTGTTCATGCAGGACGCCGTCGATGCGCAGGCGAATGCGCCAGCCTGCTTCGAATGGCTCGACGTGGATATCGGACGCGTCGCGCACGCGGGCGGCGTGCAGCGTGTCGGTCAGCAGCCGTACGGCGGGCGAGTCGTCGAGTTGCGCCGCATCGAGCGAATGGGGCGGGTCGGCGGCCGATGCGTCGGTGGAGGCAGGGGGCCGCTGCATGTGTAGCGGCGCCCCGGGAGGTGGGAAGTGCATGTGAGCCGGCGCTCGGCCGCCTGTTGATCGTGACCGGTCAATGGTCGCGTATCGGGGGCGGCGCCGACAGTCGGCCGTTCGGCTAGCGCGCGACGGCGCGTGAGCGCGTGCTGCGCGGCTTGAAGAGCTTGACGGTGCGCACGGCCTGGTCGTCGCTGCGCATGACTTCGAGCATCACGTCGCGGATTTTCAGGCAAACGTCGCCGTCGGGAATTTCCTCGAGGATCTCGAGGATCAGGCCGTTCAGCGTCTTCGGCCCGTCGGTCGGCAGTTGCAGATGCAGCCAGCGGTTCAGTTCGCGCAGCGGCATCCTGGCGGCGACGATGCATTCGCCGTTTTCATCCCAGCCGCCCGCGCGTTCGCCGCGCGGCATCGACGTCGTGAATTCGCCGATCAGTTCCTCGATGATGTCCTCGGGCGTGACGAGCCCTTCGAGCTCGCCGTACTCGTTGACGACGAGCGCGGTGCGCTGCCGGCTTTCCTGGAAATACTGCAGCTGCTGGACGACCGGCGTGCCTGACGGCACGTAGTACGGCTCCGCGAGCAGCGTGCGCAACGTTTCGCGGTCGAAATCCTGGTTGTGCAGCGCGGTGAGCGTCTTGCGCACGTGCAGCACGCCCAGCACCTTGTCGATGTCGCCTTCATAGACGACCAGTCGGTTGTGATAGCAGGTCTCGAGTTGATGCAGGATGTCGTCGAGCGGCGCGTAGAAGTTGAGCGACTCGATCTGGCGGCGCGGCACCATCACGTCGTCGACCGTGATGTTCTCGAGGTCGAACAGATTGAGCAGGATGCTGCGGTGCTTGGTCGGCATGAAGCTGCTCGACTCGAGCACGATCGCGCGCAGTTCGTCGGCCGACATCCGTTGGTCGCGGCCCTTCTTCGTATTAATGCGCAGCACCCAGAGCACGCCGTTCGCGAGCGCGTTGACGAACCAGACGATCGGCTTGAACACGCGCATCAGCGGCGCGATCACGAGACTCGCGGGCAGCGCGATGCGCTCGGGAAAGGTCGCGCCGACGATCTTCGGCGCGATTTCCGCGAACACGATGATCAGGAACGCGACGATGCCGGTCGCGATCGACAGCGCGAGGTTGTTACGGCCGAACGTGTGGAGCGCGAGCGACGTCGTGAGGACCGGGATGATCGTGTTGAATAGGTTGTTGCCGATCAGGATCACGCTGAGCAGCAGGTCGGTGCGCGTGAGCAGACCTTGCGTGGTCTTCGCGCCGAGCACGCCCTGGCCGGCGAGATGCTTCAGCCGATGACGGTTGAGCGCCATCATCGCGGTCTCGGAAATGGAAAAGAAGCTGGAGCAGAGGAGAAGCAGGAAGACGGCGCCGATTTGCGCCCATAAGGGAATTTGGTCCACGCGTCAGAATGGGCAGTGAAGGACAGGGATGGAGGGAATATAGCAGAGGCCGGCGGCCGTGATGTGTCGCGCGCGGCACGAGGGCCCGCGCGATCAGGCTAAAGCAGGCAAAAAAAAACCGTGCACGCGGTGCACGGTTTTTTTAAATCTGGTCGGGGTGAGAGGATTCGAACCTCCGGCCTCTACGTCCCGAACGTAGCGCTCTACCAGGCTAAGCTACACCCCGATTTGGACTCTTCCGACTTCGCCGTCTTCTTCAAGACCGCTGCGTCGTCGAGCAAGAACATAACTATAGCGATGTTTTTTTAAAAAGGGAATACCTTGGCGAAGAATTTTTTCGAGGCAGGATATCGCCTCGTGTTTTCCGCGAGCTTACGACTGCCGCGACGTCGAGTACGAGCACAACGCGAGCAGGCTTTCCTTGTAGATCGAATCCGGGAACGCGGTGATCGCGGCTGCAGCGGCCTGTGCTTCCTGGCGCGCGCATTCGAGCGTATGGTCGAGCGCGCCCGAGCGCGTGATCGCATCGAAAATCGTGTCGAAGCGATCGGTGCCGCCTTGTTCGATCGCCTCGCGGGCGAGCGCCGACTGTTCGGGCGTGCCGCGTTCGATCAGATAGATGAGCGGCAGCGTCGGCTTGCCTTCGCGCAGGTCGTCGCCGGCGTTCTTGCCCATCGCTTCGGCCGTGCCCGCGTAGTCGAGCCAGTCGTCCATGATCTGGAACGCGGTGCCGATCCGGCGGCCATATTCGGCCGCGGCGGCTTCGGTCGGCGCATCGGCGCCCGCGAGCACCGCACCGAGGCGGGCCGATGCTTCGAACAGCTTCGCCGTCTTGTAACGGATCACCTGCATGTAGCGTGTCTCGTCGACGTCCGCGTCATGCATGTTCAGCAACTGCAGCACTTCGCCTTCGGAAATGATCGTCGTCGCTTCCGACAGGATTTCCATCACGCGCATCTTGCCGACGCCGACCATCATCTCGAACGAGCGCGAATACAGGTAGTCGCCCACCAGCACGCTCGCCGCGTTGCCGAACAGCGCGTTGGCCGTCTGGCGGCCGCGCCGCAGCTCGGATTCGTCGACGACGTCGTCATGCAGCAGCGTGGCCGTGTGGATGAACTCGACGACGGCGGCCAGCACGTGCCGCTGGTGCGACGTCTCGCCGAGCGCGCCGGCGACGAGCAACAGCAGGGCCGGACGCAGCCGCTTGCCGCCCGCGCCGATGATGTACTCGGCGATCTGGTTGATCAGCAGCACGTCGGACGCGAGGCTTTGCCGGATAACGCGATTCACCTGCTCCATGTCGCTTGTGATCGGGGCGAGCAGGTGGGCGGCGCTGAGGGTGGGGGAGGCGGTGGACGACGACATGATGATCGAAATGGGTGATGCGGCGGATTATAAGTCCAATCCGCGATATCCCGGTCTGTCGGACGCGCGCGCACCGTGATTTTGGCCGTCCGGCCAGGGCCTGCGCGCGGCAATCGCGGATCGGCTTTGACTTGGGTGCTAAGCCCATGTATAATCACGTGTTTTCCGCGCGTGGTGTGCGGAAAATTTGGATCCAGAGTGAGGTTCTCAATGTACGCGGTCATAAAAACCGGCGGCAAGCAGTACAAGGTTGCCGTTGGCGAAAAACTCAAAGTAGAACAGATACCGGCTGACATTGACGCTGAAATCACGCTCGACCAGGTTCTCGCAGTGGGCGAAGGCGAATCGATTAAGTTCGGTACGCCGCTGGTCAGTGGGGCTTCCGTCAAGGCCACCGTTGTGTCGCACGGTCGTCATGCCAAGGTCACCATCTTCAAGATGCGTCGCCGGAAGCACTACCAAAAGCACGGCGGCCACCGCCAGAACTACACTGAGCTGCGCATCGACGCGATCAACGCGTAAGCGCCTCGGTAAAGGAGCAATCAGATGGCACACAAAAAGGCAGGCGGCTCTTCCCGGAACGGCCGCGACTCCGAGTCGAAACGTCTCGGCGTGAAAGTGTACGGCGGCCAGGCGATCAACGCTGGCGGCATCATCGTGCGTCAGCGCGGTACGCGCATGCACGCTGGCGAGAACGTCGGCATGGGCAAGGATCACACCCTGTTCGCGCTGGTCGACGGTCACGTCAAGTTCGCGACCAAGGGCGCGGACAAGAAGCATCTGGTCATCGTTGTCCCGGCGGCTGCCTAAGTTAGTTAGGCACCCACGGGCTTCGTAGCCGAAAGGCCCCGCAGTCTTCGCGGGGCCTTTTTTTATTTGGCCGCCGGGCGCATGTGCGCGCCGGCGGCTGTCGC
Source organism: Burkholderia sp. SIMBA_051 (assembly GCF_046534915.1). Lineage (NCBI taxonomy): Bacteria > Pseudomonadati > Pseudomonadota > Betaproteobacteria > Burkholderiales > Burkholderiaceae > Burkholderia > Burkholderia sp. SIMBA_051. Next base: position 434,618 of record NZ_JAWRXS010000007.1, on the reverse strand, counting down.
GAAGCGGCGGGCAATCGGCCGAACGGCAGATTGTTCAAGCGTGCCGGCGCGCGGCACAATAGCGGAAATACTGGTCGGAGTAACGAATGAAGTTCATTGACGAAGCACGAATCGAAGTCATCGCCGGCGACGGAGGTGATGGGAGCGCGTCGATGCGCCGCGAAAAGTTCGTTCCGTTCGGCGGGCCGGACGGCGGCGACGGCGGCCGGGGCGGCAACGTCTACGCGATTGCCGACCGCAACATCAACACGCTGATCGACTACCGTTACGCGAAGAAGCACCTGGCGCGCAACGGCGAGAACGGTCGCGGCTCGGATTGCTATGGCAAGGGCGGTGACGACGTCACGCTGCGCATGCCGGTCGGCACGGTCGTGACCGACATGGATACCGGCGAGCTGATCGCCGACCTGACCGAGCACGGCCAGCAGGTGATGCTTGCGCAAGGCGGTGCGGGCGGTCTCGGCAACCTGCATTTCAAGTCGAGCACGAACCGTGCGCCGCGCCAGAAGACCGACGGCAAACCGGGCGAACGGCGCATGCTGCGGCTCGAGCTGAAGGTGCTCGCCGACGTCGGGCTGCTCGGCATGCCGAACGCCGGCAAGTCGACCTTCATCTCGTCGGTGTCGAACGCGAAGCCGAAGATCGCCGACTATCCGTTTACGACGCTCGCGCCGAACCTCGGCGTCGTGCGGGTCGGCCCGAGCAAGAGCTTCGTGATCGCCGACATCCCGGGGCTGATCGAAGGCGCCGCCGAAGGCGCGGGCCTTGGCCACCAGTTCCTGCGACATCTGCAGCGCACCGGCGTGCTGCTGCATCTCGTCGATCTGGCCCCGTTCGACGAAAACGTCGACCCGGTCGCGGAAGCGAAGGCGATCGTCGGCGAACTGCGCAAGTACGACGAGGCGCTCTACGAGAAGCCGCGCTGGCTCGTCCTCAACAAGCTCGACATGGTGCCGGAAGACGAGCGTGAAGCGCGCGTCGCCGATTTTCTCGCCCGCTTCGAGTGGGACGGCCCGGTGTTCGAGATTTCGGCGCTGACGGGCCAGGGCTGCGAAGCGCTGTGCTACGCGATCTACGATTACCTCGCCGAGCATTCGGACGCGCATCGCGCGGCGGAAGAGGAAGATCTGGCCACGGACGTGCGGTTCCGCGACGCGCCGCCCGCCGATGGCGGGGCCACGCCCGGCGGCGACGCCTGAGCGGACCCGAAACGCACCGGGCATCGCGCCCGGTGCCGGAATTCAATCGCGCCCGGCCGGGCAGGCATCAGATACAGGAGACGGCGCACGATGCGTTCGATCATCGCGGATTCGAAGCGATTGGTGGTGAAGGTGGGCTCGAGCCTCGTGACCAACGACGGCAAGGGGCTCGATCATGCTGCAATCGGCCGCTGGGCGGCCCAGATCGCCGCGCTGCGCGCGCAGGGCAAGGAAGTGGTGCTCGTCAGTTCGGGTGCGATTGCCGAAGGGATGCAGCGGCTCGGCTGGAGCAAGCGTCCGCGCGAGATCGACGAGCTGCAGGCTGCCGCCGCGGTCGGCCAGATGGGGCTCGCGCAAGTCTATGAAAGCCGCTTTACCGAGCACGACATCCGCACCGCGCAGATCCTGCTCACGCACGCCGACCTCGCGGATCGCGAACGCTACCTGAATGCGCGCTCGACGCTGCTGACGCTGCTGCGGCTCGGCGTCGTGCCGATCATCAACGAGAACGACACGGTCGTCACCGACGAAATCAAGTTCGGCGACAACGACACGCTCGGCGCGCTCGTCGCGAACCTGATCGAAGGCGATGCGCTGATCATCCTGACCGACCAGTCGGGGCTGTTCACCGCCGATCCGCGCAAGGATCCGAACGCGACGCTCGTCGCGGAAGCCAGTGCGGGCGCGCCGGACCTCGAGGCGATGGCGGGTGGCGCAGGTTCGAGCCTCGGCCGCGGCGGGATGCTGACGAAGATCCTCGCGGCGAAGCGCGCGGCGCATAGCGGCGCGAACACCGTGATTGCGAGCGGCCGCGAAACCGACGTGCTGGTGCGGCTCGCGGCCGGCGAGGCGATCGGCACGCAGCTGATCGCGCGCACCGCGCGGATGGCCGCGCGCAAGCAATGGATGGCCGATCACCTGCAGGTGCGCGGGCACGTCGTGATCGATGCGGGCGCGGTCGAGAAGCTGACGGCCGGCGGCAAGAGCCTGCTGCCGATCGGCGTGATCGGCGTGCAGGGCGCGTTCGCGCGCGGCGAGGTCATCGCCTGCGTCGGCCCCGACGGGCGTGAAGTGGCGCGCGGCCTCACGAACTACAGCAGCGCGGAAACGAAGCTGATTCATCGCAAGCCGAGCGGCGAGATCGAGACGGTGCTCGGCTACATGCTGGAGCCGGAGCTGATTCACCGCGACAACCTCGTGCTGGTGTAACGGTTCGGCCCGGCGTCGCGAGACAGCCCAAAAGCCAAAAAGCAAAAAAGCCCGCATTTGCGCGGGCTTTTTCGTTGCGACGGGGCGGCGCAGGACCGGCCAGGCGGCCTGCGTTGCGCCGTCAGCGCAGCTGGCTCATCGCCGTGCGGTGGAACTTGATGTTCTCGATGATCTGCTTGGTCGTGCCCTGCGGCATCTTGTTCGAGCAGAAGTAGTCCTGGTACAGCGCCGAGTGATACGAGTTCAGTTCGCCGTTCTCGATGCGACGCCAGTCGTTCTCGACCGTGCGGTCCCAGCCGTCGTGATCCGAATTCAGGCCTGCATACTGACGCCATTCGTAGGTGTCGCAGCGGATGCCTTCGTAGTTCACGTTGCGCGCGCCGGCCGGGCTCGTGATGACGACTGCGTAGCGCACGATGCCGTCGGTGCCGACCGCGAGCGACTTCGCATCCACGAAGAACTTGAGCGGCGTGTTCTGCGACACGGTGAAGGGCAGCAGGTCGCCCGCTTGCGGCAGGGCCGGCAGCGTGTCGACCGGGTTTTCCTTCCACTCACCCTTACGGTCGAGCAGATAGACGAACTCGCTGTCGTCCTTGTTGGACGGCGCTTTCGAATTGGCGCAACCGGCCAGCGTGGCCGCAGCGACAACCGATGCGAGCGCGAGAGCAATCGCTTTCAATATGCATTCCTCGTAAAAAAAGGGCGCGACACCAAGGTCGCGCCCGGTCATGCAGTCCGACTCGTCATTTGCCGACGATCACGCGGGGCGGCATCTCATCGAGCGTGCTCGCCTCCACTTCGATCTCCGAACAGACCACCGATGTGTCGACAATCGTCAGCGTCTGCTGGGACTGCGTGCCGATCACGCGCGGATAGCGCGACGACGGACGCGGCCCCTGCGGCTTGTCGGCTCGCTGCGCCGGGCGGCGCAGGAAGCGTGACAGTTCCGTCAGCGCCAACTGATAGACATCCCGCTTGAACTCGATCACCGCATCGAGTGGCACCCAGTACTCGTTCCAGCGCCACGCATCGAACTCCGGGTGATCGGTCGCGCGCAAGCAAATGTCGCAATCGCGTCCGACCATCCGCAGCAGGAACCAGATCTGCTTCTGGCCGCGGTAATGGCCGCGTACTTCGCGTTTGATGAACTTGTCAGGCACCTCGTAACGCAACCAGTCGCGGGTGCGGCCGATTATCTTGACGTGTTCCGGGTGCAGGCCGGTTTCCTCGTGCAGCTCCCGGTACATCGCCTGCATGGGGGTCTCGCCGTACTTGATCCCACCTTGAGGAAACTGCCAGGAATGCTCGCGGAGCCGCTTGCCCCAAAACACCTCGTTGCGCGCGTTCAAGAGGATGATGCCGACGTTCGGGCGAAAGCCTTCACGATCCAGCATACAACCACCTTCGAATCCTTTAAAATTGCTTTGATTATAAACAGATAACGGGCGCTGCGCACCGTGACGGAGCGAATCCGCGCGGGGTACGGCGGCTGAATTGTCCCTGATTTGTCTGCTACGTCATCTGCGCCATCGTCGTTCGTCGCGCGCAGCTTTTTCACCTTGAAACTTTTTCGGGCGCCCCGCCTGGGGGCGCCGTATTTGGAACCGTCCGCATGAAAGCTTCCCGTTTCTTTATCGGCACCCTCAAAGAAGCACCGGCCGACGCAGAGATCGTCAGCCACAAGCTGATGGTGCGCGCCGGCATGATCCGTCGTGTCGCCGGCGGCATCTATAACTACCTGCCGGTCGGCCTGCGTTCGATTCGCAAGGTCGAAGCGATCGTGCGCGAGGAAATGAACCGGGCAGGCGCCATCGAGCTGCTGATGCCGGCCGTGCAGCCGGCCGAGCTGTGGCAGGAGTCGGGCCGCTGGGAGCAGTACGGCCCCGAGCTGCTGCGCTTCAAGGACCGCAAGGACAACGACTTCGTGATCGGGCCGACGCATGAGGAAGTCGTCACCGACATCGCGCGCAACCAGATCAAGAGCTACCGGCAGATGCCGGTGAACTTCTACCAGATCCAGACGAAGTTCCGCGACGAGATCCGTCCGCGCTTCGGCGTGATGCGCGGCCGCGAATTCCTCATGAAGGACGCGTATTCGTTCGACAAGGACACGGCCGGCCTGAACGAGTCGTATCGCAAGATGTACGACGCGTACGTGCGCATCTTCACGCGCCTCGGCCTCGAGTTCCGGGCGGTCGCGGCCGACAGCGGCTCGATCGGCGGCAACTTCTCGCACGAGTTCCACGTGATCGCCGATACCGGCGAGGACGCGATTGCCTACTGCCCGACGTCCGACTTCGCGGCGAACATCGAAGCGGCCGAAGCGCTGCCGTTGATCGCCGAGCGTGCCGCGCCGGCCGAAGCGATGGAGAAGGTCGCGACGCCCGGCAAGGCGAAGTGCGAAGCGGTCGCCGAACTGCTGGCGATCCCGCTCGAGCGCACGATCAAGTCGATCGTGCTCGCCACCGAAAACGAAGGCGCCGAGCCGACCATCTGGCTCATCATGCTGCGCGGCGACCACGACCTGAACGAGATCAAGGTGTCGAAGCTGCCGGGGCTGAAGAACCACCGCTTCGCGACTGAGCAGGAAATCGTCGACTGGTTCGGCACGCCGCCGGGCTATCTCGGCCCGGTCGGCACGAAGAAGCCGGTGAAGGTGATCGCCGATCGCACGGTCGCGAACATGAGCGATTTCGTCGTCGGCGCGAACGAGGTCGACTATCACATCGCGGGCGTGAACTGGGGCCGCGACCTGCCGGAACCGGAAGTCGCCGATGTGCGCGACGTGAAGAAGGGCGATCCGTCGCCGGACGGCAAGGGCACGATCGACATCTGCCGCGGCATCGAAGTCGGTCACGTGTTCCAGCTCGGCACCAAGTATTCGGAAGCGATGGGCGCGACGTTCCTCGATGAATCGGGCAAGCCGCAGCCGATGCTGATGGGCTGCTACGGCGTCGGCATCACGCGGATTCTCGGCGCGGCGATCGAACAGAACTTCGACGACCGCGGCATCATCTGGCCCGAGTCGATCGCGCCGTTCGAGGTCGTGCTGTGCCCGATGGGCTACGATCGCAGCGACATGGTCCGCGAGGCCGCCGACAGGCTGTACGCGGAACTGGCCGCCGCCGGCATCGACGTGATCCTCGATGATCGCGGCGAGCGCCCGGGCGTAATGTTCGCCGACTGGGAACTGATCGGCGTGCCGCATCGCCTGGTGATCGGCGAGCGCGGCCTGAAGGAAGGCAAGATCGAGTACCAGGGCCGCCGCGACGCGGAGGCGACGCTGCTGCCGGCGGACGAGGCTGCGGCGACGGTGACGGAGAAGATCCGCGCCGCGCTCGCGCACTAAGCGCCGCGACCGGGGGACACGGTGGAATACACCTTCCTGTCGGCCACCGTGCTCCTCGTGCTGATTACGGATCCGCTCGGCAACATCCCGCTGTTCATCACGGCGATGCGGGACGTGCCGCGCGAGCGGCGCGTGAAGCTGATCCTGCGCGAGGTGGGGATCGCGTTCGTGATCCTGCTGTTCTTCATGGTGGTCGGCGACCGCTTCCTGCGGATGATGAGCCTCACCGATCTGTCGCTGCGGCTCGGCGGCGGGATCGTGCTGTTCCTGATCGCGCTGCGGATGATCTTTCCGCATCCGGACGGCGCGCTCGGCACCGATCCGCGCGCGGGTGGCGAACCCTTCATCGTGCCGCTCGCGATTCCCGCGCTTGCCGGGCCGTCCGCGCTCGCGACGGTGATGCTGCTGACGTCGCAGGCGCCGGGCAAGATGTTCGAGTGGGTCGGCGCGCTGACGGTCACGATGATCGTCTGCGCGATCACGCTGGTGCTGGCCGAACGGATCCAGCAGTGGCTCGGCGAGCGGACCGTTGCGGCGTTCGAGCGGCTGATGGGCCTCGTGCTCGTCGCGATCTCGGTCGAGATGCTGCTGGCCGGCATCCGGGCGTTCGTGCACCAGCTGTAGCACGGGTGGCGCGGCCGATGAAAAAAAGCGGCGCTCCGGGAAACCGGAGCGCCGCTTTTCTTTATTGCAGGCCGGGCGGTCAGACGTTCGCGGTCAGCGCGCGGATCGTCGGCAGGTTGCGCCAGTAGCCTTTCGCGTCCATCCCGCAGCCGAACACGTAGCGGTCCGGCACCGGGAAGCCGCAGAAGTCGGGATGCAGCGGTTTCGCCTTCGCGAGCGTCTTCTCGCACAGCACGGCGGACATGAAGCGCGTCGCGCCCATGTCGAGGATGCGGTCGCGGATCGCGGCCATCGTCTCGCCTTCGTCGAGGATGTCGTCGAGCACGAGCACGATCCGGTCCTTCACCGATTCGCGCGGCGCGACGCGCCAGTGCATCTCCGGGCTGCCCTGCGTCGTGTTGCGGTAGCGGGTCAGGTGGATGTAGTCGAATTCCAGCGGGAAATCGAGGCGCGGCAGCAGCATCCCGGTAAACACGGCGGCGCCGCCCATCACCGAAAGAACGAGCGGGAACGCGTCACCGATCTCGGCGCGGATCGCGTCGGCCATCCTGGAGATCGAAGCATTGACGGCGTCTGCCGAGACGATCTCTTCGGAGTGGTCGAAAATGTGGAGGGCTTCTTCGCGGTTCATGTGTTCTGGCGAGCAGTCGGTATACAAATAAGAATGAAGCAGAACGGACGGCGCGCGCTACAGCAAAAACCCGCGCGCCGGCCGATGGGCGCGATCAGCGCATGCCGGGCATCATGCCCTTCAGGCCGCGCATCATCTTCTGCATGTTGCCGCCCTTCAGCTTCTTCATCATCGTACGCATCTGGTCGTACTGGTTCAGCATCCGGTTGACTTCCTGCACCGGCACACCCGCGCCGGCCGCAATGCGGCGCTTGCGCGTCGCCTTGATGATCTCGGGTTTCGCGCGCTCGGCGGGCGTCATCGAGCTGATGATGCCTTCCATCCGGCGGATCGACTTCTCGGCCTGGCCCATGTCGGCACCGGCCGCTGCCTGCTGGAATTGCGCGGGCAGCTTGTCCATCAGCGACGACAGGCCGCCCATGTTCTTCATCTGCGAGATCTGCGCGCGGAAATCGTTCAGGTCGAAGTCGCCGCCTTTCTTTACCTTGTCGGCGAGCTTCTGCGCGGCCTGCACGTCGACGCCGCGCTGCGCTTCCTCGACCAGCGCGAGGATGTCGCCCATGCCGAGGATCCGGTTCGCCATGCGATCCGGGTGGAACACCTCGAGGCCGTCGAGCTTTTCGGCGACACCGACGAACTTGATCGGCTTGCCGGTGATGTGGCGCACCGACAGCGCGGCACCGCCGCGCGAATCGCCGTCGAGCTTGGTCAGCACGACGCCGGTGAGCGGCAGCGTGTCGTTGAACGCCTTCGCGGTGTTGACCGCGTCCTGGCCGAGCATCGCGTCGACGACGAACAGCGTTTCAGCCGGCTTCAGCGTGCCGTGCAGCGCGGCGATTTCCTGCATCATCGCCTCGTCGATACCGAGCCGGCCGGCCGTGTCGACGATCAGCACGTCATGGTAGTGGCGCTTCGCCCAGTCGACGGCCGCGACCGCGATGTCGACGGGCTTCTGGTCCGGCGTGGACGGGAAGAAGTCGGCGCCGACCTGTTCGCTCACCGTTTTCAACTGCATGATGGCGGCCGGGCGATACACGTCGCACGAGACCGTCAGCACCTTTTTCTTGTGCTTCTCGCGCAGCAGCTTCGCGAGCTTGCCGACGGTCGTGGTCTTGCCGGCGCCCTGCAGACCCGCCATCAGGATCACGGCGGGCGGCGTGACCGCGAGGTTCAGCTCGGCGGCCTTGCCTTCGTAGTCGCCGCCGATCACGGCGGTCAGTTCCTTCTGGACCACGCCGACGAGCGCCTGACCCGGCGACAGGCTGCTGATCACTTCCTCGCCGAGCGCCTTTTCCTTGACCTTGGCGATGAATTCGCGCACGACGGGCAACGCGACGTCGGCCTCGAGCAGCGCGAGACGCACCTCGCGGAGCATTTCCTGGGTGTTCGCCTCGGTAAGCCGGGCCTCGCCGCGCAGCGTCTTGACGACGCGCGCCATCCGTTGAGTGAGATTGTCGAGCATGGGGAGCGTTGGACAGTGGGGCCCGAAGGCGCAACGGAACCGAACAAAGGGAGCCGTCGCGGGAAGGGGGCCTAGTGTAAACTTCGAACATGGATATTGTACTGTATGCCCTCACCGCATTCCTGTACGGCGGCCTCGCCGTCGCAGGCTGGCGCACGCACCGCCAGGGCGCGACGCCGCTCGTCGCGAGCGTGCCCGCCGTGCCGGTTCCGGCGTCCGCCGCGTCGGGGATGAGCGCGGCCGGCCGCGCGCTGCTGTTCGCGGCGCTCGTCGCGCACGGCGTGCTGCTGCACATGACGATCTTCCCGCACGACGCGATGATCTTCGGGTTCGCGTTCGCGTTGTCGGCGATGTTCTGGCTCGGCGCCGGCATCTACTGGATCGAGAGCTTCTTCTTCCCGCTCGACAGCCTGCGCCTGCTGGTGCTGCCGCTCGCGTGCGGCGCGTCGCTGCTGCCGCTGCTGTTCGGCGGCGTGCGGGTGCTGCCTTATGCCGCGGCGCCGCTGTTCAAGATGCACTTCCTGATCGCGAACATCGCGTACGGCCTCTTTGCGATCGCCGCGCTGCACGCGGTCCTGATGCTGATGGTCGAGCGGCGCCTGCAGTCGCTCAGGAGCGGCGGGCGCGACGGCTCGACCGGCTGGATCGCGAGCTGGCTCGAAACGCTGCCGCCGCTGCTCACGCTCGAGAAGCTGCTGTTCCGCCTGATCGGCGCCGGCTTCGTGCTGCTGACGCTGACGCTCGCATCGGGGATCCTGTTCAGCGAGCAGGTCGATGCACGCGCGATGCGGCTCGATCACAAGACCGTGTTTGCGGTGCTGTCGTGGCTGATGTTCGGCGGCCTGCTGGTCGCCCGCAAGACGTCGGGCTGGCGCGGGCGCGGCGCCGCGCGCTGGGTGCTCGTGTCGTTCGCGGCGCTGCTGCTCGCGTATGTCGGCAGCCGGTTCGTTTTCGAGGTGCTGCTGCACCGCTCCGTGGTTTGAACGCAGGTTTCCGATGCGACAGATTCTTCTCCTGATTCTTCTTCTCTTCGCGGGCTCGTGGCTTGCGCGCAAGCTGCGCCAGGCCCAGGAGCAAGCGCACGCGCGCACCGGCCGCGGTGACGGCGCCGACGCGCCCGGCGGCGCGGGTGCGGCACGCCCGAACGGCGGCACGCGCTCGCTACCCGAGCCGATGGTGCGCTGCGCCGAATGCGGCGTGCATGCGCCGAAGGGCGACGCCGTCGCCGCGGGCGGCGAATACTTCTGCAGCACCGACCATGCGCGGCGCCACGGCGCACGCGCGAGCGGCCACGACGCGCGATGAGCGACGCAGCGCTGCTGTCGGTCGACGCACACGGCTGGGTGCGCGAAGCGCGCCACGCGCCGTCGCCGAATTTCGAGGCGCGGCCCGCGGGCGCGGTGCCGACGCTCGTCGTCGTCCACAACATCAGCCTGCCGCCCGGCGAGTTCGGCGGCGACGCGATCGAGTCGCTGTTCCTGAATCGCCTCGATTGCGATGCGCATCCCTATTACCAGAGCCACCTGCGCGGCGTGCGCGTGTCCGCGCACTTCCTGATCCGCCGCGACGGCGAACTCGTGCAGTTCGTGTCGTGCGACGAGCGCGCGTGGCATGCGGGCTCGTCGGAATTCTTCGGCCGGCCGCGCTGTAACGACTTCTCGATCGGCATCGAGCTCGAGGGCGCGGACGACGTGCCGTTCGACCCGGCGCAGTACGCGACGCTCGGCGTGCTCGCCCGCACGCTCGCCGCGCGCTACCCGATCGATGCGGTGGCCGGGCATTCCGACGTCGCGCCGGGCCGCAAGACCGACCCGGGTCCGCATTTCGATTGGCAACGCTTCGCAGGCGATGCCGGCTTTTCGGCCGAATACTTTCCTTTCCGTCAGCACTGAGCGCAGGGTTTTCGAGCCCGCGAAAAAAATTTTTCCGACCAATGCCTTGTCACGTCTGCGCCTGCGCGGGGCGGGGGTGATGTCAATACCTTCAGCGCAAATTATCCGTTTTGACCTCGTCCGAATGTCCACTATACTTGGTGCCAGTTGAGCGGTTCTGTACTAGATATAGTGTGTGTCGCAGGGGAAACCCGAGCGGCACCGGCCGGCGGCCAACGCCGGCGGACAGGGTTCTCAGGGCGGCGCGCCAGGGCCGGGCGGTCCGGGCGTCGCGATCAAGCGCAGCGAACTTCGACGGGGCAGGGGTACACATGACGAAGCACACGACCGGCTCGGTTGTCGCGCATCGACCGCACCGGCGTCCCCGCCGCATCGCTCGCCTCTTACCGCTCGCGCACTCCATCGCGCAGCGTTCGTTTTAATCCGCGGTTCTCTCCGCACCATCCAACACCAGGAGCTTTGCACATGCAAACCACCGACAACGCGACGTCCCAGTACGAGAGCGCCTCGAGCCGTCCGCTCGGCGGGACCGAACAGGGCGCGAAGGCGCTCGCGCCGCAGGCCACGTTCGCCGACTACAAGGTGATCCGCCGCAACGGCAGTGTGGTGTCGTTCGAGCCTTCGAAGATCGCGATCGCGGTGACCAAGGCTTTCCTGGCCGTCAACGGCGGGCAGGGCGCGGCATCGGCGCGCGTGCGCGAGCAGGTCGAGCAGCTCACGCACAACGTCGTGCGCGCGCTCGTGCGCAGCCGTCCGAACGGCGGTACGTTCCATATCGAAGACATCCAGGATCAGGTCGAACTCGCGCTGATGCGCGGCGGCGAGCACAACGTCGCGCGTGCGTACGTGCTGTATCGCGAGAAGCGTCACCTCGAGCGCCAGCACGCAGGCGAAGAAGCGGCCGCAGCGGGCGGCGAGGCGAGCGCGGGCATCAACGTGGTCGACAACGGCGTCGCGCGCCCGCTCGACATGAACGCGCTGCGCGAGCTGATCGTGTCGTCATGCGCCGGTCTCGGCGCTGCGGTTAACCCTGACCCGATCGTCGCGGAGACGGTGAAGAACCTGTACGACGGCGTGCCGATGAGCCAGGTCTACGACTCGGCGATCCTCGCGGCGCGCACGATGATCGAAAAGGACCCGGCGTACAGCCAGGTCACGGCCCGCATCCTGCTGCACACGATCCGCCGCGAGATCCTCGGCGAGGAAGTGCTCCAGGCCGAGATGGCGACCCGCTACACGGAATACTTCCCGCAGTTCCTGAAGCGCGGCGTCGATGCCGGCCTGCTCGACGACAAGCTGCTGCAGTTCGACCTGAAGCGTCTCGGCGAAGCGCTCGACGCGAACCGCGACCTGCAGTTCGGCTACCTCGGCCTGCAGACGCTGTACGACCGCTACTTCCTGCACGTCGAAGGCACCCGCATCGAAATGCCGCAGGCATTCTTCATGCGCGTCGCGATGGGCCTGTCGCTGAACGAGATCGACCGCGAAACGCGCGCGATCGAGTTCTACAACGTGCTGTCGAGCTTCGACTTCATGAGCTCGACGCCGACGCTGTTCAACTCGGGCACGCACCGCTCGCAGCTGTCGTCGTGCTACCTGACGACGGTCGCGGACGACCTCGACGGCATCTATGAAGCGCTGAAGGAAAACGCGCTGCTGTCGAAGTTCGCCGGCGGTCTCGGCAACGACTGGACCCGCGTGCGTGCGCTCGGCTCGCATATCAAGGGCACGAACGGCAAGTCGCAAGGCGTGGTGCCGTTCCTGAAGGTTGTCAACGACACGGCCGTCGCGGTCAACCAGGGCGGCAAGCGCAAGGGCGCGGTGTGCGCGTACCTCGAATCGTGGCACCTCGACATCGAGGAGTTCCTCGAGCTGCGCAAGAACACCGGCGACGACCGCCGCCGCACGCACGACATGAACACGGCGAACTGGATTCCCGACCTGTTCATGAAGCGCGTGATGGAAGGCGCCGACTGGACGCTGTTCTCGCCGTCGACCTGCCCGGATCTGCACGACAAGTTCGGCGCGGAGTTCGAGGCGGCTTACACGGCTTACGAAGACAAGGTCGCGCGCGGCGAGATCAAGCTGTTCAAGAAGATCCCGGCGCAGCAACTCTGGCGCAAGATGCTCGGCATGCTGTTCGAAACGGGCCACCCGTGGATCACGTTCAAGGATCCGTGCAACGTGCGTTCGCCGCAGCAGCACGTCGGCGTCGTCCATTCGTCGAACCTGTGCACGGAAATCACGCTGAACACGAGCGACACCGAAATCGCGGTGTGCAACCTGGGCTCGGTGAACCTCGTCGCCCACCTGGTGAAGCAGGCCGACGGCAGCTACGCGCTCGACCACGACAAGCTCAAGCGCACGATCAGCGTCGCGATGCGCATGCTCGACAACGTGATCGACATCAACTACTACGCGGTGCCGAAGGCGCGTAACTCGAACCTAAAGCACCGTCCGGTCGGCATGGGCATCATGGGCTTCCAGGACTGCCTGCACCTGCTGCGCACGCCGTACGCGTCGGAAGCGGCGGTCGAGTTCGCCGATCGCTCGATGGAAGCGGTCTGCTACTACGCGTACTACGCGTCGACCGAGCTGGCCGAGGAACGCGGTCGCTACTCGAGCTACCGTGGCTCGCTGTGGGATCGCGGCATCCTCCCGCAGGACACGCTGAAGCTGCTGACGGAAGCACGCGGCGGCTACGTCGAGGTCGACACGTCGGAGTCGCTCGACTGGACGACGCTGCGCTCGCGGATCGCGGCACACGGCATGCGCAACTCGAACTGCGTCGCGATCGCGCCGACGGCGACGATCTCGAACATCATCGGCGTGTCGGCGTGCATCGAGCCGACCTTCCAGAACCTGTACGTGAAGTCGAACCTGTCGGGCGAGTTCACGGTGGTCAACGAGTACCTCGTGCGCGACCTGAAGGAACGCGGCCTGTGGGACGAAGTGATGGTCGCCGACCTGAAGTACTTCGACGGCATGCTGTCGCGCATCGACCGCATCCCGGCCGACCTCCGCGCGATCTACGCGACCGCGTTCGAAGTCGACCCGACGTGGCTGGTCGAAGCGGCATCGCGTCGCCAGAAGTGGATCGACCAGGCGCAGTCGCTGAACATCTACATGGGCGGCGCGTCGGGCAAGAAACTCGACGAGGTCTACAAGCTCGCGTGGCTGCGCGGTCTGAAGACGACCTACTACCTCCGCACGATGGCGGCGACGCACGTCGAGAAGTCGACGGTCGCGCACGGCGCGCTGAACGCGGTGCCGACGGGCGGTGCGGGCGGCTCGAGCAGCGGCGGCGCGCAAGGCGCGGCAGGCGGTTTCGGTGCGGCAGGTGGCGATGCATCGTCGGGCGCGGTCAATGCGGCAGCGGCGCTGGCGCCGGTCGAAGCAGACGGTCCGGTATGCACGATGCGTCCGGGCGATGCGGGTTTCGACGAGTGCGAAGCCTGCCAGTAACGCAGCGCGTATGAACTAAGGTTCGTGCGGCGCGCACGACAACCGATGGAGGTTGAAGTGTGCGCCGCTCTCAACTAAAAAAATGATAAGGAATCTGTAACGCGGCATTCGCGTTGCAGGCAGTGACGAGCGATCGAAACATCCCCGACGACGTCGCGTTTCGATCAGCGTTCGATGCGTCGAGCGCACCTCGCGATACATGTGCGACACGCGTCGCGCTCTGCATGAACGACGATGCGTTGCTCAAAGTGTTGTATCGAGGTCGCAACGCGAATCGAAAAAAGGATTTTTCGTGAGCGAACCCTTTTATCGCTCAGGAAAAGATGGTACAAACCGTTCTAAATTGATGGTGAGAATTTATGCTCAACTGGGATGACGAGAAGACTGCCGTAACCCCCGCGAGCGGAGCGCAGCAGAACGCGTTGCGCACCTCCGCTGGGATGGCTGTCGGACTGCAGGCGACAGCGCCTGCCGCCCATCAGGCCCGCGACATTTTCGAAGGCGATCTCGCGGTGCCGCCGCAAGCATCGGCTGTTCCCGCTGCGGGTTCGGAAGCGCGGGTCAACGTTGCGGACAAGCGCATCATCAACGGCCAGACTGACGTCAATCAGCTGGTGCCGTTCAAGTACAAGTGGGCGTGGGAAAAGTATCTGGCCGGTTGCGCGAACCACTGGATGCCGCAGGAAATCAACATGTCCCGCGACATCGCACTGTGGAAGGACCCGAACGGTCTGACCGAGGACGAGCGCCGCATCGTCAAGCGCAACCTCGGCTTCTTCGTGACGGCCGATTCGCTCGCCGCGAACAACATCGTGCTCGGCACGTACCGCCACATCACGGCGCCCGAGTGCCGGCAGTTCCTGCTGCGCCAGGCGTTCGAAGAGGCGATCCACACGCACGCGTATCAATACATTGTCGAATCGCTCGGTCTCGACGAAGGCGAGATCTTCAACGCGTACCACGAGGTCACGTCGATCCGCGCGAAGGACGAATTCCTGATCCCGTTCATCCACACGCTGACGGATCCGGCCTTCAAGACCGGCACGCTCGAAGCGGACCAGAAGCTGCTGAAGTCGCTGATCGTGTTCGCCTGCATCATGGAAGGCCTGTTCTTCTATGTCGGCTTCACGCAGATCCTCGCGCTCGGCCGCCAGAACAAGATGACGGGTGCTGCAGAGCAATATCAGTACATCCTGCGCGACGAGTCGATGCACTGCAATTTCGGCATCGACCTGATCAATCAGATCAAGCTCGAGAACCCGCATCTCTGGACCGCGGAATTCCGCGCCGAGATCCGCGAGCTGTTCAAGCAGGCTGTCGAACTCGAATACCGCTACGCCGAGGACACGATGCCGCGCGGCGTGCTGGGTTTGAACGCGTCGATGTTCAAGAGCTATCTGCGCTTCATCAGCAACCGCCGTTGCCAGCAGATCGGCCTCGACCCGCTGTATCCGAACGAGGAAAACCCGTTCCCGTGGATGAGCGAGATGATCGACCTGAAGAAGGAACGCAACTTCTTCGAGACGCGTGTGATCGAGTATCAGACGGGCGGCGCGCTGTCCTGGGAATAACCCGCAGCAGCGAACCCGTCACATGATGTGAGCAGCCGGCGGCCTCTCGGCCCCGGCCCAAGGTTTAGGAGCAAGAACGCCTGATGCAAAGCATGCCCGGTGCCTTAACGGCCCAACGACATGATCGGCACTTTGCGAACCCTTCAGTGGGATGGGCAAACTTCCCTCCGGAAAAAGCGGACGGCCGTGTGGCGGTCCGCTTTATCAAGCGATTAGGGGTAGCGGCGCGAGGTGCGCCGGCTACCGACTTGATTTGGCGCGCGAGGCCATGGGGTCACGCGCGCCATACCGTATTCATTAGCGTAAGCGCGCGGTATCCGCGTACGCCGATGAATAGCCCGCTTCGAAGCGCACGTGCTGAACAGCGTCCGCGGGAAGCGGGTTTTGACGAAGGGTGTAGTTTGAACTGACTCTCATCTGAACCTGAAGGAGAACAACATGGCTACTGCCAAGAAAAAACCGGCTGCGAAGAAGGTTGCCGCCAAGAAGACCGTTGCGAAGAAGGCTGCTCCGGCCAAGAAGGCTGCCGCGGTGAAGAAGGTTGCTGCCAAGAAGGTCGCGGTGAAGAAGGTTGCCGCGAAGAAGGCAGCACCGGCGAAGAAGGCCGCTGCGAAGAAGGTTGCAGCCAAGAAGGTCGCAACGAAGAAGGTTGCAGCCAAGAAGGTCGCTGCGAAGAAAGTCGCGGTGAAGAAGGTTGCCGCGAAGAAGGCAGCACCGGCGAAGAAGGCCGCTGCGAAGAAGGTTGCAGCCAAGAAAGTCGCAGTGAAGAAGGTTGCTGCGAAGAAGGCAGCACCGGCGAAGAAGGCTGCTGCGAAGAAGGCCGCGCCGGCGAAGAAGGCTGCCGCCAAAAAGGCTGCGCCTGCGAAGAAGGCCGCTGCGAAGAAGGCTGCGCCTGCCAAGAAGGCTGCCCCTGCGAAGAAGGCTGCCGCACCGAAGGCTGCTGCCCCGGCGAAGAAGGCTGCTGCTCCGAAGAAGGCCGTCGTGAAGAAGGCTGCACCGGCAACCACCGCGTCGACCGCATCGGTTGCGCCGGCATCGGGCGTGAAGACCGCGCTCAACCCGGCAGCGGCATGGCCGTTCCCGACCGGCAGCCGTCCGTAATCGCGGCTGGCCAGTACCACCCGGACACTCATGCGGTGTCCGTGGGTTGAGTAGCGCTACTCAATCGATCCCGCCATCTGGCTCAGGTGGCGGGATTTTTTTCGTCCGTATTCATCGAAGCGCCGACCAGCGGCCGGCGGCCGGCAGCGAATAGCGGACGAAAAAAAAACGCATGTGCAGCTTCGCACATGCGTTCGACCGCGGCTTGCGCCGCGTGCTGAGGATGCTCGTTAGTGCGTGACGCGCGTGACGCCGCCGCTCGACAGCAGTCGCACACGCTCGCCGGCGCGGAACATTTCGCCGCTTGCCGCCTGCGTGATCGAGCGCAGGTCGCCGTTATCGAGGCGCACGGTGATTTCGACACCGTTCGCCGTGCCGAGGTTTTCGCCGACCGCGTTGCCCGCGACCGCGCCGACGAGGCCGCCCGCAATGGCCGTCAGGATCGACCCCTTGCCGCCGCCGATCGCGCTGCCCGCGACCGCGCCGAGTGCGCCGCCGCCGAGCGTGCCGATCGCGCTGCCGCCGCCGTCGGACTGGATGCGCACCGCACGGACGCTTTCGACCGTGCCCATGCGGACGGTCTGCTCGCGCTGCGCCTGGCCGACGCTATAGACATCCGCCGAGCCCGGCGCCGTGAAGCAGCCGGCGAGCGTCAGCGTGGCGGTCAGCATGGCCGCGAGCGTGAGGGTTTTTTTGGTCAACATCTTTGCTCTCCCACAATATTCATTTGAGACTGTACCCGAAGGCAGCCTCGAAGCGCGCGTCGATTTCGGCGCGCGTCAGTGCGTAAGTCTGGGGCCCCTGGTGGGCAATCTTGATCGAGCCCATCAGGCTCGCGAGACGGCCCGTGGTTGCCCAGTCGAGGCCATTCTCGATGCCGTACAGCAGGCCGCCCCGGAAGGCGTCGCCGCAGCCGGTCGGATCCACGACACGTTCTGCTTGCACGACCGGAATCTGTTCTTCGCCGTTTTTGTGAAGAATGGTCGAGCCGTGCTCGCCGCGCGTGATGATCAGCGCCTGAACCCGGCTGGCGATGTCCTGTTCGGACCAGCCCGTCTTGTCGCTGACGAGCTTGCCCTCGTAGTCGTTGACCGCGACAAAGGTCGCGAGTTCAATGATGCGGCGCAGCGTCGCACCGTCGAACAGCGGCAGGCCCTGGCCCGGATCGAAGACGAACGGGACGCCGGCCTTCGCGAACTGCTCGGCGTGCTGGACCATCCCGTCGAAGCCGTCCGGCGCGACGATGCCGAGCTTCACGCCCGCCACTTCGTCCGCGCGGTTCAGGTGCGACACCATCATCGCGCCCGGGTGGAATGCGGTGATCTGGTTGTTGTCGAGATCGGTCGTGATCATTGCCTGCGCGGTGTGCGTTTCGGGCACCACGCGCACGCTGGCCTTCGACAGGCCGAGGCTGTCGAGACGCTCGAGATAGCGATCGGCGTCGTTCGCGCCGACCGTCGCCATGATGCGCGCGTCGCCGCCGAGCATGTGCAGCGCGTAAGCGATGTTCCCCGCGCAACCGCCGAATTCGCGACGCATCGTCGGCACGAGGAAGCTCACGTTCAGAAGGTGAACCTGGTCGGGCAGGATGTGCTCGCGAAACCGGCCTTCGAAGGTCATGATGTTGTCGTAGGCGAGCGAGCCGCAAATCAGCGTAGTCAAGGCGTGCGTTCCTGTAGAGAGCAAAGGGGAGCGGCCACCCGAGCGGCGCGCGCAGGCCGTCCGGCCTCGCGCGGCAGGGTCGGGTGGCAGCGGATTACTTCAGTGCGGCGAGCGCTGCGTCGTAGTTCGGCTCGTCCTTGATTTCGTCGACGAGCTGCGCGTGGATCACCTTGTCCTGCGCGTCGAGCACGACGACCGCGCGGGCCGTCAGGCCGTTCAGCGGGCCGCTCGTCACGTCGACGCCGTAGGCGTTTGCGAAGGCGCGGCCGCTGCGGAACGTCGAAGCCGTCACGACGTTCGCGAGGCCTTCGGTCGTGCAGAAGCGCGTGGCGGCGAACGGCAGGTCGCCCGACACGACGACCACGACCGTGTTGTCGAGCGACGACGCGGCTTCGTTGAACTTGCGGGTCGACGTCGCGCAGGTCGGCGTGTCGAGGCTCGGGACGATGTTCAGCACCTTGCGCTTGCCGGCGAAGCTGGCGAGCGACAGATCGGCGAGGTCCTTGCCGACCAGCTTGAAGTCGGGGGCTTGCGAGCCGACGGC
The DNA here is from genome assembly GCF_046534915.1 of Burkholderia sp. SIMBA_051. Classification (NCBI taxonomy): domain Bacteria; kingdom Pseudomonadati; phylum Pseudomonadota; class Betaproteobacteria; order Burkholderiales; family Burkholderiaceae; genus Burkholderia; species Burkholderia sp. SIMBA_051. The sequence continues at coordinate 415,909 of NZ_JAWRXS010000007.1, read as the reverse complement.
CGGGAACGTGCCGGCGAGATCGATCGGGTTGCCACCCAGCGTAACTTTGCTCATGTTCGTGCTCCGAAATAGCGCGCCGCTGCGGCGCGCGGGTTGAGACGGCGCGCATGCGCGCGCCGCGGGGCGTCACGGATAGAAGATCTGGACGCGGAAATTCGAGGCGGGCGTGCCGTTCGTGTCGAGGCGGACGACCATCGTCTGCGTCGTGCCGGGCGGCAGCCCGGCGTCGATCGGCGTGCCCGGGCGCACGTAGTCGCGCGGTGCGAGCACGCGGCGCACGGTCACGTGATTCGTGTCGTCGAGCAGCGTCAGCTCGAGCGACGGATAGGCGAGCGCGACGCGGTAGCGGTTCGTCAGCGGCACCTTCAGCTCGAGCGTGCGCGGGCCGTCGATCTGGCGCAGGTCGGTCGCGTCGAGCCGCAGGCCGTCAATCGCGCGCGGCGGCGTGAGTCTGCAGCCGAGCGGCGCGCACGCCTGCCGGAACCAGCTCTGCGTGACCGGCCAGTAGATCATCACGGTTTCGCGCTGCCACCACGCGAGCTGCGCGACAAGCAGCACCGCGAGCGCCGCGGCGACGAGCCCGCCGAAAAAGCCGCCGAGCATCCCGCGTCGCGGCGGCGCGCCCGTCTCCCGCGTCTCGCGCGTCACGGCGAAATGCGGGCGGTCGTCATCGGTTAGCGCGGCGGGGAAGGGGACGGCCGGTTGGACGACCGGTTGGGCGGCCGGTTGGATGTCCGGTTCGGCGGCCGGTTCGCTGGCGGCCGCGGTCGGTGCGGTCGGTGCGGGCGCGCGTTCGTCGGCGTGGATGTCGGGTTCGGATGCGGGTGCCGATTCGAGTTCGGATACGGCTTGCGCCGGCCTGAACGCGAAGCGCGGTTCGCGCGGTGCGTGCTCGTCGTCCGGTACTGCGAAGCGCGCATTGCCCACCGGTTCGGCGGGCTCCGCTGCGGCTGGTTCGGCCGACGGCGTGTGCGCGACGAAGCGCGGTTCGCGCAAGTCGGGCTCGGCAGTGGGCGCGGCGAACGACGTGCCCGACGCGTCGGTTTCGTGCAGCGTCGCGTCCGGCTCGGCCGCTTGCGTGTGCGCGGCGTCCAGCTCGGCAGGGGCGGAGGCAATCGGTGCGGGCGTGCCGGAAAGGCGCACGACACCGGCTTCCGTGGCCGGCAGCGCGAGCGGCACCAGTGGCTCGGCGCGCACGGTCTGCACCGTGTGCTGCAACGATGGATCGACGCCGGCATCGAGCCACGGCGCCCACATGTCCCAGCCTTCGGGCTTGTAGTCGATACCGGACGCCGGCTCGACCGGGGCGTCGGTGGCGAAGAGCCGCGAGGGTGCGGCGTCGGGTGCGGCGTCGGGTGCGGCGTCGGGTTGCGGGGCGGCGGCGCCCGGCCCGGCCGGTGCCGCTTCGGTCAGCGCCGGGTCGGGCTGCCGCGCCGGATCGGGTACGAGCGACTGCGAGGCGTTGAAGACCTGCTGGCAGTGTCCGCAGCGCACGAGCCCGTCATGCAGCGAGAGCTGTTCCTGCTGCAGCCGGAAGACGGTTTCGCAATGAGGGCAGCGCGTCGCAAGAAGCATGTCGAGCCGGGCGGCCTGCTGGCCAGAGTGAAGGACAGCGCTATTCTAATGGCTTTCGCGCCGGGTTCCGGCGAGGCATACCCAACCTTCGTGTTCGCGCCAGACCGAGATGTCGACGTAGCGCGCATAGACGGCCGCGACTTCGTCCGCCTGGCGCGCGAGCACACCCGACAGCGCGATGCGCCCGCCCGGTTTCACCTTCGACGCGAGCATCGACGCCATCAGCTTCAGCGGGTTCGACAGGATGTTCGCGACGACGATGTCGAATTCGCCGGCCGGGCACGCGTCGGGCAGCCCGTACGTGACTTCCGCATGGTTGCGTTCGCTGTTCTGCCGCGCCGATTCGACCGCCTGCGGATCGATGTCGATGCCCACCACGGGGTTCGCCCCGCATTTGCGCGCGAGGATCGCGAGAATGCCCGAGCCGCAGCCGTAGTCGAGTACCGACTGGCCGGGCTTCACCGACTGTTCGAGCCATTCCATGCACAGACGGGTGGTGGGGTGGCTACCGGTGCCGAACGCGAGACCGGGGTCGAGTTCGAGGATCAACGCGTCGGGGTCGGGCGCGTCGTGCCACGACGGCACGACCCAGATGCGCTCGCCGATCGGAATCGGCTCGAATTGCGACTGCGTGAGCCGCACCCAGTCCTGTTCCTCGACTTCGCGCACGTCGAACTTCGGGGTTTCGGCGACGCCGATGTCGTTCACGGCCGCCGCGAGCAGCACGGCCGGCTCGTGATCGGGCGACAGCAGCGCGATCACGCGCGAGTGCTGCCACGCGGTGCGATCGGGAACCAGGCCGGGCTCGCCGAAGAGCGGCTGTTCGTCGGGCGTGTCGGCGTCGGCGTCTTCGACGGACACCGACAGCGCGCCGAGTTCGAGCAGCGCGTCGGACAGCGCCTCCGCATGCTCACGGGCCAGTTCGACGACGAGTTCGCGATAGCTCATGCTTACGCTTCTTCCGGTGCGACCTGCTGCTTCTGGGCGAGCCGGTGTTCGAGGTAGTGGATGCTGGTGCCGCCTTCGACGAACTTCGAGTCGATCATCAGCTCGCGGTGCAGCGGGATGTTCGTGTGGATGCCTTCGACGACCATTTCCGACAGCGCGATGCGCATCCGGCGGATCGCCTGGTCGCGTGTCGCGCCGTAGGTGATCAGCTTGCCGATCATCGAATCATAGTTCGGCGGCACGAAATAGCCATTGTATGCATGCGAGTCGACGCGCACGCCGGGGCCGCCCGGCGTATGCCACGACGTGATCCGGCCCGGCGACGGCGTGAACTTGAACGGATCTTCCGCGTTGATCCGGCATTCGATCGCATGTCCGCGGAACTGGATGTCGCGCTGGCGCAGCGCGATCTTCTCGCCGGCCGCGATGCGGATCTGTTCCTGCACGATGTCGACGCCGGTGATCATCTCGGACACCGGGTGCTCGACCTGCACGCGCGTGTTCATCTCGATGAAGTAGAACTCGTTGTTCTCGTACAGGAATTCGAACGTGCCCGCGCCGAGGTAGCCCATCTTCTTGCACGCGTCCGCGCAGCGGTCGCCGATGCGCTCGATCAGGCGGCGCGGAATGCCGGGCGCCGGCGCTTCCTCGATCACCTTCTGGTGACGGCGCTGCATCGAGCAGTCGCGCTCGCCGAGCCAGATCGCGTTCTTGTGCGCGTCGGACAGCACCTGGATTTCGATGTGGCGCGGGTTCTCGAGGAACTTCTCCATGTACACCTGCGGGTTGCCGAACGCACGGCCGGCTTCCTCGCGGGTCATGTTGACCGCGTTGACGAGCGCGGCCTCGGTGTGCACGACGCGCATGCCGCGCCCGCCGCCGCCGCCCGCTGCCTTGATGATGACCGGATAGCCGATCGTGCGCGCAATCTTGACGATCTCCTTCGGATCGTCCGGCAACGCGCCTTCCGAGCCCGGCACGCACGGCACGCCGGTCTTGATCATCGTCTGCTTCGCGGTGACCTTGTCACCCATCATGCGGATCGTTTCCGGGCGCGGCCCGATGAACGTGAAGCCCGACTGCTCGACGCGCTCCGCGAAATCGGCGTTCTCCGACAGGAAGCCGTAGCCGGGGTGAATCGCTTCGGCATCGGTGACTTCCGCGGCGCTGATCAGCGCGGGCATGTTCAGGTAGCTCAGGTTCGACGGGGCGGGACCGATACAGACGGCTTCGTCCGCGAGGCGCACGTACTTGGCTTCCTTGTCGGCTTCCGAGTAGACAACCACCGTCTTGACGCCGAGTTCGCGGCACGCGCGCTGGATGCGCAGCGCGATTTCACCGCGGTTGGCAATGAGGATTTTTTCAAACATAGCGAGTATTCGTCTCTTCGAGGGGCGCGCGAACGGCGCCTGGCGAGCATCGGCGGCGCGCGGCCGGCAGGGCCGCGCGGCGGAGTTAGCCGATCACGAAAAGCGGCTGGCCGTATTCGACGGCCTGGCCGTTCTCGACGAGGATTTCCTTGACCACGCCGGCCTTGTCCGACTCGATCTCGTTGAGCAGCTTCATCGCTTCGATGATGCAGATCGTCTGGCCTTCCTTGACCGTGTCGCCCACCTGGACGAACGGGTCGGCGCCCGGCGACGGCGCGCGATAGAACGTGCCGACCATCGGCGACGTCACGACGTGGCCCTGCGGGACGGCCGGTGCGGCTGCCGCGCCTGCGGCCGGCGCGGCGGCGCCGTCGGTCGGCAGCGCGGCCGACGGAGCGGGCGCGCTGACCTGCGGGGCAAACCCAGCCGTCTGCTGCACGTAGACCGGCGGCGCGTTCTTGACGATGCGCACCTTGCCTTCACCTTCCGTGACTTCCAGCTCGGAGATGCCGGATTCGGAAACGAGGTCGATCAGAGTTTTCAGCTTACGAAGATCCATCGGGAATTCCCCTTTCAATACGTGAAAGCGCCGGTTAGGGGCCGGCGCTGAATCTAGATCGCGAAATCAGCCGCGCGACGCGCCTTGCAGCTTGTCCAGCGCGTACTCGAGCGCGTACAGATAACCTTTCCAGCCGAGCCCGCAGATGACGCCTTCGGCCTGGTCGGAAAAGTAGGAGTGATGCCTGAACGCTTCGCGGCGGTGCACGTTCGACAGGTGAATCTCGACGAACGGGATGCCTACGCCGGCGATCGCATCCCGGATCGCGACGCTGGTGTGCGTATACGCGGCGGGATTGATCAGGATGAAATCGGTCTGTTCCTCCCGCGCGGCCTGGATGCGGTCGACGAGCGCGCCTTCATGGTTGCTCTGGAACGACGACAGCTCGGCGCCGGCTTCCTGCGCCCGCGCGGCAAGCGCCTGATCGATCTGCGCGAGCGTGACGCGGCCGTACACCTCCGGTTCCCGGGTGCCGAGAAGGTTCAGGTTGGGGCCGTGCAGCACCAGCAATCGTGTCATGGTCGCTTCTATTTCTGCGGAATTGCGCGAACTTTAGCGCTATTTAGAGAAATTTGTCTAGTTTTGCCGAACGGCCGAGCGCGCCGGACCTGCAAGAATTACCGGCAGGACCGCAAAGTATCAGCGAATTTCCGTGAAATTGCGGCGATCCACGCACAAATCGCCGCCAACGTGCGGGCGGCCGTTCAGGGCGATCACAGCGCGTCGAGCGTCTTTCTCAGCTCGGCCGGCTGGATTTGTCCTAATTTTGTCTCGCGAATCTTGCCGGTTTCGTCGATGACGACCGTAAACGGCAGCGCGCCGGCCGTATTTCCGAAATTTCGGGCCAGATCGGCGCCCGCATAACCGCTGACGAAAACCGGATAGTCGACCTTCACCTTCTGGAGAAAGTTCTTCACGTTCTGGTCGGAATCGACGCCGATCCCGATGAAGCGAATGCCTTTCTGCTTGTATTGATGCGACAGCGCGACGAGCTCCGGCATCTCCTCCACGCACGGGCCGCACCACGACGCCCAGAAATTGACCACGACCTTCTGGCCCTTGAAGGAGGCGAGCGATGCCGGCTTGCCGTCGACGCCGGTCAGCGACGCGGCCCACAACTGGTCGACCGGGTTGCCCTGCGCGGCGGGTGCCGCGACAGCGATACCGTCATCGGCGCTGCCGCCGCGGAACCAATGGCCGGCGGCGAGCCCGCCGGCGACGGCGGCGGCCGCGACCACCGCGAGCGCCAACATGCGTTTCGTCATCATCGTTGAATCATTCCGGTTCGGAAGGAGCGTTGCTGGCCTCGAGCAGCGCGCGCAATGCGGTGGCGTCCGCGCGCGCGACCCGGCCGCGCGCGTCGGCCTTGACCGCGCCGCGCAGGTCGTCGCTCGCGTAGAGCGCGACGTGAATGCCGATCGCGTCCACGTCGCGCCGCGGGCGCCACAGGAAGCTGAGCGTCTCGACGTCGGCGCGGCCGGCGAAATGTCGCGTCTCGGACACGTCGTACTGAACGTTCTGGTTCAGCAGGTAGATCGCGACGTCCTTCGGGTTGTCGGTGAATATCTGCAAATGGATGTCCGAATGCTCGTTCGCGGTGCCGTGCAGCACCGCGCCCGTCACATACGGATTGAACTCGGCGAGCCGACGCATCCAGTCGAGCGCGAGCTCGCGCAGGCGGCGCAGTTCGTCCGGCTGCGTGTCGCTCTGGAACAGCGCGAGGTACTCGCGCAGTTCTTCTTCGATCAGATCGTTATCCGGCAGCCATTCGCCGGCAACGCGCGCATCGCCGAATAGCTGGCGCGCGGCCTTGCGCTTCGCGCTGGCGTAATCGAGGCCGTCCTCCGCGATCAGGCGGGCGGCGGACTGGGCGATTTCCTCGCGGGCGCGCCGCGGGTCGACAAGAGGTTTGCGAGACATGATCCGGCAATCATACTCGATCGCCGTCGCGCCCGAACGCGGTGCCGGTGCGTGCCGGGCGGCGTCCGCGATCCTCGTTCGGGCCGCCGGGCACGGCGGGGCGTCAGTTACAATGGCGGTCTTTGTGTCGCGGCGAAAGTCGTTGGCCGGGCGGCCTGTCCGGCGTGCCGCAGACCTTCCTTTCCGAATCGACGGCGCCCGGCGGCGCGAAAGCATTCATCTATGCACATCCACATTCTTGGCATCTGCGGCACCTTCATGGGCGGTCTTGCCGTGCTCGCGCGCGAGGCGGGCCACACGGTGACGGGTTGCGACGCGGGCGTCTATCCGCCGATGAGCACGCAGCTCGAGGCGCAGGGCATCACGCTGATCGAGGGCTACGGCGCCGAGCAGATCGACCTGAAACCCGACCTGTTCGTGATCGGCAACGTCGTCACGCGCGGCAACCCGCTGATGGAGGCGATCCTCGATCGCGGCCTGCCTTACGTGTCCGGCCCGCAATGGCTCGGCGAGCACGTGCTGGCCGGCAAGTGGGTGCTGGCGGTCGCGGGCACGCACGGCAAGACGACCACGTCGTCGATGCTCGCGTGGCTGCTGGAAGATGCCGGCCTGAACCCGGGCTTCCTGATCGGCGGCGTGCCGCTGAACTTCGGCGTGTCGGCCCGGCTGACCGATTCGAGCTTCTTCGTGATCGAGGCCGACGAATACGATACGGCGTTCTTCGACAAGCGCTCGAAGTTCGTCCACTACCGGTCGCGCACCGCGGTGCTCAACAATCTCGAATTCGATCACGCGGACATCTTCCCGGATCTCGCCGCGATCGAAACGCAATTCCATCATCTCGTGCGTACCGTGCCGGGCGTCGGCCGGCTCGTGACCAACGGCCGTTCCGACGCGCTGGAGCGCGTGCTCGCGCGCGGCTGCTGGAGCGAGGTCGAGCGCTTTGGCGTCGACGGCGGCTGGCAGGCGCTGCCGGCCGAGGACGGCGTGCCGGTCGACGAACGGTTCGCGGTGTATTCGCAGTCGGAGCGCGTCGGTGAAGTCGCGTGGCAGGTGCAGGGCGACCACAACCGGATGAACGCGCTCGCGGCGATCGCGGCCGTGCGCCACGTCGGCGTGCCGCCCGCGCAGGCCGCCGAATCGCTCGCATCGTTCCGCAACGTGAAGCGGCGCATGGAAGTGCGCGGCAGCATCGACGGCGTGACCGTGTACGACGACTTCGCGCACCATCCGACCGCGATCGAAACCACGATCGCCGGCCTTCGTGCGCGCATCGGCCGTCAAAATTCCCGCATTCTCGCGGTGCTCGAGCCGCGCTCGAACACGATGAAGCTTGGCGTGATGAAGGCGCAACTGCCGGCCAGCCTCGCGGACGCCGATCTGGTGTTCGGCTATGGCGCGCCTGCCGGGCGCGACGTGCTCGGCTGGAACCTGGCCGACGCGCTCGCACCGCTCGGCGACAAGGCCCGTGCGTTCGACGATCTCCATCTGCTGGTGAAGTCGGTCGTCGAGGCCGCGCGTCCGGGCGACCACGTGCTGGTGATGAGCAACGGCGGCTTCGGCGGCGTGCACCAGAAGCTGCTCGACGCGCTCGGGAGCCGCGCGTGATCCTGTACCTGCACGGGTTCCGGTCGTCGCCGGAGTCGCAGAAGTCGCGGCTGCTCGCCGCGCGCATGGCGGAGCTCGGCCGCACGCACGAGTGGCGCTGCCCGTCGCTGTCGGTGTCGCCGCTCGATGCGATCGCCGTGGCGGAAGCCGAGGTGGCCGGGGCGCGCGACGTGACGGTGATCGGCAGCTCGCTCGGCGGCTACTACGCGACCTGGCTGGCGGAAAAGCACGGCTGGAAGGCGGTGCTGCTGAATCCGGCGATCGTGCCGCAACGCGATCTCGAACAGTATCTGGGCGAACAGCCGTTGTGGCACGGTGGCGGGTCGATCGTCGTCGAACGCCGTCACCTGCAGGAGCTCGATGCGCTGCGCGTGCCGGCGATTTCGCTTCCGGAGCGCTACTATCTGTTCGCGGCGACGGGCGACGAAGTGCTGGACTACCGCGAGATGCTCGCCCATTACCCGGGCGCGAAAACGCGCGTGATCGAAGGCAGCGATCACGGAATCAGCGAATTTGCCGACTATGTCGACGACGTTCTCGCTTTTTGCGACGACACGACGTCATGAGCCCGGCGTCATGCCGATCGAATTCCCATCATCATGCGGCGCCGCCAATGCGGCGCCCGGCAGTCTGAACGAGAGTACTGAGTGAACGTTTTCTTCGAGGAATCGGGCAGTTTCAAGGCGGGCAGCGTGCTGTCGCGCCAGGGCGACGCGTTTCAGGTCGAGTTGCCCGGCGGGCGGCGGGCGAAGGTGCGCGCGAAAGACGTGCTGATCGAATTCGAGAAGCCGGCCGCGAGCGAACTGATGCAGGAGGCCGACACGGCCGCGCAGCAGATCGACCTGGATTTCCTGTGGGAATGCGCGCCGGCGGAGGAATTCACCTACACGGCGCTTGCCGCGGAATACTTCGGCGCGACCTACGGCGCGGTCGAGCGCGCGGCGCTGGTGCTGCGGCTGCACGGCTCGCCCGTCTACTTCCGCCGCAAGGGGCGCGGCCAGTACCAGCGCGCGCCGGAAGATCAACTGAAGATGGCGCTTGCGTCGCTCGAGCGCAAGCGCCAGCAGGCGCTCGTCCAGGTCCAGTATGAAGAGGAGCTGAAGGCCGGCAAGCTGCCGGAGGCGTTCGCGGGCAAGGTGCTCGGGCTGCTGACGCGGCCGGACAAGAATTCGATCGAATACAAGGCGCTCGAGGCGGCGGCCGGCGCGCGCGGCGTGTCGCCGGCGCGGCTGATGCTCGACTGCGGCGGCGTCGCGTCGGCGCGTGCGCTGCACGAGGCGCGCTTCCTCGCGGAATTCTTCCCGCACGGCACGGGCTTTCCGCCCGTCACGGTCGGCCCGCTGCCGGACGACCTGCCGCGCGCCGACGTCGAGGCGTTCTCGATCGACGACGTCACGACGACCGAAATCGACGACGCGTTCTCGGTCGAGCACCTGGCCGACGGTCGCGTGCGGATCGGCGTGCACATCGCGGCGCCGGCGCTCGGCATCGTGCGCGGCGACGCGGTCGATGCGATCGCGCGTACGCGCCTGTCGACGGTCTACATGCCGGGCGACAAGATCACGATGCTGCCGGACGACGTCGTCGACGTGTTCACGCTGAAGGAGGGCGACTACCGCCCGGCGCTGTCGCTGTACATCATCGTCAACCGCGAGACGCAGGACATCGTCGCGAACGAGACGCGGGCCGAGCTCGTATTCGTGAAGAGCAACCTGCGCCACAACACGCTCGACGAGCTCGTCAACGAAGAGACGCTCGCGGCCGGCACCGGCGACTACCCGCACAAGGACGACATCGCCGTGCTGTGGCCGCTCGCGCAGGCGCTGTTCGAGAAGCGCCAGGTCGCGCGCGCGGGCTATGGCCTGAAGCGCGAGGTGCAGCGCAACACCGACTACAACTTCTACGTCGAAGGCGAGCACGTGACGATCACGCCGCGTCGCCGCGGGTCGCCGCTCGACCTGATCGTGTCGGAGCTCGCGATCCTCGCGAACTCGACGTGGGGTGCGTTCCTGCACGATCACACGGTGCCGGGCATCTACCGCTCGCAGCGCGGCTTCGGCGCGCCGGGCCCGAAGCGCACGCGGATGCAGACGACGGCCGCGCCGCACGAAGGCCTCGGCGTCGCGCAGTACGCATGGAGCACGTCGCCGCTGCGCCGCTACGTCGACCTCGTGAACCAGTGGCAGCTGCTCGCGTGCGTGCAGCACGGCGTCACCGCGAAGCTCGCCGCGCCGTTCAAGCCGAAGGACGCCGACCTGTACGCGGTCGTGCAGGGCTTCGACGACACCTATACCGCGTACGCCGACTACCAGCGCCGGATGGAATACTTCTGGTGCCTGCGCTGGCTCGCGCAGGAGCAGAAGAAGCAGGTCGTGGCGAGCGTCGTGAAGGGCGATCTCGTGCGTCTCGAGGAAATTCCGCTGCTGCTGCACGTGCCGGGGCTCGGCGTGCATGCGCGCGGCACGCGCGTGCTGCTCGACGTGATGTCGCTCGACGAGCTGACGATCGAGGCGTCGGTGCGGCTGCTGAACGTGCTCGACGCGCCGACCGTGACGAGCGGCGACGCGGCCGAGGACGAAGACGAAACCGAAGGCGGCGACGACACGCTGGTCGATGCGGAAGACGCGTCGGCGCAAACCGAGGCCGAAGCGCTGGCCGAATCGGACGGCGCGGCGGCCGAAGGCGGCGATGCCGCGACCGGCAACGGCCAGGCCAGCGAAGAGGGCCGCGCATCATGACCGCGATCGCGCCGACGAGCGGCCCCGACCGCTACGTGGTGTTCGGCAACCCGGTGGCGCACAGCAAGTCGCCGTTCATCCATGCGCAATTCGCCGCGCAGACGGGCGAGGCGATCACTTACGAGCACCGGCTCGCGCCGGTCGATGGCTTCGAGGCCGCCGTGCGCGCGTTCGTCGCCGAAGGCGGGCGCGGCGCGAACGTCACCGTGCCGTTCAAGCTCGACGCGCATGCGCTCGCCGACACGCTGTCGCCGCGCGCGGCGGCGGCCGGCGCGGTAAACACGCTGCGTTTCGACGCCGACGGCCGCATTTACGGCGACAACACCGACGGTGTCGGCCTCGTGCGCGACATCGAGTCGAATCTCGGCGTGTCGCTCGCCGGCGCGCGCATCCTGCTGCTCGGCGCGGGCGGCGCCGCCCGCGGCGTCGTGCTGCCGATGCTCGAGCGCGCACCGCTGTCGATCACGATCGTGAACCGCACCGCGAGCAAGGCCGAGACGCTCGTCGGCCAGTTCACGCAGGCCGCGCACGATGCGGGCTGCGTGCTGGCGGGCGGCGGCCCGAACACCGTCCGTGCCGAACCGTACGACGTGATCGTCAACGCGACGGCCGGCAGTCTCGATGCGGCGCTGCCGGAGTGCGACGCCGCCGCGTTCGGCGCGGGCACGCTGGCCTACGACATGATGTACGGCGCGCAGCCGACCGTGTTCATGCAGCATGCGGCGTCGCTCGGCGCGCGCACGGCCGACGGTCTCGGCATGCTGGTCGAGCAGGCGGCCGAATCGTTCTTCATCTGGCGCGGCGTGCGGCCGGACGGCGCACCCGTGCTGGCCGCGCTGCGCCAGGCGCTCGCGGCGGCCTGAGCGGAGCGCGGCAGGTGGCGGCGGTAGGCGGCATGCGGCGCACGCGCACGGTCAGCCCGACCCGCTGGATCGTCTATGCGGGTTCGGTGTTCGCGGGCGCGTGGCTCGCGACGCAGCTGTTCTATCTCGTGCAGATCGCGCTGTGGTCGTTCATCAATCCCGGTTCGACCGCGTTCATGCGTACCGACGCATGGTGGCTGTCGCGCGACAAGCCGCCCGCGCAGGTCCAGCACCAGTGGGTGCCGTACGACCAGATCTCGCGCAACCTGAAGCGCGCGCTGATCGCGTCGGAGGATTCGACCTTCGCGACCAACAACGGCTACGACGTCGACGCGATCCTGCAGGCGTGGGAGAAGAACAAGGCGCGCGGCCGGATCGTCGCGGGCGGCTCGACGATCACGCAGCAGCTCGCGCGCAACCTGTTCCTGTCGCGCGAGAAAAGCTACATCCGCAAGGGGCAGGAGCTGATCATCACGTGGATGCTCGAGACGGTGCTCGACAAGGAGCGGATCTTCGAGATCTACCTGAATTCGGTCGAATGGGGCCGCGGCGTGTACGGCGCCGAGGCCGCCGCACGCTATTACTACAGGATTCCCGCGAGCCGGCTCGGCGCGTGGCAATCGGCGCGCCTCGCGGTGATGCTGCCGAAGCCGCGCTGGTTCGACGCGCACCGCGGCTCGGCCTACCAGGCGCAGCGCGCGGCCGTCATTGCCCGCCGGATGGGCGCGGCCGAGCTTCCGCAATCGCAGTGAGGCAGTGAGCGGCGCGCTCGCGCCGTTGCGTTGTCCATTCCGTCGCCAGCGCGCGATTGGTGCGCTGCAGCGCATGCGTATCGCCCGCATTTCGGGTCGCATTGTTTAGACGAAATCATCTATTTCGCTTTACTGAGCAATCCCCGCAGCCGCGCGGTTTTGTTTGCCGATATGGCACGAAATCCGCACGGTTTCTCCGTTTCAACGGTCACGCGCCACGCGCTGAAAGCCGGCTGAAAAACGATGGTGTGCGAATCGAAGCATTCCTGAAAGGTGTGCGCCGCACCGACCTTCGCTCGAATATTTCCAAATTTTTCAAAGCCGACCCGCTCGCGTATATTGGCCAGCGCCTCGGCTTATCGGCCGCAATCGAGGCGGGGGGCGGCGTACCCGGCTGCTCGACACAAAAAACATTCGAGAGAAGGAAAGCAACGATGCCAGCGAGCAAAGCGAAGCTGTTGTTGGGAGTTGTGTTCTCTTCGCTGATTCTGACGGCCTGTAACGACGACGTGACGTCGTCCGCCGCAACAGGTGCCGCCAACTCAGCCGATCCCGCCGCTCAGGTGGACAGGCCGTACAACGATCCCAACAGTTATTCGTCGAGCGCGACCGCGTCGCTCGACGCGTCCGCCGCGGTCGAGAAGGCCGCCGTCACCCATCACCAGATCACGCTGAACGGCCAGACGATCCGCTACACGGCCACCGCCGGCCACCTCGTCGCGCACAATCCGCAGACGGGCGCGCCCGAAGCATCGTTCTTCTACATCGCGTACACGGCCGACAACCAGCCTGCTGCGAAGCGCCCCGTCACGTTCCTGTACAACGGCGGCCCCGGTTCCGCATCGGTGTGGCTGCATCTCGGCTCGTTCGGTCCGAAACGGATCCAGACGGGCGACCCGAACGCGAACACGTCGACGTTCCCGTTCGTCGACAACGCGGAAAGCCTGCTCGATACGACCGACCTCGTCTTCGTCGATGCGATCGGCACCGGCTTCTCGGAAGCGATCGCGCCGAACACGAACCAGACGTTCTGGGGTGTCGACCAGGACGGCGGCGCGTTTCGCGATTTCGTGATGCGCTACCTCGCCGTGAACCAGCGCAACGATTCGCCGAAATACCTGTTCGGCGAATCGTATGGCACGCCGCGCACCGACGTGCTCGCGAACCTGCTCGAAACCGCCGGCGTGAAGCTCGCCGGCATCGTGCTGCAGTCGTCGATCCTGAACTACAACGCGAACTGCGACATGGCGAGCGACTACATCGGCAACTCGAACAATGGGTCGAGCCCGGTGAGCTGCGCGGGGTTCGTGCCGTCGTACGGCACCGTCGGCGCGTATTACCAGCTCGACAATCCGAACCCGTCGAGCCTGCCGCAGTATGCGGACCAGATGCGGCTGCTGACGGCCGGCAGCTACGCGCCCGCCGTGAACGCGTATCTCGCGAGCCACACGCCGCCTCCGCCGACGCTCGTCACGACGATGGTGAATTCGACCGGCGTGAAGCAGGCGCTGTGGAATGCGGACTTCAACGTGGTCCCGACGTTCTTCGACAACAGCTTCCAGGTGGCGCTGATCCCGGGCACGCTGATCGGCCGCTATGACGCACGCGTGAACGTGCCGTCGTCGAGCCCGCTCGCGGCCGACGGCGACCCGTCGAGCACGTTCATCACGAAGCCGTTCACCGACACGATCGGCAGCTACCTGCCGAACGTGCTGAAGTACAGCGCGCAGTCCGCGTATTCGCTCAGCAGCAACGCGATCAATACGTGGGACTGGTCGCACGACGGCCTCGCGATGCCCGACACGATCCCCGATCTCGCCGCGGCGCTGACGCTCAATCCGTCGCTGAAGGTGCTGTCGCTGAACGGGTATCACGACATCGCGACGCCGTTCTACCAGACCGAGCTGGACCTCGCGCGGCTCGGGTCGCAACCGAACCTGACGATCAAGGACTATCAGGGTGGACACATGGTCTATCTCGACGATACGTCGCGTCCGCAGGAGAAGGCCGACCTCGTGACCTTCTACAACGCGGCCGCGCATTGATGCGATGGGCGGGCCTGGCGACGCGCGCGTGGCCGCGCCGTTCGCCGGCCGTCGACGACCTCATTCCAGACTGGAGCCTGACATGAAGAAACGTTTCATCGTCGTTGCCGCGGCGCTTGCATGCGCCGGCGCTGCAACATCCGCATCCGTGTCCGCGTTCGCGCAGGCGAGCGACGCCGCGACCCCGGCGCGTGCGCGCCAGGCGCAGCTCGGCGATCCGTACGTGCCGCCGGCCGCGCGCAAGCCGACCGCCGGCACGCAGACGACGGGCGCCGCGCTGCACGCGCAGGTGGTGCGCAAGCTCGCGCAGCAGTTCGGCGCGGCCGATACGCAGAACACCGGTTCGATCACCGAAGCGCAGGCGCGCGCGGCGGGCCTCGGCTATGTGGCAAACCACTTCCGGCAGATCGACGCGAGCGGCAGCGGCCGCGTGTCGTTCTCCGACGTGCAGCGCTACATGCAGGCGCGCAGCACGACCCAGCAGTAGGCGCGGCGCGCATGGATAACGGGGGCGGAACCCGCAGCGCGTCGGGTTCCGCCCCCGTGCACGTGGCGCGGCCGTTTCGGCGCGATCGCCGGCTTTTCTCATTATCTGGACAACGCATTCAAATATTGGAGACGAGTGCGTGCGCTCCTACAATCCGAAGCACATCGACAGCTTCGGACCCACGCATCGCGCGGCGCCCGACGCACACGGAGACACCTTCCATGAAGTTCGCCGGGCGCTTTCCTCGGTGCATCGACCGCCGCGTTGCCGCGACGCCCGACCTCGTTCCGGCCTCGCGACCGCCGCTTCACCGATTCCGTTGAAGAAGCCCGTTCCATGACCAAGATGCCCGATTCCCTTGCTCTCGACGCCCGGCGTGCGACGCCGGACGATGCGCCGCTGACCGACAGCATCGGCGCGACCAGCACGCCGCTCGATCTCGCCGCGCAGCAGGCCGGCACGCAGACGCTGTTGCGCGGCCTCGCGATCCTCGAAGCGATCGCGAACGGCGCGCGCGACATGCGTGCGATCGGCGCCGCGCTCGGCACGACGCGCAGCACGACGCACCGTCTCGTCAGCAGCCTCGTGCAGGCGCGCTACCTGCGACAGGTGCAGGGCGGTTACCTGCTCGGCCCGAAGCTGATCGAGCTCGGCACGATCGCGCTTGAGCAGATGCCGCTCACGGCGGTCGCGCGGCCGCACCTCGAGGCGCTCGCGGAAGCGACGCTCGACACGATTCACCTCGGCGTGCGCGACGGCGACGACGTGCTGTACATCGACAAGATTCCCGGCACGCGCGGCCTCGAGATGCGTTCGCGCGTCGGCCACCGGATGCCGCTCGCATCGACCGGCATCGGCAAGGCGATGATGCTCGACCTCGATCCGGACGTGTGGCGCTCGCTGTTCGAAGCCGCGCGCCGCGCGCTGGCCGGCGTCAATTTCAAGCCGGACAACCGCCCCGAGACGAGCGCGTTCCTGCAGCGCATGGCGCACTACGCGGCCGGCGGCTACACGTTCGACCTCGAGGAAAACGAGGCGTCGATCCGCTGCGTGGCCGCGCCGATTCGCGACGCGTCGGGCGCGGTCGTCGCGGCCGTGTCGGTCGCGAGCACGATTCCGTACATGCCGCACGATCGGATGGATGAACTGATTCCGCTCGTGCAGCGTGAAGCGCGAGCCATTTCCGCTGAACTGGGCTGGAGCCCGCCGCAAGGTACCCGCAGGATCAAACGATGACCCATCCGACCCGGACCGCTCCGGACGCCAACTCCGCCGCCCCGTCGCTGATTGCGCTCGACTGGGGCACGACGTCGCTGCGCGCGTATCTGTTCGATGCGCACGGCGCGCTGCTCGACACGCGCAGCCGCGCGGCGGGCGTGATGCACGTGCCGGCCGGCGGCGCGCGTGCGTTCGACGTCGTGTTCGAGGAAGCGTGCGGCGACTGGCTCGACCGCGCGCCCGGCGTGCCGGTGCTGGCCGCCGGGATGGTCGGCAGCGCGCAGGGCTGGCGCGAGGCGCCGTACGTCGCGGTGCCGGCCGGCGCCGATGCGCTGGTCGCGGGCCTCGTCACGGTGACGACGGCGCGCGGCACGGCGGTGTCGATCGTGCCGGGCGTGATCGCGACGGGCGAATTGCCTGACGTGATGCGCGGCGAAGAAACGCAGATATTCGGCGCACTCGCTAACGATTCTCTGCTTGATGCTGATCGTTCAGGGCTACTGATCGGATTGCCGGGCACGCATGCGAAGTGGGCGTGGGTGAAGGACGGGCTCATCGAGCGCTTCCAGACCTTCATGACGGGCGAGCTGTTCGCGGCGCTGCGCGATCACACGATCCTCGGCCGCACGATGCGCGCGAGCCCGACGCCCGACCGCGCGGCATTCGCGCGCGGCGTCGCGGTCGCCCGCGGCGCGCAGCGCGCGGGGCTGCTCGCGACGATCTTCAGCACACGCACGCTCGGCCTGACCGACCGGCTCGCGCCTGATGCACAGGGCGACTACCTGTCCGGCCTGCTGATCGGCCACGAACTCGGCGCGCTCGACGCGATGCTCGCGGAACGCGGTGTCGCGCTCGCGAACCAGCCGCTGCTGCTGATCGGCGACGACGGATTGTGCGCGCGCTATGTCGATGCGCTGCAGGTATTCGGCTGCCTGCATGCGCGCGTCGTCGCGCAGGCGACCGAGCGCGGCCTGTGGTGGATCGCATCGCGTGCCGGACTCGTGCGCGCGGACGGCGAACCCGTCTGCGCCGATCAATGAACCGATTGAAGAGGAACTCTCGATGTCGTCCGAACTGACCTTGCCCGCGCCGTACACGCCGCATCCCGCGTTGATGCGGGCGTTCGACGCATGCCCGCTGATCGCGATCATGCGCGGCATCACGCCCGCCGAAGCGGCCGACCACGGCCTTGCGCTGCACGAAGCCGGCGTGCGGATCGTCGAGGTGCCGCTGAACTCGCCCGATCCGTTCGACAGCATCGCGGCGCTGCGCCGCGCGTTGCCGGACGACATGATCGTCGGCGCGGGCACCGTGCTGCGCGCCGAATTCGTCGACCGCGTGCAGGACGCCGGCGGCACGCTGATCGTGATGCCGCACAGCGACGCGGCCGTGATCCGCCGCGCGCGCGAGCGGGGGCTCGCGAGCGCTCCGGGCGTCGCGACGCCGACCGAGGCGTTCGCCGCGCTCGCGAACGGCGCCGACGTGCTGAAGATGTTCCCGGCCGAGCAGCTCGGCGTGTCCGTCGTGAAGGCGTGGCGCGCGGTGATCGACCGCGCGGTGCCGCTGCTTCCGGTCGGCGGGATCACGCCGGACAACATGCAGCCGTTCCTCGCGGCCGGTGCCAACGGCTTCGGCCTCGGCTCGGCGCTGTACCGGCCCGGCCAGTCGGCGGACGCGACGCTCGCGAATGCGCGCGCGTTCCAGGCCGGCCTGCGCGCGGCGCTGGGCGGAGCCGCATGATGGGACGTCTCGCGGGCAAAGTCGCGGTGGTGACGGGCGCGGGCCGCGGGATCGGCGCCGCGATCGCGCAGGCGTTCGCGCGCGAGGGCGCGGCCGTCGCGCTCGTCGACCTCGACTTCCCGCAGGCGCAGCGCACGGCGGCCGCGATCGCCGCCGGCATCGACGGCGCGCGCGTGCTCGCGCTGCACGCGGACGTCGCGCGGCAGGACTCGGTGCGCGACGCGTTCGCGCAGACCGAAGCGGCGCTCGGCCCGCTCGACGTGCTGGTGAACAACGCCGGCATCAACGTGTTCGCCGATCCGCTGACGATGACGGACGACGATTGGCGCCGCTGCTTCGCGGTCGATCTCGACGGCGTGTGGCACGGCTGCCGCGCGGCGCTGCCCGGGATGGTCGAACGCGGTCGCGGCAGCATCGTGAACATCGCGTCGACGCATGCATTCCGGATCATCCCCGGCTGCTTTCCGTACCCGGTCGCGAAACACGGCGTGCTGGGCCTCACGCGCGCGCTCGGCATCGAATACGCGGCGCGCAACGTGCGGATGAACGCGATCGCGCCCGGCTACATCGAGACGCAGCTCACGCGCGACTGGTGGGATGCGCAGGCCGACCCGGCCGCGGCGCGCGCCGAGACGCTCGCGCTGCAGCCGATGAAGCGGATCGGCAAACCGGAGGAAGTCGCGATGACGGCCGTGTTCCTCGCGTCCGACGAGGCGCCGTTCATCAATGCCGCGTGCATCACCGTCGATGGCGGGCGCGCGGCGCTGTACCACGATTGACGCAACGATTCGAAAGACCGCACGTGCGACGGCCGCGCGCACGCTGCGTCGAAACCAACAAGCGGCTGCATCCCGTTCGATGAAGACAAGGAGACACTGGAGATGAAACGCAGAACGTTCGTAACGCTGGCCGCCGCCGCGGCGGTGGTGATGGGCAGTCCGGTCGCGCACGCGGCCGATCCGGTCAAGATCGGCTTTCTGGTGAAGCAGCCGGAAGAGCCGTGGTTCCAGGACGAATGGAAATTCGCCGAGATGGCCGCGAAGGACAAGGGCTTCACGCTCGTGAAGATCGGCGCGCCGTCGGGCGAGAAGGTGATGAGCGCGATCGACAACCTGTCCGCGCAGAAGGTGCAGGGCTTCATCATCTGCACGCCCGACGTGAAGCTCGGGCCGGGCATCGTCGCGAAGGCGAAGTCGCACAACCTGAAGATGATGACGGTGGACGACCGCCTCGTCGACGGCGCGGGCAAGCCGATCGAGTCGGTGCCGCACATGGGCATTTCCGCGTACAACATCGGCAAGCAGGTCGGCGACGGCATCGCGGCCGAGATCAAGAAGCGCGGCTGGAACATGAAGGAAGTCGGCGCGATCGACATCACGTACGAGCAGCTGCCGACCGCGCACGACCGCACGAGCGGCGCGACCGACGCGCTGGTGGCGGCCGGCTTCCCGAAGGCGAACGTGATCGCGGCGCCGCAGGCGAAGACCGACACCGAGAACGCGTTCAACGCGGCGAACATCGCGCTCACCAAGAACCCGCAATTCAAGCACTGGGTCGCCTACGGCCTGAACGACGAAGCCGTGCTCGGCGCGGTGCGCGCGGCCGAAGGGCGCGGCTTCAAGGCGGACAACATGATCGGCATCGGCATCGGCGGTTCCGATTCGGCGCTCAGCGAATTCAAGAAGCCGCAACCGACGGGCTTCTACGGCACCGTGATCATCAGCCCGAAGCGCCACGGCGAGGAAACCTCGGACCTGATGTACGCATGGATCACGCAGGGCAAGGCACCGCCGGCGCTGACGCTGACGACGGGCATGCTCGCGACGCGCGACAACGTGTCGAAGGTGCGCGACGAGATGGGGCTCGCATCGAAGTAAGCGGCTTGCCGGCTGCCGCGGCGATGCGGCAGCCGGCGATCGATGGATCTGCAAAGTGGGGAGACGACGTGTCAGCGGCACTGCGTTTTGACAATATCGGCAAGGTATTTCCCGGCGTGCGCGCACTCGACGGCATCTCGTTCGACGTGCATGCGGGCGAGGTGCATGGCCTGATGGGCGAGAACGGCGCGGGCAAGTCGACGCTGCTGAAGATTCTCGGCGGCGAATACCAGCCCGACGCGGGCAGCGTGCTGGTCGACGGCCAGCCCGTGCATTTCTCGAGTGCGGCCGCGTCGATCGCGGCCGGCATTGCGGTGATTCACCAGGAACTGCAGTACGTGCCCGACCTGACGGTCGCGGAGAACCTGCTGCTCGGCCGCCTGCCGAACGCGCTCGGCTGGGTGAAGAAGGGCGAGGCGAAGCGCCATGTGCGCGAGCGGCTCGCCGCGATGGGCGTCGATCTCGATCCCGACGCGAAGCTCGGGCGGCTATCGATCGCGCAGCGGCAGATGGTCGAGATCTGCAAGGCGCTGATGCGCAACGCGCGCGTGATCGCGCTCGACGAGCCGACGAGCTCGCTGTCGCATCGCGAGACCGAGGTGCTGTTCAAGCTCGTCGACGACCTGCGCGCGCAGGGCCGCGCGCTGATCTACATCTCGCACCGGATGGACGAGATCTACCGGCTGTGCGATGCATGCACCATCTTCCGCGACGGGCGCAAGATCGCGTCGCACGAATCGCTCGCCGACGTGCCGCGCGAGCAGCTCGTCGCCGAGATGGTCGGGCGCGAGATTTCGGACATCTACCATTACGCGCCGCGCGCGCTCGGCGACGTGCGGTTTTCGGCCGAAGGCGTCGACGGCCCGGCGCTGCGCGAACCGGCGAGCTTCTCGGTGCGCGCGGGCGAGATCGTCGGGTTCTTCGGGCTGGTCGGCGCGGGGCGCAGCGAACTGATGCGGCTCGTGTACGGCGCGGACCGCCGGCGCGCGGGCGAGCTGACGCTCGACGGCAAGCGCATCGACGTGAAGCGCACCGGCGACGCGATCCGCCACGGCATCGTGCTGTGTCCGGAGGACCGCAAGGAAGAAGGGATCATCGCGATGGCGTCGGTCGCGGAGAACATCAACATCAGCTGCCGCCGCCATTCGCTGCGCGCCGGGCTCTTCATCGACCGCAAGGCCGAGATCGAAACGGCCGACCGCTTCATCCAGCGGCTGAAGATCAAGACGCCGAACCGCCGGCAGAAGATCCGCTTCCTGTCGGGCGGCAACCAGCAGAAGGCGATCCTGTCGCGCTGGCTCGCGGAGCCCGACCTGAAGGTCGTGATCCTCGACGAGCCGACGCGCGGGATCGACGTCGGCGCCAAGCACGAGATCTACGACGTGATCTACCGGCTCGCGGAGCGCGGCTGCGCGATCGTGATGGTGTCGTCGGAACTGCCGGAAGTGCTCGGCGTGTCCGACCGCATCGTCGTGATGCGCGAGGGCCGCATCGCGGGCGAGCTGTCACGCGCGCAGGCGAACGAGCATGCGGTGCTCAGCCTCGCGCTGCCGCAGACGAGCGTCGCCGAGGCGGCCTGACGCGGTGTCAGGTCGCCGCGGGCGATGCAGGATATTCGAATCGATCACGCGCGGCGCGGGCCGCGCGACGCAGGAGCAGGAGACACAACCATGCAAGTCCGGGAAAACCTCGCCAGCGCAGCCGTGAAGCCGTCGGCCGACGCGCTGGTTCCACAGCAGAGCGACCGCCAGAAGTGGTGGCAGCACCTCACCGAATACAGCCTGATCGCGATCTTCGCGGTGATGTTCCTGACGATGTCGCTGACGGTCGATCACTTCTTCTCGATCGACAACATGCTCGGCCTCGCGCTGTCGATCTCGCAGATCGGGATGGTCGCGTGCACGATGATGTTCTGTCTGGCCTCGCGCGACTTCGACCTGTCGATCGGCTCGACCGTCGCGTTCTCCGGCGTGCTGTGCGCGATGGTGCTGAACGCGACCGACAACACGTTCGTCGCGATCATCGCGGCAGTCGCCGCCGGTGCGGCGATCGGATTCGTGAACGGCGCGGTGATCGCGTACCTGCGCATCAACGCGCTGATCACGACGCTCGCGACGATGGAAATCGTGCGCGGGCTCGGCTTCATCGTGTCGAAGGGGCAGGCGGTCGGCGTGTCGTCGGACACGTTCATCGCGCTCGGCGGGCTGTCGCTGTTCGGCGTATCGCTGCCGATCTGGGTCACGCTCCTGTGCTTCATCGTGTTCGGCGTGCTGCTGAACCAGACTGTCTACGGCCGCAATACGCTCGCGATCGGCGGCAACCCGGAGGCGTCGCGCCTCGCGGGGATCAACGTCGAACGCACGCGCGTGTACATCTTCCTGATCCAGGGCGCGGTGACGGCGCTCGCCGGCGTGATCCTCGCGTCGCGCATCACGTCGGGCCAGCCGAACGCCGCGCAGGGCTTCGAGCTGAACGTGATCTCCGCCTGCGTGCTCGGCGGCGTGTCGCTGATGGGCGGCCGCGCGACGATCTCGGGCGTCGTGATCGGCGTGCTGATCATGGGCACCGTCGAGAACGTGATGAACCTGATGAACATCGACGCGTTCTACCAGTACCTGGTGCGCGGCGCGATCCTGCTCGCAGCCGTGCTGCTCGACCAGCTGAAGAACCGCGGCGTACGCGACTGACCGATTCCACGGAGACGATTCGCATGACCATCGAAACTTCCGCGCAGGATTCGCGCGCCGCGAGCGACGCGCGTTATGCGCGCTACCCGAGCCTCGCGGATCGCGCGGTGCTGATCACGGGCGGCGCGACCGGGATCGGCGCGGCGTTCGTCGAGCACTTCGCGCGGCAGGGCGCGCGCGTCGCGTTCGTCGATCTCGACGCGCAGGCGGGCCAGGCGCTCGCGGAGAGCCTCGCGCAGTTGCCGGAGGTACGCCACGCGCCGCTGTTCCTGCCGTGCGACCTGACCGACATCGACGCGCTGCGCCATGCGATCGACGCGCTCCGCGCGCGGATCGGCGCGATCGCGGTGCTCGTGAACAACGCGGCGAACGACACGCGCCACGCGATCGCCGACGTGACGCCCGCGTCGTTCGACGCAGGCATCGCCGTGAACCTGCGCCACCAGTTCTTCGCCGCGCAGGCGGTGATCGACGACATGAAGCAGCGCGGCGGCGGCGCGATCATCAATCTCGGCTCGATCAGCTGGATGCTGAAGAACGGCGGCTATCCCGTCTACGTGATGGCGAAGGCGGCCGTGCAGGGGCTCACGCGCGGGCTCGCGCGCGATCTCGGCCCGTTCGGGATCCGCGTGAATTCGCTGGTGCCCGGCTGGGTGATGACCGACAAGCAGCGCAAGCTGTGGCTCGACGACGCGGGCCGGGCGGCGATCAAGGCGGGCCAGTGCATCGACGCCGAGCTGCTGCCGGACGATCTCGCGCGCATGGCGCTGTTTCTCGCGGCCGACGACAGCCGGATGATTACCGCGCAGGACGTGGTGGTCGACGGCGGCTGGGCCTGATTGTAGGTATGGGTGTCGGGGTTCGCTCGGCACCGTGCGACGACCTGTATCGTTTCATCGACGAAGGAAAGGAGTTCACCATGACCGCCACGTCCTCGCGCACCTTGTCGTCCACGAGCCAGTCGCGCCGCGCGCGTCTGGCTGCCGCCGCGCAGCCGGTCAGCGCCGGCCCGCAGACCGCCGCGTTCGCGCAGGGCGTCGGCGCCGCGCATGCGGCGGCCGTCACGCTGTCGAACGCGGCGCTGCGGCTCGACGTGCTGCCGCACCTCGGCGGCGGCATCGCGCGCTTCGACTGGCGCGGCGACCACGGCGCGCTGGTGCCGGTGTTCCGCCGCTGCGAGCATCCGGAAACGGTCACGGACCCGAACGAACTCGCGTGCTATCCGCTGCTGCCGTATTCGAACCGGATCGGCAACGGCCGCTTCGAATGCGACGGGCGCAGCGTCGCGGTGCCGCGCAATCGTCGCGACGAGCCGCTGCCGATTCACGGCGACGGCTGGCTCGCGCCGTGGCAGGTGGACGACGCGACCGACACGACGCTGCAACTGTCGCTCGATCGCGCGAGCGGCGCGCCGTATGCGTTTCGCGCGATCCAGTCGTTCGCGCTCGACGACACGACGCTGTCGATCGCACTGACGATCGAGAATGCGGGGCGCGCGCGGCTGCCGTTCGGTCTCGGCGTGCATCCGTTCCTGGTGCGCGACGCCGTGACCGAGCTTGCCGCGGCCGCGGGCGGGCTGTGGCTGTCGGGCGCCGATTTCCTGCCGGTGCGGCACGTGAGCGTGCCGCCGGCCTGGCAGTTCGGCGTCGCGTATCCGTTGCCGGCGACGCTCGTCAATCATGCGTTCACCGGCTGGGGCGGCCACGCGGCGGTGAGCTGGCCGCGCCGCGGGCTGTCGCTGACGGTGGCGGCCGACGCCGATGCGTACGTGCTGTATACGCCGCCCGGCGAGGATTTCTTCTGCTTCGAACCCGTCGATCATCCGATCAACGCGGTGAATTTGCCCGGGGGTGCCGCCGCGCACGGCATGACGCTGCTCGCGCCGGGCGAGCGGCTCACGCGGCGTTTCGCGTTCACCGTCGAGCGGGCCGATACACGCGTCGATGCGGCCGCGCGCGAAGGGCGCCGGCGACGCGGGTAAAATACGCGGTCTACCAACGGTTTGCCGCGAGTATCCGCCATGTCTTCCCCGCTTACTTTCATCGAATCGCTGCGCGCCGCGTGGCAGCGCACGAATTCGCTGCTGTGCGTCGGCCTCGATCCCGAGCCGTCGCGCTTTCCCGTGCAGTTCGACGGCCAGCCCGACGCGATCTTCGAATTCTGCCGGCAGATCGTCGACGCGACCGCGCCGTATGCGAGCGCGTTCAAGCCGCAGATCGCGTACTTCGCCGCGCATCGCGCCGAAGACCAGCTCGAGCGCCTGATCGCGCACATCCACCTCCAGCATCCGGGCCTGCCCGTGATCCTCGACGCGAAGCGCGGCGACATCGGCAGCACCGCCGAGCAGTACGCGCGCGAGGCGTTCGAGCGCTATCGCGCGGACGCCGTCACCGTGAACCCGTACATGGGCTACGACTCGGTCGAGCCGTACTTCGAGCATGAAGGCAAGGGCGTGATCGTGCTGTGCCGCACGTCGAACCCGGGTGGCTCGGATCTTCAATTCCTCGACACGAACGGCCGGCCGCTGTACCAGGTCGTGGCCGATCTCGCGGCGAACAAGTGGAACGCGAAGAACGGCCAGCTCGGCCTCGTGGTCGGCGCGACGTTCCCGAACGAAATCGAGATCGTGCGCGGGATCGTCGGCGACATGCCGCTGCTGATTCCCGGCATCGGCGCGCAGGGCGGCGACGTGGAGGCCACCGTCAACGCGGGCCGCACGGCCGACGGCACCGGGATGATGATCAACTCGTCGCGCGCGATCCTGTATGCGAGCAAGGGCGAGGATTTCGCCGAAGCCGCGGCGCTCGCCGCGCAGAAGACGCGCGACACGATCAACGCGCATCGCTGACATACCGGCCGCCCGTCCGGGCGGCCTTTCACCGCCGCGCCCGCATTCGCGGGCCGCGCGCGTGCCTCCCGCGTGCCTCCCGCGTGCCGCCCGCGTGCCGCCTGCGCCTGCCGCATTGGCGCACGTGAACAACTTCCCGTCGCTTCCCACCGCATGCCCGCGCCGCAATCGCGCGATGCTGCCGGGGATCAGGCCCTCGTCATCGATTTGTCACCACACTGTCACGAAAGGGAGCGACGTCATGCCCAAGCTGTCCCGCCGTATTCTGAGCGCGCTTGCCGCGTCGTTGTGCATGTCGTTCGCCCACGCGGCGGACCTGTCGCACTGGCCGGCGGACAGCGCGAAGGCGCTGAACGCGATGATCGCCGCCCATGCGAATCGCGGCGACTACGCGGTGTTCGACGCCGACAACACGACCTACCGCTACGACCTCGAGGAATCGCTGCTGCCGTATCTCGAGAACCGCGGCGTGCTCACGCGCGACTCGCTCGATCCGTCGCTGAAGCTGATCCCGTTCAAGGATTCCGCCGACTACAAGGAATCGCTGACGAGCTACTACTACCGGCTTTGCGAGATCGACGACCTGGTCTGCTACCCGTGGATCGCGCAGGCGTTCGCGGGGCTGTCGCTCGCGGATCTGAAGCGCCACGTCGACGCGATGCTCGCTGACGGCAAGCCGGTGCCGATCCGCTACTGGCAGGGCGACAAGGTCGTCGACGGCGCCGCGAATCCGCCGCGCTTCTTCCGCGGCATGCAGGAGCTGTACAACGCGCTGCGCGAGAACGGGATCGAGGTCTACGTGATGACCGCCGCGCACGAGGAGCTCGCGCGGCTCGTGCTGTCCGATCCGAAGTACGGCTACAACGTGAAGCCGCAGAACGTGATCGGCGTGACGACGCTGCTGCGCAACCCGGCGACGGGCGCGCTGACGACGTCGCGACTGCAGATCAAGGCCGGCAAGTACGACGAGGCCGCGAACCGCAACCTCGTGATCACGCCGTTCCTGATGAACCCGATGACCTGGTACGAAGGCAAGCTCGGCTCGATCGTCGGCTGGATCGACCAGTGGAAGAAGCCGGTGCTCGTCGCGGGCGACACGCCGACGTCCGACGGCTACATGCTGCTGAATGCGACCGACGTCGCGCGCGGCGGCGTGCGCGTCTGGGTCAACAAGAAGGACAAGCAGATGGCGCAGATCCGCGCGTGGTCGGACGAATCGGCCGCGAAGCAGAAAGCGCTCGGCCTGCCGGTGACGGCGGACAAGAACTGGATCGTCGTGAAGCCCGACGCGATCCAGTAAGCGGGGAGGGCGCCGGCCGCCGCTGCCGTTGCGGCGGCAAATCGGCGTTGATTCGGCCTTTAATCAGCCTTCGCTCAGCCTTCGCGCTCGTCGAGCAGCTTCAGCAGCCCGCGCAGCGCATGCGCGGCGGCCTGCGTGCGAATCTGCTCGCGGTCGCCCTTGAACACGCGCGTCTCGACGTCGGTATGCAGCCGGTTGCTCCACGCGAACGACACGGTGCCGACCGGCTTTTTCTCGCTGCCGCCCGCCGGGCCGGCGATGCCGGTCACGGACAGCGCGACCTGCGCGCGGCTGTTGCGCAGCGCGCCTTCGGCCATCGCGCGCGCGACCGGCTCGCTGACGGCGCCATGTTTGTCGATCAGGTCGGGCGGCACGCCGATCATCTCGATCTTGGCCTGGTTCGAATACGTGACGAAGCCGCGCTCGAACCACTGGCTGCTGCCGGAGATGTCGGTGATTGCCGCGGCGATCATGCCGCCCGTGCAGGATTCGGCGGTGGCGAGCGACAGGTGCTCGTCACGCAGCTTGTTGCCTGCGCGGATCGCAAGCTGATGGACGACGGAATCGGTTGGCATGCGCGTCGGGAAACGGGAGTCGGGAACAACGGTCAGCTGACGGCGGAGCGCCACAGGGCGATCACGAGCAGCGTCATGAACGCGGCGATCAGGTCGTCGACCATGATGCCGAGCCCGCCTTTCACGCGACGATCGAAATAGCGGATCGGCGGCGGCTTGAGCATGTCGAAGAAGCGGAACACGACGAACGCCCACAACTGGCCGATGAAGGTCGCGGGCGTGACGAACAGCATCACGAGCCAGATCGCGACGATCTCGTCCCAGACGACGGCGCCCGGATCGGTCGTGCCCATCCTGCGCGCGGTGAAGCCGGTGATCCACGTGCCGGCGACGAACCCGACCGCGATCAGCGCCCACCATTCGGGCACCGTCAGGTAGCCGTTCAGCACGACGAACGTCAGCCACCCGAACAGCGAGCCGAACGTGCCGGGCATGAACGGCGCGAGCCCGCTGCCGAAGCCGAGCGACACGATGTGCGCCGGATGCGACAGCATGAAGCGCACGGTGGCGCGCTGCGGCGCGTTCCGGGCGGCGCCGGGTGCGGCCGCGTTCGGTGCGGTCGTCGGGTCAGTCTGCATGGAAGTGGTCGAAACCGTGCAACGTGAGAGTCAGGGGCGTGCCGGCGGCGTCGCGCCACGCGATCGCGGGCTGCTCCGACGGCGAGGACAACGCGTGTATTGTACCGACTCGCGTGACCCGAACGCCGCTGCTTGCACCCGCCGCCTCGACCGCCGCGCGGGCCGCAACCGGTGCCGTGAAGCACAGTTCGTAGTCGTCGCCGCCGGCCAGCGTGCAGCGCCGCTGCACGTCGGGCGGCAATGTCGCGAGCGCGGCCGAGCGCGGCACCGCGTCGGCGTCGATGTCGGCGCGCACGTTCGAGCGGGTCAGGATGTGCTGAAGGTCGCCGGCGAGGCCGTCCGAGATGTCGAGCGCCGCATGCGCGACGCCCGCGAGTGCCATCCCGAGCGCGATGCGCGGCTCGGGACGCTCGAGCGCCTGCCGGAACGCGGCGGCTTCGGCCGCGCCGGCGCTCCATTCGCCGCGCGCGAGGCCGAGCCCCGCGCGGGCGTCGCCGAGCGTGCCGGACACCCACACATCGTCGCCGTCGCGCGCGGCATCGCGCCGCAGCGCCGCATCCGGCGCGACTTCACCGAACACGGTCACGCACAGGTTCAGCGGCCCGCTCGTCGTGTCGCCGCCGATCAGCTCGCAGCCGAACCGTTCGGCGAGCGCGAACAGCCCGTTGCTGAACGCCTCGAGCCACGCGGCGTCGGCGCGCGGCAGCGCGCACGCGAGCGTGAACGCGCGCGGCTCGGCGCCCATCGCCGCGAGATCCGACAGGTTGACCGCCAGCGTCTTGTGGCCGAGCGCGTCGGGCGCGACATCGGCAAAGAAATGGCGGCCTTCGACCAGCATGTCCGTCGAAATGGCCAGCAATTTTCCGGATCGCGGCGCGATCAGCGCGCAATCGTCACCGATGCCGAGCGTCGACGCACGTGCGCCGCGGGCCGCGCGGCGCGCGAAGAAGCGATCGATCAGCGAAAACTCGGACAAGGCGGCTGGCACGGCGGATGGACCTGGAAGCGGTGAAAGGAACGGCATTGTACGCAGCGAACGGCGCCGTTCCTGCACCGTTCAGACCATTTTTGTCGCGGCTGTCGCACCCGAATCGCCGGTCTGGCGGCCTTGGATTGGCGCTACAATGCCGTCGAACAGTTATTCTAATCCGCCCGCCAAGAGACACATGTCGACCCAAGCCTCCTCCAAAGCCAAGCTCCGCGAAGCCGCTCTCGATTATCACGAATTCCCGACTCCCGGGAAGATCGCGATCGCCCCGACCAAGCAGATGATCAACCAGCGCGACCTCGCGCTCGCGTATTCGCCGGGCGTCGCGTATGCGTGCGAGGAGATCGTCGAGAACCCGCTGAACGCCGCGCGCTTCACCGCGCGCAGCAACCTGGTCGGCGTGGTCACGAACGGCACCGCGGTGCTCGGGCTCGGCAACATCGGCCCGCTCGCGTCGAAGCCGGTGATGGAAGGCAAGGCCGTCCTGTTCAAGAAGTTCGCCGGTATCGACGTGTTCGACATCGAACTGAACGAGTCGGACCCGCACAAGCTGGTCGACGTGATCGCCGCGCTGGAGCCGACCTTCGGCGGGATCAACCTGGAAGACATCAAGGCGCCGGACTGCTTCATCGTCGAGCGCGAAGCGCGCAAGCGGATGAAGATCCCGGTGTTCCACGACGACCAGCACGGCACCGCGATCGTCGTGGCCGCGGCCGTCACGAACGGCCTGAAGGTCGTCGGCAAGGACATCAAGAAGGTGAAGCTCGTCGCGTCGGGCGCCGGTGCGGCCGCGCTCGCGTGTCTGGACCTCCTCGTCGACATCGGGCTGCCGATCGAGAACATCCTGGTGACCGACCTGGCCGGCGTGGTCTACAAGGGCCGCACCGAGCTGATGGATCCGGACAAGGAGCGTTTCGCGCGCGAAACCGAAGCCCGTACGCTGGCCGAAGTGATCGAAGGCGCGGACATCTTCCTCGGCCTGTCGGCCGCGGGCGTGCTGAAGCAGGAGATGGTGAAGGGCATGGCCGAGCGCCCGCTGATCCTCGCGCTCGCGAACCCGACGCCGGAAATCCTGCCGGAACTGGCGCTCGAAGTGCGCCCCGACGCCGTGCTGGCCAC
The DNA here is from genome assembly GCF_046534915.1 of Burkholderia sp. SIMBA_051. NCBI lineage: Bacteria > Pseudomonadati > Pseudomonadota > Betaproteobacteria > Burkholderiales > Burkholderiaceae > Burkholderia > Burkholderia sp. SIMBA_051. The sequence goes on along the minus strand of NZ_JAWRXS010000007.1, from coordinate 386,114 downwards.
CGGCCGCACCGACTATCCGAACCAGGTCAACAACGTCCTGTGCTTCCCGTTCATCTTCCGCGGTGCGCTCGACGTCGGCGCGACGACGATCACGCGTGAAATGGAGATCGCGGCCGTCAACGCGATCGCCGAGCTCGCGCAGCAGGAGCAGAGCGACATCGTCGCGACCGCATACGGCATTCAGGACCTGTCGTTCGGGCCCGACTACCTGATTCCGAAGCCGTTCGATCCGCGCCTGATCGTCAAGATCGCGCCGGCCGTCGCGCAGGCCGCGATGGACGGCGGCGTCGCGACGCGCCCGATCGAGGACATGGAGGCGTACCGCGTTCACCTGCAGCAGTTCGTGTATCACAGCGGCACGACGATGAAGCCGATCTTCCAGATCGCGCGCGCCGCGCCGGGCGAGAAGAAGCGCGTGGTGTTCGCGGAAGGCGAGGAAGAGCGCGTGTTGCGCGCCGTTCAGATCATCGTCGACGAGAAGCTCGCGACGCCGATCCTGATCGGCCGCCCGTCGGTGATCGAGCACCGTATCCAGCGCTACGGCCTGCGCCTCACGCCGGGCACCGATTTCACGGTCGTCAACACCGAGCACGACGAGCGCTACCGCGACTTCTGGCAGACATACTACAAGATGATGTCGCGCAAGGGCATCAGCGAGCAGCTGGCGCGCGTCGAGATGCGCCGCCGCACGACGCTGATCGGCTCGATGCTGGTGAAGAAGGGCGAAGCGGACGGGATGATCTGCGGCACGATCAGCACGACGCACCGCCACCTGCACTTCATCGACCAGGTGATCGGCAAGCGCCCGGGCTGCAGCGTGTACGCGGCGATGAACGGCCTCGTTCTGCCGGGTCGCCAGATTTTCCTGGTCGATACGCACGTGAACGTCGATCCGACGCCGGAGGAACTCGCCGAGATCACGATCATGGCTGCGGAAGAAGTGCGCCGGTTCGGCATCGAGCCGAAGGTCGCGCTGGTGTCGCACTCGAATTTCGGCACGAGCAACGCCCCTTCGGCGAAGAAGATGCGCGATACGCTCGCGATCCTGCAGGAACGCGCGCCGGAGCTGAAGGTAGACGGCGAAATGCACGGCGACGTGGCGCTCGACGCGGCGCTGCGCAAGGAAATCCTGCCGGAATCGACGCTCGAAGGCGACGCGAACCTGCTGATCCTGCCGAACATCGACGCCGCGAACATCGCGTACAACCTGCTGAAGACGGCCGCCGGCAACAACATCGCGATCGGGCCGATCCTGCTGGGCGCGGCGCAGCCGGTGCACGTGCTGACCGAATCGGCGACGGTTCGCCGCATCGTCAACATGGCGGCGCTGCTGGTCGCCGACGTGAACGCCGCACGCTGAGCCGGGATGAACGCGCGGCCCCGGTCAACCGGTGCCGTGCGTCGGGCGAAATTGTAAACAAAAGCAAAAAGAGGCGTGCCCGCACGGGCACGCCGTCAGGTAGGGCGCAAACGCGCTTCCTATAAGCAACAGCAGCATCTCTCCACTCCGGGTAGCGAGCGTGGCAAGGAGGCAGGGTCTTGCCATGCGAGAGATACCGCCGATATTTTATCCTATGCAAGATAAATGTAGTCTTATTTCGGTAAGAAATGCGCGATTTCGGGCTGCGCCAGGCTTTCGATTCCCAAACGAACATTGATTCGCAAGGACAATAGCGCTACGCTAACGCCTTTGGTTGGTCGTCAACTACTTGATTTAACAGCGGGAACCCTGGTTCATGGCACGCAAGTGGCTCCGCAACGGCGCGCTGGCGTCCGTCTTCGCGATGTTCGCGATGGGTATCGTCGGTACACCGACGGGCAGTCTGGTTTCCGCCGCTTACGCACGGCAGGCCGTTTCGGCCGACCTGGCCGTCGGCGGGGTCGATACGATCCCGACCGCCCGTCTGCCGCGCGAGGGCGTGACCACGCTTGGCCTGATCGGCGCCGGTGGCCCCTATCCGTACGAGAAAGACGGCGTCGTCTTCGGCAACCGCGAGCGGATTCTGCCGAAGGCGAAGCGCGGCTACTACCACGAGTACACGGTGCCGACGCCGCGCGCACGCAATCGCGGCGCGCGCCGCATCGTCTGTGGCGGGCCGTTGCGCCGGATCGACAACTGTTATTACACGGACGACCACTACAACAGTTTTAAACGTATTGTTGAATGACTTCGGGATGAATGGCATGAGCGACTCCATCTACGCGCACGACACGGCGGGGGCGGAACTGTTCGCGGCCGGCGACGGCAATCTGTTCCAGCGCGTGATGCAACTACACGCGGTGGCGCAGGCCGGCGGCGCGTCGGAGCAACAGGAAGCCGAGCCCGGGCTTTCATCGAACGAGGAGCCTATGAGCCTTTTCACGACCGTGCGACCCAACCTCGTGCAGTCGATCCGCGCGTTCCGCGTGCAGGATCTCGCCGACGAAGCCAGCCGGCTCGGCCAGCATTTCCTGTACGCGTATTGCGGCGCAGCGCAGTCGAAGCAGGAGGTGATGGAGACGATCGCGACGTCGTTCCTGTTTCCGAAGCATTTCGGGAAGAACTACGACGCGCTGTACGACTGCCTGACCGACCTCGTCGCGAAGGCCGGCGCGCAGCCCGGTTTCGTGATCGTCCTCGAAGGGCTGCCGATCGCGCAGAAATTCGACAAGGAAGGGCGCGAGACGCTGCTCGACGTGTTCCGCGAAGCCGCCGAGTTCTGGGCCGAGCGCAAGGTCGCGTTCCGCGTGTTCTATTCGTTCGCATAAGCGCGTATCCGTCGGCCGCGCACCTGCGGTCGATCTGCCGAAAAGCCCGCGTCGAGCGGGCTTTTTTGCGTCCGCGCGACGCCGGCGGCCCGGTGCGGCGCGTTGCGCATCGGCATCGGCCTTTCACCGGCCCCCTTTTTTCGAGACAATTCCCGCCGGCCCGGCTGCGGCAGCCGTCACGTCGGGCGCGTACAACAATCCATCGAGAGAGGGCCGTTTCCCCCATGAATATTTCCCGTTCCCTGCGCGTCGCCGCGTTGCCGCTGCTGATCGCCGCGGGCGCCGCGCATGCCGCGCCGCTGACCGCCGAGCAGACCGTCGATCTCTATATCGGCGCATTCGTCAACGGCGACGTGTCGAAGGCCCGCGCATTCAACGACGCGGTACGCAAGAGTTACGACGGCAAGGATGCGCTCGACGTCGGCGTTCTGTCGACGCTCGGCGAGTCGATGAGCAAGGATATGGCCGACGGCTTGCTGGCGCCGATGCCGCCGAAGATGAGTGCCGCGTTGCGTCCGTCGGTCGAGAGCATGGCCGCCGCGTATCAGCGCGCGCTCAATCGCTCGGCGTGCAAGGCGACCGGATCGTCGCAGCGACCGAACTCGTCCATCGAGGGCCAGACGATCGCGACGGTCGAATTCGCGTGTCGCGTCGCGGACCCGGGGCCCGGCGGGCGGGCGCTGCAGGCGAAGCTCGGTAATGGTCGCCTGAACAACGACGCGGCACGGATTGCCGCGTTCAAGGCGATTTTCTCGGGCATGGCGCAGGTCCTGGATGAGGCCCCGGTGACGCACGCCGTGACGGGCAAGATCGACCTTTACAGCCTGGAGGGCGGCTGGGCGACCGGCAGCCCGCAAGACGTGCTGACGCCGGTGCTCGAGGCGTTGTCCGACGCGCTGCCGGACGGGGCGCCGAGCGACAAGTCGCGATAAGCGGCAGCATGCCCGCGGGGGCGCCGGCCGCGTAGCGCGGCCGCGGCGCGGCGATGGGCGGATCGGGAAGCGCCGTGCCGCGTCGGGGCCCGGCACGGCCCGCTCGTCACCACCCCCCCCAGCGTGCCGCGAGCGCGGCGAGCACGGCCGCACCGGCCGTCTCGGTGCGCAGCACGCGGGGCCCGAGCGACAACGCGGTGAACCCGTGCGCGCGGGCCGCGTTTTCCTCGTCCGGCGACAGTCCGCCTTCCGGCCCGATCAGCAGCGTGACGGCTGCCGCGGGCGGCGCGTCGGGCAGCGACGCGAACGGGATGCTCGCGCGCGGCGACAGCAGCAACCGCAGTTCGCCGTCGGCCGGCGCGGCCGGCAGCGTGTCGAGCCACGCGCCGAAGCCGCGTACCGGCGCGACGTCGGGCACGCGGTTGCGTCCGCATTGTTCGCACGACGCGCGCACGACGCCGCGCCAGTGCGCGACGCGCTTGTCCGCGCGCTCGCCCGACAGTTTCACGACGCCGCGCGCGGTCGACAGCGGCATGACCGCCGCGACGCCGAGCTCGACGGCTTTCTCGATGACCCAGTCCATCTTGTCGCCGCCGGCGATGCCCTGCGCGAGCGTCACGCGATAGGGCGGCTCGGCCTCGGCCGGGTCGAACGCCTCGATCTGCGCGAGCGCGTTGCGCTTGTCGATCTCGACGAGTCGCGCGCGGTACTGTCCGCCGCTGCCGTCGAACAGCGCGAGCGTGTCGCCGGGCTGCAGCCGCAGCACCTGCGCGTGACGCGCGACATCGGCCGGCAGCGTGAGCGTCGCATCGGCGCGCAGCGCCGCTTCGACGAAAAAGCGCGGCACGGCCGCGGTGGTGGTGGCTTCACTCATGTTGGGCGCGGCTCCGTTCATGCGCTCAGGCGGCAACCGAGCGCCCACCGGTAGCCGTTGAGATCCTCGATCTGCGCGAAGCGGTCGCCCCAGAACTGGTCCTGCGGCGCGGTCAGCGACTTCGCGCCCGCGTCGAGCGCGCGCTGCCAGGTCGTGTCGACGTCGTCGACATACAGATAGAACGCTTGCGGGGCGGTTGCGTCCGCACTCTTCGGCGTGAGCGCGGTCGAGCCGAACGCGCCTTCGGGCGCGAACATCACGATCAACTGCCCGCGGTAGGTCATCTCGACGTGCATGATCGCGCCGTCTTCATCGTGGACGTCGCGCAGCTCGAAGCCGAATGCGGCCTGGAAGAATTCGATGGCCGCCTGCGCATTGCGCACGGCCAGATAGGGTGTCAACCAAGGCACGTTGGCCGGACGTGGATCGGTCATGAAAATCTCCTGTCGAACAGTGTTGGCGCTCGAGCGGCTACGCCGTCCCATGCTTTGCGGTCCAACGGGTATTGGCGGCCGGTCTCGCCCCATGTCGCGGACATTTGGGCGGGCCCCCGGAGTCGTTTCGGGCCTGAGCGTCGCAGGCCGAGCGCGGGAGAACGCGCGACCTGCCTGCAGAACGATGCGTTCGCCTGTCAGCTCAGCGGCGAGCGCCCAGTGTATCGCGCAGCGCGCACGGCAGGGCAAAGAGGGCCGCATGAAGTCGCGCATCGTAGTAGCGCAATCCCTGCACGTGGCGTTCGGCGAGGCGTTCGTCGACGTCGTGCGCGAACAGCGCGGCCGCATCGAGCGTATCGCTCGCGATCGCCATCAGCCATTGGGAGCCGTACAGCGGCACATGCGCGGACAGCGGATCGACGACCGCGAAGCTCGCACGCAGGTCGTCGAGCAGCGCGGCGATGCGCGCCGCGTGGAACTCCGGCGAGCCGAGGTGCATCGAGATCGCGCCGCACGGCGTGAGGATCCGCTTGAGTTGCGCGTAGAACTCGCGCGTATAGAGGCCGGCCGCGGGCGAATCGGGCGGCGTGAGGTCGAACACGACGAGATCGAAATGCTCGATGGTCGACGTGACGAAATGCGCGGCGTCGCCGATCACGACCTCGACGCGCGGGTCGTCGAGTGCGCCCTGGTGCACGTCGTCGAGATAGCGGCGCGCCATGCCGACCACTTCGTCGTCGAGCTCAGCGACGACGACCCGCTCGATGCACGCGTGCTTGAGCAACTGGCGCGCGGCGCCGCCGTCGCCGCCGCCGAGCACGAGCGCCTTCTTCGGGCACGGATGCGCGAGTGCGGCCGGGTGCGTCATGCACTCGTGATACACGAATTCGTCGCCGACCGACGTCATCGGCCGGCCGTCCAGCGTAAACAGGCGGCCGAGCTGCGGCGTTTCCCAGACTTCGATGCGCTGGTGCGGCGACGCGACGTGCGCGAGCCGGCGTGCGTTCGGGAATCCGTAGGCGGCGTTGGGCGTGGGATGGAAGAGAAGGGTCGTGCTCACGGGCGGGCGGCTCGGGGCGGGCAGTTCTGACGTCTGAATTATAGGAGGCGCGCGCTCGTGCGGAAAAGCGTGCCGGAACACCGCGCATCGACAAGGGAAATGTCAGCCCATCTGTTAAAATGACGAGCTTTGCAGCCCCGTCCGTAGGCTCCGTCCGCTTCGCGTCCGTCAGGCGCCGCACCGCGCGCCGGGGAACGATTGACGCTCGAGCTTCCGGATGCCGCCGTGCCCCCGTTTCCTCGACTCGTTCTCCGGACTCGACATGACGACTTCGTCTCCCGCCTCTACCACTCTGATGGCCAACGCGATCCGTGCGCTCGCGATGGACGCCGTCCAGCAAGCGAACTCCGGCCACCCCGGCATGCCGATGGGCATGGCCGAAATCGGCGTTGCGCTCTGGTCGCGCCACCTGAAGCACAACCCGACGAACCCGCACTGGGCAGACCGCGACCGGTTCGTGCTGTCGAACGGCCATGGCTCGATGCTGCTCTACTCGCTGCTGCACCTGACCGGCTACGACCTGCCGATCGAAGAGCTGAAGAACTTCCGCCAGCTGCACTCGAAGACGCCGGGCCACCCGGAATACGGCATCACGCCGGGCGTCGAGACGACCACCGGCCCGCTCGGCCAGGGTCTGGCGAACGCGGTCGGCATGGCGCTCGGCGAAGCGCTGATGGCCGACGAGTTCAACCGTGACGGCGCGAAGATCGTCGATCACCACACGTACGTGTTCCTCGGCGACGGCTGCCTGATGGAAGGCATCTCGCACGAAGCCTGCTCGCTCGCGGGCACGCTGAAGCTGAACAAGCTGATCGCACTGTACGACGACAACGGCATCTCGATCGACGGCGACGTCGTCAACTGGTTCCACGACGACACGCCGAAGCGCTTCGAGGCATACGGCTGGAACGTGATCCCGAACGTGAACGGCCACGACGTCGACGCGGTCGACGCGGCCATCGCGAAGGCTAAGCTGTCGGACAAGCCGACGATGATCTGCTGCAAGACGGTGATCGGCAAGGGCGCGGCGACCAAGGCCGGCGGCCACGACGTGCACGGCGCGGCGCTCGGCGCGGAAGAAATCGCGAAGACGCGCGAAGCGCTCGGCTGGAAGTGGGAGCCGTTCGTGATTCCGCAGGAAGTCTATGCGGCCTGGGACGCGAAGGAAGCCGGCAAGCGTGCCGAGACCGAATGGGACGCGACGTTCGCGCAATATCGCGAGAAATTCCCCGCGGAAGCCGCTGAATTCGAGCGCCGGATGGCCAACAAGCTGCCGGCCGACTGGGCCGAGAAGGCCGCGGCGATCATCGCCGGCGCGAACGAGCGCGCCGAGACGGTCGCGACCCGCAAGGCTTCGCAGCAGGCCATCGAAGGGCTCGCCGCCGCACTGCCGGAACTGCTCGGCGGCTCGGCCGACCTGACCGGCTCGAACCTGACCAACTGGAAGGCATCGAAGGCGGTGCGCGCGAATCCGGAAGGCGCGGGCGTGCTGCTCGGCAACCACATCAACTACGGCGTGCGCGAATTCGGCATGAGCGCCGCGATCAACGGCCTCGCGCTGCACGGCGGCCACAAGCCGTTCGGCGGCACGTTCCTGACGTTCTCCGACTACAGCCGCAACGCGCTGCGCGTCGCGGCGCTGATGAAGGTCCCGTCGATCTTCGTGTTCACGCACGATTCGATCGGCCTCGGCGAAGACGGTCCGACGCACCAGTCCGTCGAGCACGTGTCGAGCCTGCGCCTGATCCCGAACCACGACGTGTGGCGTCCGGCCGACACGGTCGAGACGGCCGTCGCATGGACCCACGCGGTCGCTGCCGACCGTCCGTCGAGCCTGATCTTCAGCCGCCAGAACCTCGCGTTCAACCCGCGTACCGATGCGCAGATCGCGAACATCGAGAAGGGCGGCTACGTGCTGAAGGACTGGGACGAAGAGATCGTCGCGCGCAAGATCATCCTGATCGCGACGGGCTCGGAAGTCGAGCTCGCGATGAAGGCCGTCGAGCCCCTCGCGCAGCAGGGCATCGCGGCCCGCGTCGTGTCGATGCCGTCGACCAACGTGTTCGATCGCCAGGACGCCGAATACCGTGAGCGCGTGCTGCCGCACGGCGTGCGCCGCGTCGCGATCGAAGCGGGCGTGACGAGCTTCTGGCACAAGTACGTCGGCCTCGAAGGCGGCGTCGTCGGGATCGACACGTTCGGCGAATCGGCACCGGCCGGCGTGCTGTTCAAGTACTTCGGTTTCACCGTCGAGCACGTCGTCGAGACCGCGAAGGCCGTGCTGGCCTGAAAGCATACGCGACGCGCGCCACCCCTCGCGCGCGTCGCACCGTGAAGCTGCACGTAACTAATTTTTTTCAGCCATCAGGAGATAGACCATGACGATCCGCGTCGCAATCAACGGCTACGGCCGCATCGGCCGCAACACGCTGCGCGCGTTTTATGAAAACGGCAAGAAGCACGATCTCGAGATCGTCGCGATCAACGACCTGGGCGACGCGAAGACCAACGCGCACCTGACCCAGTACGACACCGCGCACGGCAAGTTCCCGGGCGACGTGTCGGTCGACGGTGACTACCTCGTCGTGAACGGCGACAAGATCCGCGTGCTGGCCAACCGCAACCCGGCAGAACTGCCGTGGGGCGAGCTCGGCGTCGACGTCGTGATGGAATGCACGGGCTTCTTCACGACGAAGGAAAAGGCGAGCGCGCACCTGAAGGGCGGCGCGAAGAAGGTGATCATCTCGGCGCCGGGCGGCAAGGACGTCGACGCAACGATCGTCTACGGCGTGAACCATGACGTGCTGAAGGCCGAGCACACCGTCATCTCGAACGCATCGTGCACGACGAACTGCCTCGCGCCGCTCGTCAAGCCGCTGAACGACCGCATCGGCCTCGAAACCGGCCTGATGACGACGATCCACGCTTACACGAACGACCAGGTGCTGACGGACGTCTATCACGAAGACCTGCGTCGCGCGCGTTCGGCCACCCACAGCCAGATCCCGACGAAGACGGGCGCTGCGTCGGCCGTCGGCCTCGTGCTGCCGGAACTGAACGGCAAGCTCGACGGCTACGCGATCCGCGTCCCGACGATCAACGTGTCGATCGTCGACCTGTCGTTCATCGCGAAGCGCGACACGACGGTCGAGGAAGTCAACGCGATCATGAAGGAAGCATCGGAAGGCTCGCTGAAGGGCATCCTCGGCTACAACGACGCGCCGCTGGTCTCGATCGACTTCAACCACAACCCGGCTTCGTCGACGTTCGACGCAACGCTGACCAAGGTGTCGGGCCGCCTCGTCAAGGTGTCGAGCTGGTACGACAACGAGTGGGGTTTCTCGAACCGCATGCTGGATACGGCAGTCGCATTCGCGAACGCGAAGTAATCCCGCACGTTGCGTGACCGCCGCATGGCGGCCTGCGCGGCGAACGAGCCCGGCCCGGTTTTTCCGGCCGGGCTTTTTTATTTCGCGGGAAGGGCCGCGACGGTGCCGGCGGACGGCGTCGGAAAGAAGATGCCCGCGCGCTGCGCGGCATTCGCGATGTGCGTCTCGATCGCGAGGCCGGCCGCGGCCGCATCGCGGGCGATCAGCGCGTCGAGGATCGCGCGGTGCTCGTGCCACGTCGACAGCAGCAGCTCGCGCCGGTAGAACGGCATGCGCTGGCTTTCCTTCATGATGTCCGCGCTGCTGCGCAGCACCGACTCGATCGCCGCGTTGCCGGCGAGATGGATGATCCGCATGTGGAAGTCGAAGTCGAGCCGCGACGCTTCGTCCAGCTCGCTGTCGGTGAGCGCGACGTGCAGGTCGGCGAGGTTGTCCTCGAACCATGCGATGTCGTCGTCGCTGACGACGTGCGCGGCCATGCGCGCGGCGAACCCTTCGAGCGCATAGCGCATCTGGTACGTGTCGGGCGGCGACGACTGTTCGGCGAACTGCCATGGATGGGCGGCGCTCGCCTGCGCGCTTTCGACATAGACGCCCTTGCCGGCGCGGATGCGCAGCATCCCGAGCGCCTCGAGCGTGGAGAGCGCCTCGCGCAGCGACGCACGGCTGATCTCCAGCTCCTCGGAGAGCTGGCGCTGGGCCGGCAGCAGGCTGCCGACCGGATAGACGCCTGCCTCGATCCGGTCGCGGATCGTCGCGATGGCGGCGTCGGTCACGGTGTGCGGAACGTTTTTCATGATGTGAGCGTTTGGCCGGTCTGACCGGCATTGTAATCCGCACGCGTGCGGTGCATCGGCGCCCTACGGGTAAGCCACGATCGGCCCCCGTTTGGTGCGTCGGAAATTCGGGGCGAGGGGGGCGGGAAATCCCTATTTTGATCGTCCTTGACGCCACTATATCGGCTTCCTACTATCCACCATAACATCACTGGTCTTACCAGTATGAACAGACGAAACTGCAACCGTTGGATCGGGAGAGCGCCGTGTCGAAATTCCTCAATTCGCTGTTTGGCCGGGTAGTCGTCGCATTGATACTGGGGGTCGCGCTCGGCGCGTTCTTCCCGCATTTCGCCGAGTCGCTGCGACCGCTCGGCGACGGCTTCCTGAAGCTCATCAAGATGGTCATTGGCCCGATCGTGTTCTGCGTCGTGGTGAGCGGGATGGCCAATGCGGGCGACCTGAAGAAGGTCGGCCGGGTCGGCCTGAAGGCCGTCATCTACTTCGAGGTGATGACCACGCTCGCGCTCGGCATCGGGCTCGTACTCGCATGGCTCACGCGCCCGGGCGTCGGGATGAACATCGACCTGCGCTCGCTCGATGCAGCGTCGCTCTCGTCGTACGCGAAGAACGCCGAAAGCCTGAAGGACACGGCCGGCTACCTGATGAAGATCATCCCCGAGACCGCGATCGACGCGTTCGCGAAGGGCGACATCCTGCAGATCCTCGTGTTCGCGGTGCTGTTCGGCTCCGCGCTGTCGCTGCTCGGCGACAAGGCGCAGCGCGTGAACAGCCTGATCGAGGAACTGTCGCACGTGTTCTTCCGCATCATCGGCTTCATCATCAAGCTCGCGCCGCTCGGCGTGCTCGGTGCGATCGCGTTCACGACCGGCAAGTACGGCGTCTCGTCGCTCAAGCAGCTCGGCTACCTCGTCGCGGTGTTCTACCTGAGCTGCATCGTGTTCGTCACGGTCGTGCTCGGCGTGGTGATGCGTCTCGCGGGCTTCTCGGTGTTCAAGCTGATCCGCTACCTGCGCGAGGAGCTGTCGATCGTGCTCGGCACGGCATCGTCGGACGCGGTGCTGCCGCAGGTGATGAGCAAGCTCGAATACATGGGCATCAAGGATTCGACGGTCGGCCTCGTGATCCCGACCGGCTATTCGTTCAACCTCGACGGCTTCTCGATCTACCTGACGCTCGCCGTGCTGTTCATCGCGCAGGCCACCAACACGCCGCTGTCCACGCATGACCTGATCGTCGTGCTGCTCGTGTCGCTCGTCACGTCGAAGGGCGCGCACGGGATTCCGGGCTCGGCGATCGTGATTCTCGCGGCGACGCTGTCGGCGATTCCCGCGATTCCGGTGCTCGGCCTCGTGCTGATCCTGCCGGTCGACTGGTTCGTCGGCATCGCCCGCGCGCTCACCAACCTGATCGGCAACTGCGTCGCGACGGTGGTCGTCGCGGTGTGGGAGAACGACATCGACCGGGCCCGCGCGACGCGCGTGCTGAACCGCGAGCTGCGCTACGTGGCGGTCGACGCGCAGGGCAGCAGCGCACCGGTCGCCGGCGACCAGGCTCACGCGCTCTGAGCATCACGCGCGCGCAGCGGCTTTCCCTGGCCGCTGCGCGCGATCGCATTTCCCGCGGCCGGCGCCACGACGCGCCTGCCCATTTCGAAAAATAGTGGAGACGACATGGCAGCCCCCATCCTCGATCCGAACGCGCCGGCCTTCACGCGGCGCTACATGAACCTCGCCGATCCGCGCCTGGGCGCGCAGGCGCTCTTCGCGAGCGACGAATTCTTCGCGCCGAAGGAGCGCATGCTCAATCCCGAGCCGGCCGTCTTCATCCCCGGCAAGTACGACGATCACGGCAAGTGGATGGACGGCTGGGAAACGCGCCGCAAGCGCACCACCGGCCACGACTTCTGCGTGGTCCGGCTCGCGCGGCCGGGCGTGATCTACGGCGTCGATCTCGATACGAGCCACTTCACCGGCAACTTCCCGCCGGCTGCGTCGATCGACGCATGCGCGGTGGACGGCGACACGCCGCCGGACGACGCCGAATGGCGTACGCTCGTGCCCGCGACGACGCTGCAGGGCAATTCGCATCACTATGTCGGCGTCGATGACGCGCAACCGGTCACGCACCTGCGCGTGAACCTGTATCCGGACGGCGGCCTCGCGCGCCTGCGCGTGTACGGCCAGCCGCAGCGCGACTGGCGCCACGTGCCGGCGGGCGAGCTCGTCGATCTCGGGGCGATCGAGAACGGCGGCTACCTGGTGGCCGCGAACAACCAGCACTTCGGCCCAGCCTCGCAGATGCTGATGCCGGGGCGCGGCGCGAACATGGGCGACGGCTGGGAAACGCGGCGCCGCCGCGAGCCCGGCAACGACTGGGCGATCGTCGCGCTGGCGCGGCCGGGCATCATCCGGCGCGTCGAGGTCGATACGGCATTCTTCAAGGGCAACTTTCCCGACCGCTGTTCGCTGCAGGCCGCGCGGGTCGCGGGCGGCACCGACGACTCGCTCGTCACGCAGGCGATGTTCTGGGCCGAACTGCTCGGCGAGCAGAAGCTGCAGATGGACCACGTGCATACGTTCGACCAGCTCGCGGCACTCGGCCCCGTCACGCACGTGCGCTTCAACATCTTCCCGGACGGCGGCGTGTCGCGCCTGCGTCTGTGGGGCGAGCCGGCTTGAAGGAGGGCAACGGCATGAGCGGACCCCATATCCTGCGCGTCGAGCGCCTGACCCGCGAAGCGTTCGCGCCGTTCGGCGACGTGATCGCGCTCGAAGGCGCGCGGCATTTCCCGATCAACGGCGGCACGACCGAGCGCTTTCACGATCTCGCGACGATCGACGTCTGCGCGGACGGCGGCCGGCCGCTCGTCAGCGTGTTTCGCGCGCAGCCGCGCGCGCTGCCGGTCGCGATCACGCTGATGGAGCGCCATCCGCACGGCAGCCAGGCGTTCATCCCGCTCGCGGCTGTGTCGCGCTACGCGATCGTCGTCGCGCCGGCCGGCGAGTTCCGGCCCGACGCGATGCGCGCGTTCCTCGCCGAAGGCTGGCAAGGCGTGAATTACGCGAAGGGCGTCTGGCACCATCCGCTGCTCGCGCTCGATGCGGTGAGCGACTTCGTGATCGTCGACCGCGGCGGCCCGCAGCCGAACTGCGACGAGATTCCGCTCGACGACGCATGGGCGCTGGAGTTCGAGCCGGCCTGCGCGAGCGCGACCTGACGCACGGCGAAGGGCGGCATCGGGCGTTGATCGTCAGGCGTCAATCTCGGGCGTCGACGATCGCGCGGCGGCTGCACGGCCCGCCGCCGCACGCTCGATTGAAAACATCGTTCCGACCCGGCCCGCAGGCCACCCGCGGGCCGTTTTTCATTCCGGCGCCGAAAACAACACGGCCCGGGCGGCGGGATGCCGGCCGGGCCGTCGCATGGGGTGCGAAGGGTTCGATCAGTGCTTGCGGTGCGGGCAGTTCTCCGTCGTGCACGAACCGTACATCGCGAGCGAGTGTTCCTGGAGCCGGAAGCCGCGTTCCTTCGCGATGGCCTGCTGGCGGCTTTCGATCTCGGCATCGAAGAACTCCTCGACGCGGCCGCAATCGAGGCAGACGAGGTGATCGTGGTGCGAACCTTCATTCAATTCGAACACGGCCTTGCCGGATTCGAAGTTGCTGCGCGTGAGCAGGCCGGCCTGCTCGAACTGCGTCAGCACGCGGTAAACGGTGGCGAGCCCGATGTCGAGCTGCTCGTTGAGCAGGTTGCGGTAGACGTCTTCGGCAGTCAGGTGACGCACCGGGCTTTGCTGGAAGATCTCGAGAATCTTGAGGCGCGGTAGGGTGGCCTTTAGCCCGATATTCTTGAGATCCGTCGGATTGGTCATGGCTAGGCATCCCTAGAGTACAATGCAGGGCTTCATGTTACCGGCTTTTCGCCGTTCCAGAAACACGCGCGGCTCGCGACGCGGGCCTGCACGGTGACGGAAATGTTCCCGGAATCTCTTTCGCACTTTCAGAGGAGTCGCATGCGGAGTGCCATCATCGCTGCCGCCGCCGTTGCCGCGCTGGCTGGTTGTTCGTCGTACGACAGCGTGACGCAGCGTATCGCGCAGAGCATCACGCCCTATCGGATCACCGTCGTGCAGGGCAACTTCGTGTCGCAGGAGAAGGCCGCGCAGCTGCAGGCCGGCATGACGCGCGAGCAGGTCCGCGCGCTGCTCGGCACGCCGCTGCTGGCCGACATGTTCCATGCCGACCGCTGGGATTACCTCTTTTACTTCAAGCGCGGCTCGACGTCCGTCGTCCAGCAGCGCGATCTCGTGCTGACGTTCGCGAGCGATCGCCTCGCGAGCTGGACCGGCGCCGACAACCTGCCTTCCGAGCTCGACCTGCTGGCCGATATCGACGGCGACCGCGGCGGCAAGAAGGCGAAGGCCGCGGCCGAGGCGAAGCGGGCGGCCGAGGCGGCTGCCGCCGCGAGCGCCGCGCAGGCTGCCGAGGCCGCGAGCCCGTCCACCGGGCTGGCGTCCGGTGCGGTGGTCGACCAGGATGCGAACGCCCAGGCGGCGCGCGCGGCGAACCGCGCGACCAACCAGGTATCGGGGCAGGGCTCGGCCAGCCGCCGCTTCACGCCGTCCGCGCAGGCTTCGGGCGGCGCGCCGGTGCCGGGCGGCCAGCCGCCGGGCGCCGCGCCGGCGATCCAGCCGCAGTTCCAGTTCCATCGCCCGCCGCAGCCGAACGCGTCGAACGAAGCGGCGCCGCCGGTCGGCCCGCAAGGCTCCGACAACCTGCAGAACCAGCCGCTCACCGCGCCGGCCCAGTAAGCGTCCGGCGTGCGGAAACAGGGCGGCATGCGCCGCCTGCCTTTAGACCTGTCGTGTAGAAAGCCATGAAGATTGCGATTGCCGGTGCATCGGGCCGTATGGGCCGGATGCTGATCGAAGCCGTTCTCAACGATTCCGACGCGCAGCTCGTCGGCGCGCTCGACCGCGCCGGTTCGCCGTTCCTCGGCCAGGACGCGGGCGCGTTCCTCGGCAAGGAAACCGGAGTCAAGCTGACCGACGACCTCGATGCCGTGTTCGCGCAGGCCGACTACCTGATCGATTTCACGCGGCCGGAAGGCACGATCGCGCACGTCGCGGCCGCGCTGCGCCACGACGTGAAGCTCGTGATCGGCACGACCGGCTTCACCGCCGAGCAGAAGGCCGAGCTGCAGGCCGCCGCGGCCCGGATCGGCATCGTGTTCGCGGCGAACATGAGCGTCGGCGTGAACGTCACGCTGAAGCTGCTCGAATTCGCGGCGAAGCATTTCTCGCACGGCTACGACATCGAGATCATCGAGGCGCACCATCGTCACAAGGTCGACGCGCCGTCGGGCACCGCGCTGATGATGGGCGAAGCGGTGGCCGGCGCGCTCGGGCGCTCGCTGGAGGACTGCGCGGTATACGGCCGCCAGGGCGTGACGGGCGAACGCGATCCGTCGACGATCGGCTTTGCGGCCGTGCGCGGCGGCGACATCGTCGGCGATCACACCGTGCTGTTCGCCGGGATCGGCGAACGGATCGAGATCACGCACAAGTCGTCGAGCCGCGTGTCGTACGCGCAGGGCGCGCTGCGTGCGGTCCGCTTCCTGTCGGCGCACGACGCCGGCCTGTTCGACATGCAGGACGTGCTCGGCCTGCGCTGACCCTCACGGGGAAACTCCGATGGCGATTCCCACCGGCGTTGTCCACTACCTCGAAAGCGGCGATGCGATCACGCACGCCGTCGCCTATGTGCTGCTGGCGATGTCCGTCGCCAGCTGGTGCTTTCTCCTCATGAAGGCCTGGCTGCTGGTCCGCGCGAAGCGGCAGGGGCCGCGCGCGCTCGCCGCGTTCTGGCGTGCGGCGTCGCTCGACGCGGGCATCGACGCGCTCGCCGGCGCCGATCGCGAGCGCGTGTTCGTGCCGCTCGCCGAAGCCGCGCGCGACGCGGCCGACGAGCACGATCCGGCCGCGCTGGCCGCGCGCGTCGAGCGCAGCGAACGCGTGCTGCGCGCGCTGCGTCACGCGATGCTGCGCTCGCAGCGGCGTCTCGAGTTCGGTCAGGTGCTGCTCGCGTCAATCGGCAGCACCGCGCCGTTCGTCGGGCTGCTCGGCACCGTGTGGGGCATCTATCACGCGCTCGGCAGCATCGCCGCGAGCGGACAGGCGCAGATCGAGAACGTCGCGGGGCCGGTCGGCGAGGCGCTGATCATGACTGCGTTCGGGCTCGTCGTCGCGATTCCCGCGGTGCTTGCCTACAACATCCTCGGGCGGCTTGTGCGCCAACTCGCCGAGGAACTCGACGGCTTCGCGCGCGACCTGCACGTATTCGTGTGCGCGCAGGGCGCCTGACGCGCAGCCGGGAGGAGCGACCATGGCATTCGGCGGACTGGAGCACCACAAGACGTCCGCGCCGATGGCGGAGATCAACATGACGCCGCTGATCGACGTGATGCTCGTGCTGCTCGTCATCTTCATCATCACCGCGCCGCTGATGACGCACGCGATCCGGCTCGACCTGCCGAAGGTCGCGGCCGGTGTCGCGCGCGATACGCCGCAATCGGTCACGCTGTCGATCGACGACGCCGGCAAGCTGTACTGGGACGACACACCCGTCGCACTCGACGCGCTGCCCGCGCGCTTTCAGGCCGCCGCCGCGGGCGCCGCGCCGCCCGAGCTGCGGCTGCGCGCGTCGCGCGCGACCCGCTACGACGTAATCGCGCAGGTGATGGGCGCCGCGCAGGCCGCGGGCCTCACGCGAATCGGCTTCGTCACCGACGTGCCGCCGGCGGGCGCTGCGCCTGCCGCCGCGGGCGCGAAACCCTGACCTGCCGGCTGCCTGCGAGCCCGATGCAGGCAAGAATGCGCCGCAGCCCGCGACACCCGGCCGTACCGCCCGCCACGGACGGTATAATCATCGTTTCCGCCCGGTTGGCAGGGTTTCGCCGGGTAACCTGGAGACCTTCCGGGTTACCCGGCGAATATCCGGAACCATGATGCAGGCTCGAGAACCGTGAGCCTGCTCCCGCCGCCGGGCTGCCCGATTTCGTCCACTTCCGCGTGCCCGCCTCGTGGCGCGCTGCTTAAAGCCTAGTCCGAACCACACCATGCACGAGAGATACGTACCCGCCGACGTCGAAGCCGCCGCCCAGGGCGACTGGCGCGCAGCCGATGCCTACAAGACGAGGGAAGATTCGCAGAAGCCGAAGTTCTACTGCGTGTCGATGCTGCCGTATCCGTCCGGCAAGCTGCACATGGGTCACGTGCGCAACTACACGATCAACGACGTGATGTACCGCTATCTGCGGATGAACGGCTACAACACGCTGATGCCGATGGGCTGGGACGCGTTCGGGATGCCTGCCGAGAACGCCGCGATGGCGAACGGCGTGCCGCCCGCGAAGTGGACCTACGACAACATCGACTACATGAAGGGCCAGATGCAGTCGATGGGCCTCGCGATCGACTGGTCGCGCGAAATCGCGACGTGCAAGCCCGACTACTACAAGTGGAACCAGTGGCTGTTCCTGAAAATGCTCGAGAAGGGCATCGCGTACAAGAAGACGGGCACCGTGAACTGGGACCCGGTCGACCAGACCGTGCTCGCGAACGAGCAGGTGATCGACGGCCGCGGCTGGCGCTCGGGCGCGCTCGTCGAGAAGCGCGAGATCCCGATGTACTACCTGCGGATCACGCAGTACGCCGATGAACTGCTGAACGATCTCGACGGCCTCGGCTGGCCCGAGCGCGTGAAGATCATGCAGCAGAACTGGATCGGCAAGAGCTTCGGCGTGAACTTCGGCTTCCCGTACGAACTCGACGGCGAGAAGGCACTCCTGCGCGTGTTCACGACGCGTGCCGACACGATCATGGGCGTCACGTTCTGCGCGGTCGCGGCCGAGCACCCGCTTGCCACGCGCCTCGCGCAGGGCAAGCCGGAACTGCAGGCGTTCATCGACGAATGCAAGCGCGGCGGCGTGGCCGAGGCCGATGTCGCGACGATGGAGAAGAAGGGCGTCGCGACGGGCTTCTCGGTGTCGCACCCGCTCACGGGTGAGCCGGTCGAGGTCTGGATCGGCAACTACGTGCTGATGAGCTATGGCGAAGGCGCGGTGATGGGCGTGCCGGGCCACGACGAGCGCGATTTCGCGTTCGCGAAGAAGTACGGCCTGCCGATCAAGCAGGTGATTGCGAGCGAAGGGCAGACGTACTCGCTGGATGCCTGGCAGGAATGGTACGGCGACAAGGAAACCGCGGTCTGCGTGAACAGCGGCAAGTACGACGGCCTGCGTTATGCGGATGCGGTCGACGCGGTCGCGGCCGACCTGAAGGCCGGCGGCTACGGCGACAAGCAGGTCACGTGGCGCCTGCGCGACTGGGGCGTGTCGCGCCAGCGCTACTGGGGCACGCCGATCCCGATCATCCACTGCCCGTCGTGCGGCGACGTGCCGGTGCCGGAGCAGGACCTGCCGGTCGTGCTGCCGGAAGACCTCGTGCCGGACGGCTCGGGCAACCCGCTCGCGAAGTCGGAAGCGTTCCTGAACTGCTCGTGCCCGAAGTGCGGCGCGGCCGCGAAGCGCGAGACCGACACGATGGATACCTTCGTCGATTCGTCGTGGTACTTCTCGCGCTACACGGCGCCGGACGCCGACACGATGGTCGACGCGCGCACCGATTACTGGATGCCGATGGATCAATACATCGGCGGCATCGAGCACGCGATCCTGCACCTGCTGTATTCGCGCTTCTGGACCAAGGTGATGCGTGACCTCGGCCTCGTGAAGTTCGGCGAGCCGGCGAAGAACCTGCTCACGCAGGGGATGGTGCTGAACGAGACGTTCTACCGCGAAGACGCCTCCGGCAAGAAGACCTGGTACAACCCGGCCGACGTGACGGTCACGCACGACGACAAGGGCCGCCCGGTCGGCGCGACGCTGAACACGGACGGCCAGCCGGTCGTGCTCGGCGGCATCGAGAAGATGTCGAAGTCGAAGAACAACGGCGTCGATCCGCAGGTGCTGATCGACCAGTACGGCGCCGATACCGCGCGCCTGTTCACGATGTTCGCGGCGCCGCCCGAGCAGCAGCTCGAGTGGTCGGGCGCGGGCGTCGAAGGCGCGAGCCGCTTCCTGCGCCGCGTGTGGAGCTTCGGCGCGACGAACCGCGAGGCGCTCGCCGCGCGCGCGGGCTTCGACGCGGCCGCGCTCGGCGACGCCGACAAGGCGCTGCGCCGCGAAATCTACAGCGTGCTGAAGCAGGCCGATTTCGACTACCAGCGCCTGCAGTACAACACGGTCGTGTCGGCCGCGATGAAGATGCTGAACGCGATCGACGGCGCGAAGGGCGCGACGCCCGCCGTGCTGCGCGAGACGTACGGCGTGCTGCTGCGCGTGCTGTACCCTGTCGTGCCGCACGTCACGTTCGAGCTGTGGAAGGCGCTCGGCTACGCGGACGAATTCGGCCCGCTGCTCGACGCACCGTGGCCGAAGGTCGACGAGGCCGCGCTCGAGCAGGCCGAGATCGAACTCGTGCTGCAGGTGAACGGCAAGGTGCGAGGCGCGCTGAAGGTCGCGAAGGACGCGAGCCGCGACGCGATCGAAGCCGCGGCAGTGGCCGACGAAGCGTTCGCGAAGTTCAGCGACGGCAAGCCGGCGAAGAAGATCGTCGTCGTGCCCGGCCGCCTCGTGAACATCGTCGTCTGACGGCCATTGGCCGTCGGGCGCACACAGAAGGAGCGAAGGTGATCCGCAGATCGTTTTTGGGGCTCGTCGGCAGCGCGGTCGCGCTGTCGGCATGCGGTTTCCAGTTGCGCGGCCGGCAGGACTACGCGTTCAAGCGCCTGCTGGTGGCCGGCGCGCCGGCGCCCGTCGAGGCGCGGCTCGTGCGCCTCGTCGAGGCCGGCAGCGACACGAAGATCGTCAAGTCGATGGACGAAGCCGATGCCGTGCTGCGCATGTCGGAGTCGCGCGGGCAGAACACGCTGACGCTCAACAAGTACGGCTCCGCGCAGGAATATGCGCTCTACTACACGTTGAATTTCACGCTGACGAGCCAGGACGGCACGCTGCTGATCCCGCCGAGCGCGATCGCGCTGAACCGCGCGATGACGTACAGCGATCAGTACACCAACGCGAAGGCGCAGGAAGCCGAGATTCTGTACGCCGACATGCAGAACGACGCGGTTGACCAGCTGATGCGGCGTCTCGCGATCGTCCACTCGCTGACGCCGGCGCCGGAGGACGTGGTGCCGGGCGTCGCGCCGCGCGCGCCGCTGCCGCCGCCGCCGCTGTGATCGCCGGCGCACGCACCGATGCAATTGCGACTTGATGCGCTGGAGCCGCACCTCGCGAAGGGGATGGCCGGGCTCTACACCGTCTACGGCGACGAGCCGCTGCTCGCGCAGGAAGCGTGCGACCGCATTCGTGCGGCCGCGCGCGCGGCCGGCTTCACCGAGCGTTCGGTGCATACGGTCGAGCGCGGCTTCGACTGGAGCGTGCTGCTCGGCGCGACCCAGGCGATGTCGCTGTTCGGCGAGCGCCAGCTGATCGAGCTGCGGATTCCGTCGGGCAAGCCGGGCAAGGAAGGCGCCGACGCGCTGAAGACGCTCGCGGCGACCCCCAACCCCGACGCGCTGATGCTCGTCACGTTGCCGCGCCTCGACGCGGCAACGCAGAAATCCGCATGGTTTACCGCGCTGCAGAACGGCGGCGTCGCGCTGAAGATCGATCCGGTCGAGCGCGCGCAGCTGCCGAACTGGATCGGCCAGCGTCTCTCGATGCAGGGCCAGCGCGTCGCGCCCGGCGACGACGGGCGGCGCGCGCTGCAGTTCATCGCGGAGCGCGTCGAGGGCAACCTGCTCGCCGCGCATCAGGAAATCCAGAAGCTCGGGCTGCTCTATCCGCAGGGCGTGCTGTCGTTCGAGCAGGTGCACGACGCGGTGCTGAACGTCGCGCGCTACGACGTGTTCAAGCTGAACGAGGCGATGCTCGCGGGCGATGCCGCGCGGCTCGCGCGGATGATCGACGGGCTGAAGGGCGAGGGCGAGGCGATCGTGCTCGTGATGTGGGCCGTCGTCGAGGAATTGCGCACGCTGCTGCGGATCAAGCGCGGCACGACGGCCGGCAAGCCGCTCGCCACGCTGCTGCGCGAGAACCGCGTGTGGGGCCCGCGCGAGCGGCTGATCGGCCCCGCGCTGAACCGCGTGTCGGAACCCGTGCTCGAGAAGGCGCTCGCGTTCGCCGCGAAACTCGACCGGCAGGTGAAGGGGCTGTCGGCGATCACGCCGGGCCGCCGCTCGCAGGACGATCCGCCGCCCGACCCGTGGGACGGCCTGTTCCAGCTCGCGATGACGGTGGCCGGCGCCCGCGGCGAGCGACCGCCACCCGCGGGTCGCGTGCGGCGTTAAGCCGGGCCTTCAGCGCACGCATCGCAACCCGCTTACAATATTTCGATAAGCCGGCGCGGCCGGCCTGCCGCCGCGCCTCATGCTTCCCCACGAACTCACGCCGCGCCAAGCGGCTCGCTTCTCGAGTCACACGATGGATATCGACCAGTACATGACGGACCTGGGCCGCCGTGCCCGGCACGCTTCCCGCGCGATGGCGCGCGCCAGCACGGCCGCGAAGAACTCGGCGCTCGACGCCGTGGCCCGCGCGATCGAGCGCGACGCGCAGGCGCTGAAGGATGCGAATGCACGCGACGTCGCCCGTGCCCGCGAAAAGGGTCTCGACGCGGCGTTCATCGATCGCCTGACGCTGTCCGACAACGCGCTGAAGACGATGGTCGAAGGTCTGCGCCAGGTCGCGTCGCTGGCCGATCCGATCGGCGAGATCGGCAATCTCAAGTACCGCCCGAGCGGGATCCAGGTCGGCCAGATGCGCGTGCCGCTCGGCGTGATCGGCATCATCTACGAGTCGCGCCCGAACGTGACGATCGACGCGGCCGCGCTGTGCCTGAAGTCGGGCAACGCGACGATCCTGCGCGGCGGCTCCGAGGCGCTCGAATCGAACGCGGCGCTCGCGAAGCTGATCGGCGAGGGGCTCGAGGCGGCCGGGCTGCCGCAGGATGCCGTGCAGGTCGTCGCGACCGCCGATCGCGCCGCGGTCGGCAAGCTGATCACGATGACCGAATACGTCGACGTGATCGTGCCGCGCGGCGGCAAGAGCCTGATCGAGCGCCTGATCAACGAGGCACGCGTGCCGATGATCAAGCACCTCGACGGCATCTGCCACGTGTATGTCGACGATCGCGCCGATCTCGCGAAGGCGCTGACCGTGTGCGACAACGCGAAGACGCACCGCTACGGCACCTGCAACACGATGGAAACGCTGCTCGTGGCGAGCGGCATCGCGGCGACCCTGCTGCCGCCGCTCGGCAAGCTGTATCGCGACAAGCAGGTCGAGCTGCGCGTCGATGCGGCCGCGCGCGCGGTGCTCGCCGAAGCGGGCGTCGGCCCGCTCGTCGATGCGACCGATGAAGACTGGCACACCGAATATCTCGCGCCGGTGCTCGCGATCAAGGTCGTCGACGGCCTCGACGCCGCGATCGAGCACATCAATCACTACGGTTCGCATCACACCGATGCGATCGTCACCGAGGATCACGACCGCGCGATGCGCTTCCTGCGCGAAGTCGATTCGGCCAGCGTGATGGTCAACGCGTCGACGCGCTTCGCGGACGGCTTCGAATTCGGCCTCGGCGCCGAAATCGGCATCTCGAACGACAAGCTGCACGCACGCGGCCCCGTCGGCCTGGAAGGGCTCACGTCGCTGAAGTACGTCGTGCTCGGGCACGGCGAAGGCCGTCAGTAAA
Organism: Burkholderia sp. SIMBA_051; assembly: GCF_046534915.1. Taxonomy (NCBI): domain Bacteria; kingdom Pseudomonadati; phylum Pseudomonadota; class Betaproteobacteria; order Burkholderiales; family Burkholderiaceae; genus Burkholderia; species Burkholderia sp. SIMBA_051. The sequence continues at coordinate 363,057 of NZ_JAWRXS010000007.1, read as the reverse complement.
GCGAGGCGCACAACCGATGGCAATGCTCTGGGTCAAGACGTTCCATATCGTTCTGATCGCCGCGTGGTTCGCGGGGCTGTTCTACCTGCCGCGCATCTACGTGAACCTGGCCATGGAGACCGATCCGGCCGCGGTGCGGCGCCTGCTGCTGATGGCGCGCAAGCTGTTCCGCTTCATGACGATGATCGCGGTGCCGGCGCTGGCATGCGGGCTGTGGCTCTGGCTCGTGATCGGCATCGGCCAGGGGCAGGGCTGGATCCACGCGAAGGTGACGGTGGTGCTGCTGCTCATCGTCTACCACGCGTATTGCGGCCACCTGCTGCGCGTGTTCGAGCGCGGCGAGAACCGCCGCACCGACAAGTGGTATCGCGTGTTCAACGAGCTGCCGGTGCTCGGCATGCTCGCCGCGGTCGCGCTGGCCGTGATCAAGCCGTTCTGAACCCTTTCGGCGGCTCTTTCGACGAGCATGCCGGCTGTTGATCGACGTACACATGAAAACACGGCGCCCCTCGGGGCGCCGTTTTTCATATGCGCGTCGTGCGCGTCAATCCTTCGTCGGATCGTCGATCCGGCGGCGCGTGATCGCCTCCTTCGCGCGGCCGACGCGCTCCATCAGCGCGGGCCCGCGCGACAGCGCGACGCCGACCGCGAGGATGTCGCCGATCGCGAGATGCGACATCCGCGACGTCATCGGCGAGAACACGTCGGTTTCCTCGGCCACGTTCGACGCGAGGCTCACCGTCGCGAGTTTCGCGAGCGGCGAATGGCTCTGCGTGATCGCGACGACCTTCGCGCCGCACGCGAGCGCGGAGCGCGCGGCATCGACGATGTCGCGCGTGCGGCCGGTGTTCGAGATCGCGACGACGACGTCGTGCGGCCCGAGCAGCGCCGACGACATCGAGAACGTGTGCGGGTCCGAATACGCGACGCTCGGCACGCCGAGCCGGAAGAACTTGTGCTGGATGTCCTGCGCGGCGATGCCCGAGCCGCCGGCGCCGTAGAACTCGATGCGCGACGCGTTCGACAGCAGCGCGATCGCGTCGGCGACGCTGCCGGCCGACAGGCTGTTGCGCACCTCGATCAGCGCCCCGATCGTGCGGTCGAACACCTTGCCGATGATGCCGGGCGCGGGCTCGTCGGGCTCGACGTCGCGATACACCGACGACACGCCCGGCGCGACGCTCTGCGCGAGCCGGATCTTGAATTCGCGAAAGCCGCTGCAGCCGAGCGCCTGGCAGAAGCGCGCGATGGTCGGCTGGCTGACGCCGGCGCGGGTCGACAGCTCGGTCATCGCGAGGTCGAGCACCTCGCGCGGCGCGGCGAGGATGTAGTCGGCGAGCTTGCGCTCGGACGGGCGCAGTTCGGCGCGGATCGCTTCAATGCGAGGCAGCATGGGGCGGCGAATGGAAATGGGGTTCGGGTAGGGAGTGTATCGCAATCGAATTGTAGAAAATCTACATGAAAATGCTAGCTCCAATGCCGGTAATTTCTGCTTCAGTCGGGGTGGTGAATTAGGGTTTTCACTAGGTAAAGCCTTACTGGTGGCGGGAATGTGGGTTGCACGCCGGTTGATCTGCATTGCTTCTATGTAGTTTTTCTACTAGACTTGCTTCGTTCGTTCGACGTACTCGACCGTCCCCACGATTCCAACCGCCGGTGTCGTCCGGCATACAGGAGCGCCCAGCATGACGTCGCTGCACCCCACTCTGGCGAAAGTCACCGAACGCGTGATCGCCCGCAGCCAATCGACCCGTTCCGCCTATCTGCAGCGCATCGACGGCGCGCAAGGCAAGTTCCCGGCGCGCGGCGCGCTGTCGTGCGCGAACCTCGCGCACGGCTTCGCGGGTCTCGAAGGCAGCGACAAGTTCCAGATCAAGGCAATCCGCGAGCCGAATATCGGCATCGTGTCCTCGTACAACGAGATGCTGTCCGCACACGCGCCGTACAAGGATTTCCCCGACATCATCAAGGCCGCCGCGCGCGAGAACGGCGGCGTCGCGCAGTTCGCGGGCGGCGTGCCGGCGATGTGCGACGGCGTCACGCAGGGCAACCCCGGGATGGAGCTGTCGCTGTTCTCGCGCGAGGCGATCGCGATGGGCACGGCGATCGCGCTCACGCACAACATGTTCGACGCGGCGCTCTGCCTCGGCATCTGCGACAAGATCGTGCCGGGCCTGCTGATCGGCGCGCTGCAGTTCGGCCACCTGCCGACCATCTTCGTGCCGGCCGGCCCGATGACGAGCGGCCTGTCGAACGACGACAAGGCGAAGATCCGCCAGCAGTTCGCGACCGGCCAAGTGGGCCGCGACGCGCTGCTCGAAGCCGAATCGGCCGCGTATCACGGCCACGGCACCTGCACGTTCTACGGCACCGCGAACAGCAACCAGATGCTGATGGAGCTGATGGGCCTGCACCTGCCGGGCTCGGCGTTCGTCCATCCGCACACGCCGCTGCGCGACGCGCTGACGGCCGAAGCCGCGCGCCGCGTGCTCGACCTGACGGTCGAGCGCGGCCAGTACACGCCGATCGGCCATGTGATCGACGAGAAGGCGATCGTCAACGGGATCGTCGCGCTGCTCGCGACGGGCGGCTCGACCAACCACACGCTGCACCTCGTCGCGATCGCGCGCGCGGCCGGCGTGCTGATCGACTGGAACGATTTCGACGAACTGTCGGCCGTGGTGCCGCTGCTCGCGAAGATCTACCCGAACGGCAAGGCGGACGTGAACCATTTCCACGCGGCGGGTGGCGTCGCGTTCCTGGTGCGCAACCTGCTCGAAGGGGGGCTGCTGCACGAAGACGTGACGACGGTCGCCGGCCGTGGCCTGTCGCACTACACGAAGGAGCCGAAGCTGATCGACGGCAAGCTGACGTGGGTCGACGGCACGGCCGAGAGCCACGACACGAAGGTGCTGCGCGGCATTCGCGAGCCGTTCCAGCCGGACGGCGGCCTGCGCCTGATGCAGGGCCGGCTCGGCCGCGGCGTGATCAAGATTTCGGCGGTCGCGCCCGAGCACCGCAAGGTGACGGCGCCCGCGATCGTGTTCGATTCGCAGGAAGCCGTGCAGGCGGCATTCGATCGCGGCGAGCTGAAGCGCGATTTCGTCGCGGTCGTGCGCTTCCAGGGCGCGCGCGCGAACGGGATGCCCGAGCTGCATCGTTTGACGCCGCTGCTCGGCGTGCTGCAGGATCAGGGCTTCCACGTCGCGCTCGTCACCGACGGCCGCATGTCCGGCGCATCGGGCAAGGTGCCGGCGGTGATCCACGTGTCGCCGGAAGCGCTGCTGGCCGGCCCGCTCGGCAAGGTACAGACGGGCGACACGCTCGTGATCGACGCGGAAGCCGGCATCCTCGACATCGAGGTCGACGAAGCCGAGTGGCAAGCGCGCGCGGTCGCGCAGCCGCTGCACCAGGCCGACAACGAGACGGGTTTCGGGCGCGAACTGTTCGGCGTGTTCCGCGCGGCGGCCGCGCCGGCCGAGCAGGGCGCATCGGTTTTCGGGACGCTGGTCGGCGAAACGGCCGTCGGCGTCGCTGCATGAATTTCAAGGAGTGTCATCAATGAAGAGGATTGGCGAAATCGTGAAGCTGGGCCCGGTGATTCCGGTGCTCGCATTCGACTCGGTCGAGCAGGGTGAACACGTGTCCCGCGCGCTGCACGCGGGCGGCGTCAAGGTGCTCGAGATCACGCTGCGCACGCCGGCGGGCCTGGAGGCGATCCAGCGCGCGAGCCAGCTCGCGGAGGACATCGTCGTCGGCGTCGGCACGATCACGAAGCCCGAGCACTGCGCGCAGGCGAAGCGCGCGGGCGCGAAGTTCGGCGTGTCGCCGGGCCTGACGAAGGACCTGCACCTCGCGTCGCTCGACGCGGACCTGCCGCTGCTGCCGGGCGTGATGACGCCGAGCGACATCATCCAGGCGCTCGAATTCGGCTACGAGATCGTCAAGTTCTTCCCCGCGCAGCAGGCTGGCGGCGTGCCGATGCTGCAGGCGTTCCACGGCCCGTTCCCGGCGCTGAAGTTCTGCCCCACGGGCGGCATCACGGCCGAAAGCGCGCCGAATTTCCTGAAGCTGCCGAACGTCGTGTGCGTCGGCGGCTCCTGGCTCACGCCGAAAGCCGCGCTCGCCGCGCAGGACTGGGCCGAGGTCACGCGCCTCGCGCAAGTCGCGAGCCAATTGCCCCGTTAAGACTTGTACGAAATGATCGTTTGGCCCTCGGTAAGCAAGCGCTTAGTGCTTGTTTTACCGAGGGTTTTTGCTGATGGAACCGGTTCTATCCGTGGGTCGCAAAGATAAGTAAAATTCAGCGTCCTCACGGGGGGTACCCCCGTGTTCCGGAGACCTGCATAGCCGGGCATACTCGCAACACCTCGCCCGGTTCGAACAAATTCTAGGAGGAGTGCCACATGGGGGCTGTCCAAGGCAGCATGCTGCTCGTATTCACGCTGATCGCGATTGCCGCGCTGATCCTGATGATCGCGCGCTACAAGATCTACCCGTTCCTGGTGCTGATCATCGTTTCGCTGGGCCTCGGTCTCGTCGTCGGCATGCCGATGGACAAGATCGTCAAGTCGTTCGAAACGGGCACCGGCGGCACGCTCGGCCACATCGCGATCGTCGTCGGCCTCGGCACGATGCTCGGCAAGATGATGGCCGAATCGGGCGGCGCCGAACGGATCGCGACCACGCTGATCGACTGGTTCGGTGAAAAGAACATCCACTGGGCGATGATGTTCGTCGCGATCATCGTCGGCCTGCCGGTGTTCTTCGAAGTCGGCTTCGTGCTGCTGATCCCGATCGCGTTCAACGTCGCGAAGCGCACCGGCAAGTCGCTGCTCGTCGTCGGCCTGCCGATGGTGGCCGGCCTGTCCGTCGTGCACGGGCTGATCCCGCCGCACCCGGCCGCGCTGCTGGCCGTTCAGCAATACGGCGCCGATATCGGCAAGACGATCGCCTTCGGCCTGATCGTCGGCGTGCCGACCGCGATCATCGCCGGTCCGCTGTTCGCGCTGGCGATCTCGAAGTTCGTGAAGCTGCCGGAAAACAATCCGCTCGCCGCGCAGTTCGTCGACACGCACACGGAAGGCCGCAAGCGCGAACTGCCGAGCTTCGGCATCACGCTGTTCACGATCCTGCTGCCCGTCGTGCTGATGCTGGTCGGCAGCTGGGCCGACCTGGTGTTCGCGCCGAAGTCGCTGCCGAACAACCTGCTGCGCTTTGCCGGCAACTCCGACGTCGCGCTGCTGATCGCCGTGCTGGTGAGCTTCTTCACGTTCGGCAAGCTGCAAGGCTTCAACCGCGACCAGATCCAGAAGTTCTGCGGCGAGTGTCTGGCGCCGATCGCCGGCATCACGCTGATCGTCGGTGCGGGCGGCGGCTTCGGCGGCGTCCTGCGCGACAGCGGGATCTCGCAGCAGATCGTCGAGACCGCGAAGCACGCGCATCTGTCGCCGCTGCTGCTCGGCTGGTTCGTCGCGGCGCTGATGCGTCTCGCGACGGGCTCGGCGACGGTCGCGATGACGACGGCCTGCGGCATCGTCGCGCCGATCGCGGCGGCGTCCGGCGCGGCGGTCAGCCCGGAGCTGCTGGTGCTCGCGACGGGCTCGGGCTCGCTGATCTTCTCGCACGTGAACGACGGCGGCTTCTGGCTGATCAAGGAATACTTCGGGATGACGGTCGGTCAGACGTTCAAGACCTGGTCGCTGCTTGAAACCATCATCTCGGTGCTCGGTCTTAGCTTCACGCTGCTGCTGAGCCTGGTTTTGTAACAAAGGGGTAGTCAATGATTCTGATCGCAATGGGCGTGTCGGGCGCGGGCAAGTCGCGAATCGGCGAAATGCTGGCGGAACGCCTGTCGTGCAGCTATACCGACGGCGACGCGTTTCACAGCGCGGCGAACAAGGAAAAGATGCATCACGGCATTCCGCTCACCGACGACGACCGCTGGCCGTGGCTGCGCACGATCCGCGCGGCCATCGAGGAAAAGCAGCGCGCCGGCGAGACGGCCGTGTTCACGTGCTCGTCGCTGAAGCGGTCGTACCGCGACGTGCTGCGCGGCACCGACACCGACGTGCGGTTCGTGTATCTGAAGGGTTCGTTCGAGGTATTGCAGGAGCGCCTGAAGAGCCGCACCGGCCATTTCTTCGATCCGTCGCTGCTGAAGAGCCAGCTCGACACGCTCGAGGAGCCGGGCCCGGACGAAGCGATCGAGGTCAGCATCGAGTTGACGCCCGAACAGATCGTCGATGAAGTGATGGTGAAGATCGGCTTCGCGCAGCAGCACTGAGCGCGGTTTGCCGCAATCTTCATGAAAAAGGCGCCTTCGGGCGCCTTTTTCGTTGGCGGCGCGCGCCGGTCAGGTTGCGTGCGCGTGCCGCGCGATGCCGTCGAGCAGCACGTCGAGCATCGTGTCATGCACCACGGCCGGATCGAGCCGTGCATAGAGCGGGGCGGCCGATTTGACGAGCGGATGCGCGGTATCGGACAGCGCATTCATTTCCGCGAGCTCGACGTCGTTCGCGGGCCGCGTGAGGCCGCCGGCCTCGGCGGCGGCGAGCCCGATCACGCTCGCATACCAGCCGACGCACACGGCCGGCAGCGCGGTACGGGCGATGCCGGCGTCGGCCAGCGCGCGATGCACGGCCTCGATGTGCGCGAGATCGGCCGGCCCGGTGCTCATGTGCCGCTGCAGCAGCGCGAATGCGGCCGGGTAGCGCAGCGCGAGCGCGCGGTACTGGCGCGCGAGATCGCGCAGCCGCTCGCGCCATGGCAGCGTGTCGTCGACCGGTACCAGCGAGCGCGACAGCGCATTCGCGATCGCACGGGTCAGGCCGTCCTTCGACTTGAAGTGATATAGCACGCTCATCGGGTCGCAACCGACCGACTGCGCGAGCTTGCGCACGCTGAACGCGGCTTCGCCGACCTCTTCGAGCAGCGCGAGCGCGGCCGCGACGATCGCGTCCTTGTCGAGGCCGCGCGGGCCTTGGGCGGGTTTGTCTTTCATGGGGGCGGTGGTGGCGTGCGACTGTCAGCTTGACGAAAGCATATTCTACGCTGTAGAATTATTTCTGCGGTGTAGAAATTGGGTGTCCCGGCACCTTTCAATACGTGCTTTCGCACAGTCCCGGGATCCAGGCAGACACACACGTGCCTGCCGTCAACACGGGCCATCGCGCCCTTTATCTCGTTGACACCCAAGTGGAACCGGCTGCCCCACCCGCGAAGCCTCACGGCCCTTCGACTGGCGGCCCAAGACCATGCAAGTGCAATCATGACGACCTACAACAAACCCCTGATCCAGGGCGAATCGCGTTTCGACCAGACGCAACTGAACATCGAAAAGGACAACTGGAACTGGAGCGATCCGTCCCGCTACGACGGCGAACGTCCGGCCAACTGGTACGAGGCGTCGCTGTCGCGCCACGAAAACAGTGCGCCGCTCGCGCACGACGCCGTGTGCGACGTGCTGGTGATCGGCTCGGGGCTGCTCGGCGCATCGGCCGCGCTGCATCTCGCGGAAGCGGGCGTCGACACGATCCTCGTCGACAAGCATCACGTCGGTTCCGCGGCGTCGGGCCGCAACGGCGGCCAGCTCACGCCGGGCCTCGCGCGCTGGGAAGCCGCCGACATGATCGACTACCTGTCGCACGACGATGCGAAGCGGCTGTGGCGCTTCGCGTCGACCGAATCGATGGACCTGATCGATGAAATCGGCGCACGTTACGCGCTCGACCTCGATCGCAAGCGCGGCCACGTGACGGCGGCGGTCCACCCGGGCCACATGAGCGCGCTGCTCGACGGCGCGGACGCCCGCCGCCATCTCGGCGACGCCGGCGTGACGCTCGTCGGCCGCCATCAGCTGCACGACGAATACGTGCGCTCGGGCCTGTATCACGGCGCGGCGATCGACGCGCTCGGCGGGCAGCTTCATCCGCTCGCGCTGGTGCGCGGCCTCGTGCACGGCTTCCAGTTGAACGGCGGCGCGCTGTACGAGGGCACCGAGGTGCTCGAGCTCGACGAAACGCCCGCGGGCGTCGTCGCGACGACGCCGGGCGGCACGATCACCGCGCGTCGCGGCGTCGTGCTCGCGCTGCACAACACGACGTTCCGGCTGCTGGATGACGGCGGCGCGACCACCGTGCCGTTCTTCACGTACGTGAGCGTGACGGCGCCGCTCGACGTCGATGTCGCGACGCTGATGCCGGCCGGCATGCCGGTGTACGACACGCAGTTCCAGATCGACTACTACCGGCCGGTGCGCGGCAACCGGCTGCTGTTCGGCGGGCAGGGCACCGGCTCGTGCTGGCCGCAGCAGGACGTCAACGCGTATCTGCTGACGCGGCTGAACACGGTGTTCCCGCAGCACGACGGCCGCTTCGCGCTCGACTACTGCTGGAGCGGCGTCAGCGACTTCACGCTGAACGGCGCGACCGACAGCCGCAAGACCGACGGCCGCGTGCCGATGTACATGGTGCAGGGCTGGAGCGGGCACGGCGTCGCGCAGACGGTGCGGATCGGCAAGGCGATCTGCGACGACTTCGTCGGACGCAACGACGACTTCTCGATGCTGACCGGCATCGACCATCGCGAGATTCCGCTCGGCCGGCAGCTGTCGCCGATCGCGATTCCGGCCGCGAAGGCGGCAATGAGCGTGATGAGCGCGCTGAATCCGGGGCGGATGATCTCGTTCTGAGGTTCCGGTTTTCTGACGCACTGGCCGAGCGCCGGCCGCCAAGAAAAAAGCCCGATGCGAACTTGCTCGCATCGGGCTTTTTTTCCGTCCGTTTTCCGTCCGGTAACGGAGGCGCTTACGCGATTCGCTTCGCCAGTTCGACGGCCTTGCCGATGTACGACGCAGGCGTCATCGCGAGCAGGCGATCCTTCGCGTCCTGCGGGATCGCCAGCGTGCCGACGAATTCCTGCAGCGCTTCGCGCGTGATGCCCTTGCCGCGCGTCAGTTCCTTCAGCTGCTCGTACGGGTTCTCGATGCCGTAGCGGCGCATCACCGTCTGCACCGGCTCCGCGAGCACTTCCCAGCAGTTGTCGAGATCTTCGTTCAGGCGCTGCGGGTTCACTTCGAGCTTGTCGAGGCCGCGGATCAGCGAGTCGTACGCGAGCAGCGAGTAGCCGAGCGCGACGCCCATGTTGCGCAGCACCGTCGAGTCGGTCAGGTCACGCTGCCAGCGCGACACCGGCAGCTTGTCGGCGAGGTGGCGCAGCGTCGCGTTTGCGAGGCCGAGGTTGCCTTCCGAGTTCTCGAAATCGATCGGGTTGACCTTGTGCGGCATCGTCGACGAGCCGATTTCGCCGGCCTTCGTCTTCTGCTTGAAGTAGCCGACCGAGATGTAGCCCCACACGTCGCGGTCGAGGTCGAGCAGGATCGTGTTCGCGCGCGCGACCGCGTCGAACAGCTCGGCCATGTAGTCGTGCGGCTCGATCTGGATCGTGTACGGGTTGAACGTCAGCTTCAGGCGGTTCTCGATCACGTCGCGCGAGAACGCTTCCCAGTCGAATTCCGGATACGCGGACAGATGCGCGTTGAAGTTGCCGACCGCGCCGTTCATCTTGCCGAGGATCTCGACCTTCTCGATGCGGGCGATCGCGCGGGCGAGGCGCGCGGCGACGTTCGCGAGTTCCTTGCCGAGCGTCGTCGGGCTGGCCGGCTGGCCGTGCGTGCGCGACAGCATCGGCTGCTCGGCGTGCGCGTGCGACAGCGCGACGAGGCGCTGGTGGACCGTGCGCAGCGCCGGCAGGATCACGTGCTCGCGCGCGCCGGCGAGCATCATCCCGTGCGACGTGTTGTTGATGTCTTCGGACGTGCACGCGAAGTGGATGAATTCGCTGGCCTTTTCGAGCTCGGCCTGGCCCTTGACCGATTCCTTCAGCCAGTATTCGACGGCCTTCACGTCGTGGTTCGTCACGCGCTCGATTTCCTTGATGCGCGCGGCGTCGTGCGCGGTGAAGCGCTCGGCGAGCTGCAGCAGGAATTGTTCGGAGGCGTCGGAGAAGCGCGGGACTTCCGCGAAGCCGGCGCGCGACAGCGCGATCAGCCAGTGCACTTCGACGGTGACGCGGTGGCGCATGAAGGCGGCTTCGGAGAGCCAGTCGCGCAGCGCTTCGGTCTTGCTGGCGTAGCGGCCGTCGATGGGCGAGAGCGCGGTGAGGGCGAAAAGCGTATCGGGACGAGTGTCGGACATGATCGGGCGGGGCCTTGGAGCCGGGGCGAACGAGGGGGAGGAGAATCCGGCATTTTACCATTGGCGCGGGTCGATTCCGGCCGAACCGGTCCGGCCGGCCCTGCTGCGGGCGATCGGCGTGCACCCGGCGGCCGGCCGTCGCGCATCCGGCCTGGCGGCGGGCGCCTGGGCCGGCTCGGCGGGCCCCCTGTCACACCGCCGCCGCCCGCCGGCCCCGCCGCCGGCCCCGCCGTCGACCCCACCGTCGACCCCACCGCCGGCCACCGCCGCCACACCGCCGCCCCACGCCCGCCCGCCGGTAGAATGCAGGCTTCTTCCCGACCGCCGCCCGCCGCGCCCGCCTGCATGGAACTGAAATGGCTCGAAGACTTCGTCTCGCTCGCGGAAACGCGCAGCTTTAGCCGGTCCGCCGAACTGCGGCACGTGTCGCAGCCCGCGTTCTCGCGGCGCATCCAGGCGCTGGAAGCCTGGCTCGCGACCGAACTGATCGATCGTTCGGTCTATCCGACGCGGCTCACGCAGGCCGGCCAGATCTTCTACGAGCAGGCCCTGACGATGCTGTCGCAGGCGCACGAGGCGCGCACGCTGCTGCGCGGCCACGTCGGCGCGCCGGTGCCGACGATCGAATTCGCGGTGCCGCACACGCTGTCGCTCACGTATTTCCCGCGCTGGCTGCAGCGGATCGAGGCGAAGATGGGGCAGGTCCACACGCGGCTGCGCGCGCTGAACGTGCACGATGCCGTGCTGTCGCTCGTTGAAGGCGGCTGCGATCTCGTGATGGGCTACCACCACCCGAGCCACCCGGTCGCGCTCGACCCGGCGCGCTACGACATGCTGGTCCTCGGCAGCGAGCCGATCAGCGCGTTCTCGGCGCCGGGCCGCGCCGGCCGGCCGCGCTACACGCTGCCGGGCACGGCCGATGCGCGGGTGCCGTACCTGTCGTATACGCCGAACGCGTATCTCGGCCGGATGACCGAAGTCATCGTTGCGAACGCACCGACGCGGCTGTTCCTCGATCGCGTGTACGAAACCGACATGGCCGAAGGGCTGAAGGCGATGGCGCTCGCGGGGCACGGCGTCGCGTTCCTGCCGCACAGCGCGGTCGAGGACGCGGTGGCCGGCGGCCGGCTGATCCGGCTCGACCGTTCCGCGCGCGGCGGCACGCATCCGTACACGCTGACGATGGAGATTCGCCTGTACTGCGACAAGCTCGCGCTGCAGGGCGACGATCCGCGCCAGAAGCTCGTGCGCGCGTTGTGGGAAGTCGTGCGCGACGAATTGCGCGACACGGCCGAATGACGGGATCGAGCACGGCCGCGCGCGGCTGACGACGAGCTTGCCGCGCGTGTCGGACTGCTGCCCGGCGAGCGTCCCGCATATTTCGCCAACGATTCTCGCCCAACGCGATGCACGACCGATCGCGGGCGTTCTTGCGCAAATCGACCGCGGATTTGCGAAAAATCCCGATCATGCAAGAAACGCATAATCGAATAAGCAAACGGCATTGGATAAAAAAAATGGGTTTTTCGACAATGTGCGCAATCCGTTGAACGTTGGAGCATCCATGTCTTCGCAACTGCAGTCCATCCCGTCCTACCTGCACGCCGACGATCTCGGCCCGTGGGGCAACTACCTTCAGCAGGTCGATCGCGTCGCGCCGTACCTCGGTTCGCTGTCGCGCTGGCTCGAAACGCTGAAGCGTCCGAAGCGCATCCTGATCGTCGACTGCCCCATCGAGCTCGACAACGGCACCGTCGCGCACTTCGAAGGCTATCGCGTGCAGCACAACGTGTCGCGCGGTCCGGGCAAGGGCGGCGTGCGCTACCACCAGGACGTGACGCTGTCGGAAGTGATGGCGCTGTCGGCATGGATGTCGGTGAAGAACGCGGCCGTGAACGTGCCGTACGGCGGCGCGAAGGGCGGCATCCGCGTCGACCCGCGCAAGCTCTCGCGCGGTGAGCTCGAGCGCGTGACGCGTCGCTACACCAGCGAAATCGGCATCATCATCGGACCGAATACCGACATTCCGGCGCCGGACGTCAACACCAACGAACAGGTGATGGCGTGGATGATGGACACCTACTCGATGAACCAGGGGCAGACGTCGACCGGCGTCGTGACCGGCAAGCCGATCTCGCTCGGCGGTTCGCTCGGCCGCAAGGAAGCGACGGGCCGCGGCGTGTTCGTCGTCGGCTGCGAAGCGGCGAAGAAGAAGGGCCTCGAAATCGAAGGCGCGCGCATCGCGGTGCAGGGCTTCGGCAACGTCGGCGGCATCGCGGCGAAGCTGTTCCAGGAAGCGGGTGCGAAGGTGATCGTGGTGCAGGATCACACGGGCACGATCTACCGGCCGGCCGGCCTCGATTCGAACAAGCTGCTCGACCACGTGGCACGCACGGGCGGCGTCGCGGGCTTCGAAGGCGCGGAGCCGATGCCGAACGACGAGTTCTGGACGGTCGAGACCGACATCCTGATCCCGGCGGCACTGGAAAACCAGATCACCGAGAAGAACGCATCGAAGATCCGCACGAAGATCATCGTCGAAGGCGCGAACGGCCCGACGACGACGGCGGCCGACGACATCCTGAGCGCGAATGGCGTGCTCGTGATCCCGGACGTGATCGCGAACGCGGGTGGCGTGACCGTGTCGTACTTCGAGTGGGTGCAGGACTTCTCGAGCTTCTTCTGGACGGAAGACGAGATCAACCACCGTCTCGAGCGCGTGATGCGCGAAGCGTTCGCCGGCGTGTGGGCGGTTTCGGAAGAGCACAAGGTGTCGGTGCGTACGGCGGCGTTCATCGTCGCGTGCAAGCGCATCCTGATGGCGCGCGAAATGCGCGGCCTGTACCCCTGATCGGGCGTCGCCGATCGGCCATTGCCGATCGGCGATCGGTTGACTACGATCACAGCGTGACGCAATCCACCGATTGCGTGCATGATCCCTCGCGGGCGGTGCCGAATCCGGCACCGCCCGCGCGTGCATTCATGCGTCACAAGCGCGCCCGAAGCCGGGAGGAAGGCTTCGTACAGGGCGATTCGTAGTGCGGTAAACAACCAGTTCTTTCAAAAATATTACTTTGATACACTGGCGCGGGTTTTAGCAAAGGAGATGACCAAAATGAAATACCACAAGGCAGTCCTGATGGTCGCGGCGCTGTGCGCGTTCGCGAGCGGCGCGCATGCACAGGAGACCGGCACGCTGAAGAAGATCAAGGACACGGGCGTGATCGCGCTGGGGCACCGCGAATCGTCGATCCCGTTCTCCTACTATGACCAGAACCAGCAGGTCGTCGGCTATTCGCGCGAATTCCAGATGAAGGTCGTGGACGCGGTGAAGAAGAAGCTGAGCCTGCCGAACCTGCAGGTCAAGAACATCCCGGTCACGTCGCAGAACCGCATCCCGCTCGTGCAGAACGGCACGGTCGACATCGAGTGCGGCTCGACGACCAACAATACCGAGCGTCAGCAGCAAGCCGCGTTCTCCGACACGATCTTCGTGATCGGCACGCGCCTGATGACGAAGAAGGATTCGGGCGTGAAGGACTTCGCCGACCTGAAGGGCAAGACGGTCGTGACCACCGCCGGCACGACGTCCGAGCGCCTGCTGCGCAAGATGAACAACGACAAGCAGCTCGGCATGAACATCATCAGCGCGAAGGATCACGGCGACTCGTTCAACACGCTCGAGTCGGGCCGCGCGGTCGCGTTCATGATGGATGACGCGCTGCTCGCGGGCGAGCGCGCGAAGGCGAAGCAGCCGGGCGAGTGGGTGATCGTCGGCACGCCGCAGTCGGAAGAGGCTTACGGCTGCATGATGCGCAAGGGCGATACCGACTTCAAGAAGGTGGTCGACGACGCGATCTCGCAAGTCGAGAAGTCGGGCGAAGCCGCGAAGATCTACGCGAAGTGGTTCGAGAGCCCGATTCCGCCGAAGGGGCTGAACCTGAACTTCCCGCTGTCCGATTCGATGAAGAAGCTGTACGCGAACCCGAACGACAAGGCGCTCGACTGACCACACGGACGTTGACGCAGTAATGACGCTACTGAAACGGAAGAGGCCATGCTTCTTCCGTTTCTTTTTGCTGGAGTCTTGCCCATGTCTTACCACTGGAACTGGGGCATCTTCCTGAGCCCCGTCTCGACCGGCGAGCCGACGACTTATTTCGGATGGCTGATGTCGGGCTTCTGGGTGACGATCGAAGTGTCGCTCGTCGCCTGGGTCATCGCGCTGATCGTCGGTTCGCTGTTCGGCGTGCTGCGCACGGTGCCGAACAAATGGCTGTCCGCGATCGGCACCGTCTACGTGTCGATCTTCCGGAACGTCCCGCTGATCGTGCAGTTCTTCATCTGGTACCTCGTCGTGCCCGAGCTGCTGCCCGCGTCGGTCGGCACCTGGATCAAGCAACTACCGCCGACCACGCAGTTCTTCACCGCGTCGATCGTCTGTCTCGGCCTGTTCACCGGTGCGCGCGTGTGCGAACAGGTGCGCTCGGGCATCAACGCGCTGCCGAAGGGCCAGCGCGCAGCCGGCCTCGCGATGGGCTTCACGCAATGGCAGACGTACCGCTACGTGCTGCTGCCGGTGGCCTACCGGATCATCGTGCCGCCGCTCACGTCCGAGTTCCTGAACATCTTCAAGAACTCCGCCGTCGCGTCGACGATCGGCCTGCTCGACCTGTCCGCGCAAGCGCGCCAGCTCGTCGACTACACCGCGCAGACCTACGAGTCGTTCATCGCGGTGACGCTCGCGTACGTGGTCATCAACCTCGTCGTGATGTCGTTCATGCGCTGGATCGAAGGCCGTACGCGGCTGCCCGGCTACATCGGAGGCAAGTGATGCATCAGTTCGACTGGAGTAGTATTCCCGGCGCGATGCCGACGCTGTGGTCCGGCGCGATCGTCACGTTCAAGATCACGCTGATCGCGATCGTCGTCGGCATCGTCTGGGGCACGCTGCTGGCGCTGATGCGGCTGTCCGGCGTGAAGCCGCTCGCGTGGTTCGCGAAAGCGTACGTGACGGTGTTCCGCTCGATCCCGCTCGTGATGGTGCTGCTGTGGTTCTTCCTGATCGTGCCGCAGGTGCTGCAGGGCGTGCTCGGGCTGTCGCCGACGATCGACATCCGGCTTGCGTCGGCGATGGTCGCGTTCTCGCTGTTCGAAGCCGCGTATTATTCCGAGATCATCCGTGCCGGCATCCAGGCGGTGCCGCGCGGGCAGATGAACGCTGCGTTCGCGCTCGGCATGAACTACGCGCACGCGATGCGCCTCGTGATCCTCCCGCAGGCGTTCCGCGCGATGGTGCCGCTGCTGCTCACGCAGGCGATCGTCCTGTTCCAGGATACGTCGCTCGTGTACGTGATCAGTCTCGCGGACTTCTTCCGCACGGCCGCCAACGTCGGCGATCGCGACGGCACGACCGTCGAGATGGTCCTGTTCGCGGGTGCATGCTATTTCGTGATTTGCTCGGTGGCGTCTGCCCTCGTCAAAGGTCTCCAGAAAAAGGTCACAAGATGATTTCCATCAAGAACGTTTCGAAGTGGTACGGCCAGTTTCAGGTCCTCACCGATTGCACGACCGAGGTGAACAAGGGCGAAGTGGTCGTCGTGTGCGGTCCGTCGGGCTCGGGCAAGTCGACGCTGATCAAGACCGTCAACGGCCTCGAGCCGTTTCAGCAGGGCGAGATCCTCGTGAACGGCCAGTCGGTCGGCGATCGCAAGACGAACCTGTCGAAGCTGCGCTCGAAGGTCGGGATGGTGTTCCAGCATTTCGAGCTGTTCCCGCACCTGTCGATCACCGAGAACCTGACGCTCGCGCAGATCAAGGTGCTCGGCCGCGGCAAGGACGAAGCGAACGAGAAGGGCATGAAGCTGCTCGATCGCGTCGGCCTGAAGGCGCATGCGCACAAGTTTCCGGGGCAGCTGTCGGGCGGCCAGCAGCAGCGCGTCGCGATCGCGCGTGCGCTGTCGATGGACCCGATCGCGATGCTGTTCGACGAACCGACGTCCGCGCTCGATCCGGAGATGATCAACGAAGTGCTCGACGTGATGGTCGAGCTCGCGCAGGAAGGGATGACGATGATGGTCGTCACGCACGAAATGGGCTTCGCGAAGAAGGTCGCCCATCGCGTGATCTTCATGGACAAGGGCGCGATCGTCGAGGACGACCGCAAGGACGATTTCTTCTCGAATCCGCGGTCGGATCGCGCGAAGGACTTCCTCGCGAAGATCCTGCACTGAGCGTTCGTGCATCGCGCGCTTCGTGTGCGCGAATGCGGAAAACCGCCCGGCCGAACGCCGGGCGGTTTTTTTTCGTCGGCAGCGGGCCGGCGGACCGGCCCGCGTCGCGCGTTACCAGCTGTAGCGGTAACCGACCTGCCCGGTGACGCCGCGCCGGTAATCGCCACCGAGGTTGCGCGCATATTTCACGTTCGCGTACAGCTCGCCCGACTTGCCGAAGCCCGCGGTCACGCCAAGGCCCAGCTCGTACCACGTGCGGCCCAGGTGTGTCGCGAACGGTGTGCCGCCGACGACCGTCTGGCCCGGCGACAGGAAGTCGTGCAGCACGTCGGCCGTGAAGTACGGCGTCGCGGCGCCGCCGCCCGCGTTCGCGTCGAGGTTCGGCCGGAAGATCCGCACGCCGACGCGCCCGCGCAACGCGTTCGTCGTCGTGCCCGATACGGCCGACACGTTGTCGTTGAAGCCGTTCAGCTTCAGGTACTGATACATCAGCTGCGCCTGCGGTTCGACCGCGATCGGTGTGCCGCCGATCCCGAACGGCTTGCCGACTTCCTGCGACAGCGCGATGCCGAAGCCGTTCTGCGACGCCTCGTTGCCGTAGCTGTTGCGATACCGGTTGCCGTAGTGCGTGACCTGGCCGACGCTGTCGAAGTAGGTGCCGTCGGCCAAGTAGCGCGTCCAGTAGCCGCCGACGCTCTGCGCGTGCATCTCGACCGAGCCCGTCGACGTGGACAGGCCCGGCGTATCGGCACGGGCCATGTCGTCGAAGCTCGCGTTCGCGACGCCGATGCTCGCCGTCACGCCCGCATGCGTGGTGCCGCCGGCCGCAGCCTGCGCGAGCGTCCAGTCCTTGCCGAACTGCGCGAAGAACGTGCGCTCGTCCGCCGCGAAGCGGCCCGCGTTCGCGTCGAGGCTCTGTCCGCCGATGCGGCCCCACACGCCGTCGCGGTTGCCCGGCGCCTGCTTCTCGAGGTTGTAGATGTCGCCGACGCGTTCGTGCAGCTTGCCGAGCGTCGAAAAGCCGTAGTCGGCGTTCAGCAGCGGCGTCATCGCATAGCCCGTGACGCCCGGGCGATACGCGAGATTGCCGCCGTTGCCGTTGCCATTGCCATTGGCGTTCCCGTTGCCGGACGGATGAATCGCATCGTCAGGATCGGTCGGGTCGAGTTGCGAGCGCAGGTACCAGCCGTTCGCATCGCTCTGTCCGCCGCGATAGAGCCGGTATTCGTATGCGCCGGCCTGCACCGGCCCCGCCAGATGGAACGCCGACGCGGCGGTCGTGCCGCCGTTGGCCGTGACGACCACCGGAATCCCGTCGCCGGTCGTCTGCGCGCCGGTGCCGGCCGTGTTCGCGATCTTCAGCCCCGTCGTGCCGCTCGCGGTGCCGCCGTTCACGATCAGCCGGTCGGTCGGCGACGCATCCGCGCCGAGGTAGGTGTTCAGCGCGATCGTGCCGCCGTAGCCGACGTAGCTGCCGGTGGTCAGCGTCCGGTAGCTGCCTGCGGCCGTCGGCGCGCCGGACGGTGCGGCGAATGCAACGAGGCCTGCGTTGTTCAGGCTGCTCAGCACGGAGCTGCCGGTCATGCGCCACGTGCTCGTGCCGTCGACGGTCAGCGCGACCGGGTCGATCTTGCCGGTGAGCGTCGTGCCGTTCGTCAGGAGCACGTTGCCGTTGCTCGACGCGTCGGAGACGATGTCGCCGCTCAGGTTGACCGCCGATGCGTTGAAGGTCGCCGTGCTGCCGTTCGCGAGGTCCAGCAGCGTGCCGTTGCCGGCAGTCACGACGGTGCCGTTGCGCACCGCGATGTCGACTGTACCGCCGCGTGCGGCGAACGCCGGCCCGGCGACGGACGCGACGCTGCCGCCGTCGACGAGCACCGCGCTCGTCGCGCCGGTCGCGAGCGTGTCGGTGCTCAGCACGCCGGCGGTCGCGCCCTTGAGCGTCGTGCCGGTCAGCGCGAGCACGCCGCCGCTGTCGACGTTCGCGCCGTTGCCGGCCGCGCTCGCGATCGACGAACCCATGTCGCCGATGCGGCCGCCGTTCTGCGCGACGAGGCCGTCGGCCGCCGCACCGGCCGTGGAAACCTTCGCGCCCGACAGCCACGCGCTCGCGCCGCTGCCCGCGACGATCGCGTGCGCGCCGGCGCCCGTCGTCGCGACCGTCGTGCCGTTGGCCGCGAGCGTCGAATCCGCGCCCGCCACCACGACGCCGCGTGCGGTGTCGCCGGCGGTGCGCACGACGGTCGCCGCATCGGTCGCGATGCGCGCGCCGGCGCCCGTCGACGACAGCCCGTCGGCGCCGTTGCCGGTCGTGCCGATCTGCGTGCCCGACAGCGCGATCGTGGTGTTCGTGCCGAGGTTGTCGATGCCCTTGCCGGCGCCGCCCACCGCGATCGACGTCGCGCCGGCCGCGATCCCGCCGTCCGCGACGCTCGCATCGACCCGCACGCCGTCGGCACTGCCGTTGGCGATGACCGTGCCCGCGCCCGACAGCGCGACCGACGCGCCCGCGCCGGTCAGGTGCACGCCCGCGACGCCGTCGTCGGCCTCGATCGTGCCTGCGTTGGCGAGCGTCGCCGACGCGCCCTGCACGAGCGCGCCGGTGCCGTTCGACACGTGGATCGCCGATGCGTTGTTCACCGTGCCGAGCGCGCCGATCACGACGCCCGTCGAGCCGGCGCCGGTCAGCAGCACCGAGCCGCGGTTCTCGAGCGTGCCGAGGTTGCGCGCGACGAAACCCGTCACGCCCGCGCTCGACGAGGTGACCGCCGCAGCGTTGGCCAGCGTCGTCGCGACCGGCGCGCCGGCATTCGCGCCGGCGAGGTCGTGCGCCTGGCCGTCGACGACACCGGCGATCGCGCCGGCTGCATTCAGGTTGATCGTCGCGCCGGCGTCGATCGAGCCCTGCGCGCCACCTTCGACCGCCACCGCGATGCCGTTCGCGCCGTTGACGTTGTAGGTGGCGTTGCCGGTCGACAGCGTCGTGCCGGCGCCGGTCGCGAGCACGCCGCGCGCACGCCGGCCGGTCACGTCCGTCGTCAGCGTTCCGGCGGCCGACGCGCCCGTATAGGCCGCGCCGCCCGCGATCCGGAACAGCGTCGAATCGTCGGTATCGACGCTCAGGTGCTGCGCGGCGACGTTGATCCTCGAGCCCGCGCCATACGCATAGAAGCCGATCTGGTTCGTGCCCGACATGAAGCGGGGCACCGCGTTCGCGCCGACGTCGATGGTCGCGCCCGAGCGCGCATGGACGCCGATCGCGCCGTTGCCCGTCAGGTTGAGCGCGCCGTCGACCGTGGCCTGCGCGCGCGATCCTTCGGCCCACACGCCGTAGTTGCGCGTGTCCGAGGCCGGATCGAGCCCGCCGGCCACGTTGATCGTCCCGGTCGACGTCGCGGCCGTCGCGGTCGAGGTGCCCACCACCATGATGCCGATCCCGTTCACGCCGTTCAGCGTGATCGTGCCGGTGTTGGTGACGGTCGCGGCCGTGTTGGCCGCGAGCATGCCGACGTTCGCGAGCGGCGTGCCGGGCGCCGCGCCGTTCACGACGATCGAGCCCGCGTTGCGCAGCGTGCCGGACGACGAGCCGACGCTCGCCATCCCCGCGCCGTTCTGCGTCTGCGAGCCGATCACGATCGAGCCGAGATTGCTGGCCGTGCCCGACGCGCCGAGCAGGATCCCGTACGCGCGCGCGGACAGCGCGACGTCGTTCGCCGCTGCCCCGGGCGCGTACTGGGCCGCGCGGCCGAGCTGGATCGTGCCGCCGGCCTCGTTGGTGAAGGTGCCGCCGGCCGCGAAGCCGCCGATCACCTGGCTGTCGAGCGTCGTCGCGTTGACACCCACGTTGATCGTGCCGGCGTTCGATGCGGTCGCGCCGCCCGTCACGCCCACCGCGTAGTTCTGCAGGTCGGGGCGGTTGCCGTCGAGCGTCCAGGCGCCGACGTTCATCACGCCGTTGTTCACGAACGTCGTGCCCGTGCCGCTTGCGTACACGCCGTTGCCCTCGGTGTACGCGTGGAACCCGAAGTTGTCGGGCGGCGTGCTGCTGCTCGTGTCGACGTTGTCGCCGGACGCGTAGCCGGCCGAGATCACGCCGTTGTTGACGCCGCTCGCGCCGCTGAGCAGGCGCACCAGCGTGAAGTCGCCGGACAGGCGGCCGTCGTTGACGAAGTGCGCGCCGTTTTCCGCGAGGACGGCCGAACTCGATTCGATCGTGTTGGTGCCGCGGAAGTCGATCTGGCCGTCCTTGCCGATCTGCAGCGTCGCGTTCGCGCCCGTGCCGTGCATCACCGACAGATGGTCGATCGGCAGCGTGTTCTTGTCGCCGGACGACACGTTGTTCGCGTACTGGAAGGTTTCCTGCGTGAAGGTGACGGCCTGGCCGAACGCGGTGTCGTACGCCGCTTGCGAGCCGAGCGCGCCGCTGCGCACGGCGCGCGCGAGGAAGTCGTTGTACGCGGCGAGCGACGCGGCGTCGCTCACCGTCCACGTGCTGCCGTCGAACGCGGTGAAGGTGCCCGCATAGGTCGGCACGTCGAGCTGGACCTGGCCGACGGCGCCGCCGCTCGCGAGATAGTCGCCGGTGCCGAGCCAGATCTGGTTACGCGAATTCCAGTTGACGACGCTTTTTGCGGAACCGGTGCCGTCCGCGAAGGTCAGGTCGGTCTGCTTCGGCGCGATCGAGATCGCGTTGCCGGCCGCGTCGGGCGCGTTCGCCGGATTGCCGATCGACACGTTCAGCGTGCCGCCGGTGCTGTCGACGGTGCCGAGCCGAAGGTTCACGTACTGGTTGCCGTTCACGTCCTGGTAGACGGGCACGTTGGTCGCGCCCGCCGTCGACGCGGCGAACGCGGACGAGTCGTACGTGGCGATCGACGTATGGGTGCCCGTGATCGAGTCGGGCGTGCTGACGCTCTGCGTCTTGCCACCGAGCGACAGCAGCGGCTGGTTCGGGTTGCCCGACACGATCGACGTATTGCCGATCGGCGTGAGCGTATAGCCGGGGTCGCCGCCGGCGCTCGTCCATGCACCCGTCACGCCGACCGTGTCGCCGCCCGACACGGTCGTGGCGCCGGCCAGGTTGTCATTCACGGTCGGGCTGTAGCTGCCGAGCGCGCAGGTGCCGCCGCTCGTGACCGCGGAGCCGTCGCCGCACGTCGATGCGTACGCGGAGCCGGCCGACAGCGCGGCCAGCGCGGCGCCGAGCGCGACGACACGCAGCGGCGAGCAACGGGCCGCGATGCGGCCGGCACGGCGGCTTGCGCCCGATTCGCCGCCCGAACGCTTGCCGCGCGCCCGGGCCGTTTCCGCGACCGCCACCCAGCAGCCGGCGGCTTCGCTCCATATCGATCGAAATGAGTGATTCACGACAAGCCCCTCTCTCTTTTTTGAAGTGGTGTCCACCGCGGTACGGTGAAGGCGCATTCCACGGCGGGAAAATGGCTCGAATGGGCGTGCGGCGGCCGTTGCCGCATTGCGGATGTCGCGCCAATCGTGATCCGTTACACCGGGGATGAGGCGAGTCTACTAATGGAGTCGGCGGTCGATTATCAAAAAAATAACGAATGTGGTGATAATGCCGATTTCATTCGGTATTTTTTGATTGTGTGGTTAATCGAACTGAAGGCCTTGTGGGGTAAGGGTTTGGGGGATTTTAATGGGCCGCATGTTTATGCCGTGCGTCAGTAGCCTGCCGCACTGTTCGCGGAAAATTGCCGCGATAAAATGGGGCTTCCGGATTATGTTAATGTGATCGCTGATATTTATTTGTTTCGCGTATGTATTATTTTCGCTTGAACGTTAATAAAAGCAAGTGAATGTTGTGCGAAGCCCGCTTCGATACGCGCAAATGTGGTTCGGATGAAACGAAAGCCGGAGCGCGAATGGAAAAGCGGCGCGATTTTCCGCGAGGGCGGACGGCCGGATACCGCCGCGGAGAATCGGGCATGCCAGACCGGCGTGACCGGCGATCACGCCGTCGCGTGGTGACGGCAACGGAAGCAGGGTGCGCGAGCGCGCGTGGCTCAGAAATCGATCGCGTCGTCGCCGTCGTCCGCGGCACCGGCCGCCAGCGCTTCGCGAATGACACCGCCGCACGGCGCGGACGCCGATGCGTCGAGCGCCGGGTTGCGCAGCTTCTCGAGCACGCGCTCGGGCACCGGAATCTGCATCCGCGCGGCGACGTCGCCGCACTGGAACATGATCAGCTCGCCCGGTTCGAACGAGGTCCAGATTTCGTTGTCGGTCAGCGGCTGGGTGGCGATCACCGCGACGCGATCCTCTGGCGTCGTGTATTTCGCGAAGTCGATCGACAGGTCTTCGTCGACCAGATGCGCGGTCGAGAACGGCCAGCGCCGCACGAGGTAGTGCAGCCGCGTCGAGCAGTGCGCGAAGAGCGCCTGGCCGTTCGACATCAGGAAGTTGAACACGCCGTGATCGGTAATGCCGCGCGTCAGCTCGCCGACGCGCTCGAACAGCTCCGGCAACGGCGGCTGCGCGCCGGGGAACGCTTCGCGCAGCCCCTGCATCAGCACGCAGAACGCCTTCTCGCTGTCGGTCGTGCCGACCGGATGGTAGACGCTGCCGTCGAGATCGGGTTCGTAGTCCTGCAGATCGCCGTTATGCGCGAAGATCCAGTGCCGCCCCCACAGCTCGCGCATGAACGGGTGGCTGTTCTCGAGCAGGATGTGACCCTGCGTGGCCTTGCGGATGTGCGCGATCGTGTTCTTCGACTTGATCGGGTAGCGCTTCACCATTTCGGCGATCGGCGACGTGGCCGATGCCTGCTGGTCGATGAAGAGGCGACAGGCCTTGTCCTCGAAGAACGCGATTCCCCAGCCGTCGGCATGGTGATCGGTGAGGCCGCCCCGGGCCGCGAAACCTGTGAAGGAGAATGTGACGTCCGTCGGCGCGGCGCAGTTCATTCCTAGGAGTTGGCACATTTTACTTGGGGGCGGGGGCGGAAGCGGGGTAACCAACCGGGGGAACCCCGGTACAATGTGGTTTCTAGCATATCACCGAGCCTTGAGCGGTAAAAAGCGGATTCCGCCGGCCGAAGGCCTCGTGTTGCGGTTTGCCGTCAGTCGGTCCGCGCACGTGCGTTCCGGCCCCGCAGATGGCCAGCCCGTTCCTCACGACGCCTCCTATGACTGCCTCGAACGCTTCCTCTCCGGCGACGCTCACGCTCGCCCGTCCCGACGACCTGCACCTGCACCTGCGCGACGGCGACATGCTGGCCGCGGTGCTGCCGCATACCGCGCGCCAGTTCGCCCGCGCGATCGTCATGCCGAACCTGAAGCCGCCCGTCACGACCACCGCGCACGCGCAGGCCTATCGCGAGCGGATCCTGGTCGCGCTGCCGGCCGGGATGTCGTTCGAGCCGTTGATGACGCTGTACCTGACCGACAACACGGCGCCCGACGAAATCCGCCGCGCGCGCGACAGCGGCTTCGTGCACGGCGTGAAGCTGTATCCGGCCGGCGCGACGACGAACTCGGACCACGGCGTCAGCGATCTCGCGAAGTGCGCGAAGACGCTCGAGGTCATGCAGGAAACCGGCATGCCGCTGCTCGTGCACGGCGAGGTGACCGATCCGTCGGTCGACATGTTCGATCGCGAGAAGGTGTTCATCGATCGCGTGATGACGCCGCTGCGTCGCGATTTCCCGGGCCTGAAGGTCGTGTTCGAACACATCACGACGAAGGATGCGGCCGACTACGTGCGCGACGCCGACGCGGCGCCCGGCCTGCTCGGCGCGACGATCACCCCGCAGCACATGCTTTACAGCCGCAACGCGCTGTTCGTCGGCGGGATTCGCCCGCATTACTACTGCCTGCCGGTGCTGAAGCGTGAAACGCATCGCGTCGCGCTCGTCGACGCCGCGACGTCGGGCAACCCGCGCTTCTTCCTCGGCACCGACAGCGCGCCGCACGCGCGCGGCGCGAAGGAAACCGCGTGCGGCTGCGCGGGTTGCTACACGGCGCTGCACGCGCTCGAGCTGTATGCGGAAGCGTTCGACCAGGCCGGCGCGCTCGACAAGCTGGAAAATTTCGCGAGCCGCTTCGGCGCGGATTTCTACGGGCTGCCGCACAGCACCGAAACCGTGACGCTGCGTCGCGAGACCTGGGAATTGCCGCGCGAGGTGTTCGCGGGCGATACGCCGGTCGTGCCGCTGCGCGCCGGCGAGGCGATCGGCTGGAAATTCGCGTAACCGGTGCGCCGCCGCGTGACGCCGGCCAGACGGCCGGCGGCGCGCGGTGCTAGAATGCGCGTCGCAAAGCAGGCCAGGCAGTCGCGGCCTCGCCGCCTTCGGGCTGGCGGGGGCGAGGAAAGTCCGGACTCCACAGGGCAGGGTGATGGCTAACGGCCATCCGTGGCGACACGCGGAACAGGGCAACAGAAAGCAAACCGCCGATGGCCCGGCGCAAGCCGGGATCAGGTAAGGGTGAAACGGTGCGGTAAGAGCGCACCGCGGCGACGGCGACGTTCGCCGGCACGGTAACCTCCACCCGGAGCAATTCCAAGTAGGCAGGCGCGCATTTTCGGATGCAGGACGGGGCCCCCGTCTCGTCTGCGGGTAGGAAGCTTGAGCGCGTCAGCAATGGCGCGCCTAGAGGAATGGCTGCCACGCGCTGCTCGCTTCGGCGTGCAGCGTGCACAGAATCCGGCTTATCGGCCTGCTTTGCCGTTCGAATGCGAAAGGGTCGGCGCTCCACCAGGAGCGCCGGCCCTTTTTTTCATGCGTGGCTGCCGTGCGTTCAGTCCGCGACGATGTCGAACGAATGCGTGAGTTCGGCCGTCTTGGCGATCATGATCGACGCGGAGCAGTACTTGTCGTGCGACAGGTTGATCGCGCGCTCGACCGTGGCCGGGTTCAGGTTGCGGCCCGTGACGGTGAAGTGGAAGTGGACCTTCGTGAACACCTTCGGATCTTCGCTCGCGCGCTCGGCCTTCAGCGTGACCGAGCAGCCGGTGACTTCCTGGCGGCTCTTCTTCAGGATCAGCACGACATCGTACGCGGTGCAGCCGCCGGTGCCGACCAGCACCATTTCCATCGGGCGCGGCGCGAGGTTATGGCCGCCGCCTTCCGGCGCGCCGTCCATCGCGACGAGATGCCCGCTTCCGGTCTGGGCGGAAAACGCCATGCCGTCCTGACCCATCCAGCTTACTTTGCATTCCATGCTTGCACTCCAGCGTTGCCTGATTCGGATTCGATCCGGCATTGTAGCCCGCTGGGCAGCGGTCGGCTGATGCGCTGCACGACGCGTAAGGGCGGGCCGGGGCGTGCGGCGGCCAGTGGGGCCTAGGAGGCCGATTTCCTTGTGGGTTTTAGGGGTTTTACTCTAGGTTTGGTGGGCTTGGGCGCGTGCCATCGACAACCAACTGATTGATTTTAAATAGAAAAATTGGCTGGTCTTGCGAAATGGCCCGTATCCCACATTGTGGTTTCAGATTTCTTAATGCGAATTTTCTTGTGAAGTCGACGCCCCATTCGTATAATGAGCCTCATTGGTTGTCGCGGTGCGACAATCTCCGCATGTCTCCTCCACCCTCCTCCTGAGGTGGATTAAGCCCGAACCAGCCGTTCGGGCTTTTTTTCGTCCCATGCAATGAGCAGCGCGCAGTTTGCGCGCTCCGGCATCCGTTACCGGTGGTGATTACGCAGGCTGCCGTGCGGCCGGCCGCGACGCCGCGTCGGGTGGCGACTCCGCGGCACGAGTGGCAGGCGCGGGGGCGCCTGAGGCATCGCTGTAACCGCGCGCGCAGAAGTGCTGCACGCGCGCGCGTACCGCGCGCAGGCGGGCGACGCGTTCTTCGGCATGGGCGCCGCGGGCCTCCGCGATGCGGGCGTCGAGTGCGTCGAGCTTGGCTTCGCAGCCGGCCGGGGCCGCGATGGCGGGCGCGACGGCGGCCAGCCATCCGGCCGCGAGAATAGGCGTAAGTCGTTGTTTCATCATGCTTGTTGGTCGTTTTTCCGTGGTCGGCCGATCGGGCGCGGCAAGGTCTGGTGCCGCGCGTCGATGGGTGCCTCCCCAGGCGCTCGGTTCGCCTGGTCTGTCGGGGCACGACCGAATTCTGGCCCATTTCGGGCGCGGCCGGTGCGGGACGTGGATTCCCTTTGACCGCGTTGCCGTATTTCCTTTATAATTCAGGGCTTTTCCGCATTCATGCCCACGGAAAAAGAAACAGGGAGAGCCTGCACCGCGCCTCGAAGCGCACACAGACAAGCAGGAAGAACACATCGGGCAAAGCATTTTTTTTGGATCGATCATGAAGACGTTTTCCGCAAAAGCCCATGAGGTGACGCGCGAATGGTACGTGATTGACGCGACGGATAAGGTTCTCGGCCGTGTTGCCAGCGAAGTGGCACGCCGTCTGCGCGGCAAGCACAAGCCTGAGTTCACCCCGCACGTCGACACTGGTGATTTCATCATCATCATCAACGCGAGCAAGTTGAAGGTCACGGGCAACAAGACTCTCGACAAGAAGTACTACCGTCACTCGGGCTACCCGGGCGGTATCTATGAAACGACGTTCGGCAAGATGCAAGAACGCTTCCCGGGCCGCGCGCTCGAGAAAGCGGTCAAGGGCATGCTGCCGAAGGGCCCGCTCGGCTATGCAATGATCAAGAAGCTGAAGGTCTACGCTGAAGCCACGCATCCGCATTCGGCGCAACAGCCGAAGGCGCTCGAGATCTAAGGGGAGCCCATATGATCGGTAACTGGAACTACGGTACGGGCCGCCGCAAGAGCGCTGTCGCACGTGTCTTCATCAAGGCTGGCAAGGGCGACATCATCGTCAACGGCAAGCCCATCGCTGATTACTTCTCGCGCGAAACGTCGCTGATGATCGTGCGTCAACCGCTGGAACTCACGAACCACGGCCAGACGTTCGACATCAAGGTGAACGTCACGGGCGGCGGTGAAACGGGTCAGGCAGGCGCAGTGCGCCACGGCATCACCCGTGCACTGATCGACTACGATGCGACGCTGAAGCCGTCGCTGTCGACCGCAGGCTTCGTCACGCGCGATGCACGTGAAGTCGAGCGTAAGAAGGTTGGTCTGCGCAAGGCACGTCGCGCAAAGCAGTTCTCGAAGCGTTAATTCCGCTTCATGGCCTCGCCGCTTTCGGGCGGCGTCCGCCGAAAAAACCGCCAGCTTTCGCGCTGGCGGTTTTTTTATGCCCGCGCGACGGCCACCGGCGGGGCCACGCGATTGAAATCAACAAGAACCTATTGATTTCATGGACATCAGCACGATCTTCTGATCGGCCCTACAATAGCGGCTAAAGCTTTTTGGAGAGTTCGCATGAACGCTGTTACCGAATCCGCAGCAACGACGGCCGAAATGCCGGTACCGTTCGTCTTCACCGACGCCGCGGCCGACAAGGTCAAGCAACTGATCGACGAAGAGGGCAATCCCGACCTGAAGCTGCGCGTGTTCGTGCAGGGTGGCGGCTGCTCGGGCTTCCAGTATGGCTTCACGTTCGACGAGGAAGTCAACGAGGACGACACCGTGATGAACAAGAACGGCGTCCAGCTCCTGATCGACTCGATGAGCTACCAGTACCTGGTCGGTGCCGAGATCGACTACAAGGACGACCTCAATGGCGCCCAGTTCGTGATCAAGAACCCGAACGCAACGACGACCTGCGGGTGCGGCTCGTCGTTCTCGGTCTGAGCATCCGGCAGATCCGCGCCGGTTCGCCGATATGAAAAACGGGGCTTCATGCCCCGTTTTTTCATTCCCGTCTGCGATGCAGCGCCCGCCGCGCGGCGGGTATCGCGTCAGCGCGGATAAAGCGCGCCGAGCACACGGCTGCCGGCCGCGCCGGTCACCGTCGCAAGGTTGCCGGGCTCGCGCGCGGTGAAGCGGTACGCGAGCCACGCGAAGGCGAGCGCCTCGACCTGTTGGGGCGGCACGCCGAGCGCGGCGGTCGTATCGACCGAGGCCGGCACGCCGGCCTCGTGCAGCGCGTGCCTGAGCGCGTCGAGCAGCACTGGGTTGCGTGCGCCGCCGCCGCATACAAAGAGGGCCTTGCAGCCCGGTGCGTGCGTGGCGACCTCGCGTGCGACCGACACGGCAGTGAGTGCCGTGAGGGTCGCCTGCACGTCCTGCGGCGCAACCTGCGCGAACGCGGCGAGCTTCGCGTCGAGCCACGCGGGATTGAACAGGTCGCGGCCGGTGCTTTTCGGCGGCGGCGCGGCAAAATAGGGCTCGTCGAGCAGTGCGTCGAGCAGCGGCGCATGCACGGTGCCGCGCGCGGCGAACTTGCCGCCGTCGTCGTACGGCTTGCCGAGATGGCGGGTCGCCCATTCGTCGAGCAGCGCATTCGCGGGGCCGCAGTCGAAGCCGCGCACGTCGCCGCCTTCGCCGGGCAGGATCGTGATGTTGCTGATCCCGCCGAGATTGCAGACGACCCGCGTCTCGCCGGGCGCGCCGAACACCGTCGCATGGAACGCCGGCGCGAGCGGCGCGCCGTGGCCGCCGGAGGCCACGTCGCGGCTGCGGAAATCGGCGATCACGTCCACCTGGGTCAGCTCGGCGAGCAGCGCCGGGTTGTTGAGCTGTCGCGTATAGCCGCGCTCGGGGCGATGACGCACCGTCTGGCCGTGCACGCCGATCGCGCGAATCTCGTCGCGCGACAGCCCGGCCGTGCGCTGCAATTCATGGCAGCACACCGCGTAGCGCGCGACGAGCGCATTCGCCGCGAGCGATTCCCGGTCGATTTCGTCGTCACCCGGCTGCTGCAGCGCGAACAGCGCGTCGCGCAGCGATTGCGCGAAGCCGACGAACGCTTCCGCGAGCACGACCGGTGCGTGGCCGGTCTCGAAACGCACGGCGACGCCGTCGACGCCGTCCATGCTGGTTCCCGACATCAGCCCGAAGTAGATGCCGTCGGCCGGATGGGCAGGTTGCGGATGTCGTTGCGGCACGTTGGGTTCTCCTGGATCGAGCGGCGCGGGCCGGTGCCACGCGCCTTGCGCCCGATTATCCGCGCAACCTGGCGCATCGTTAAGCGATGCACGCGCAAGTTATGGGAAAATCCCTGTCTTTGCGACATTCTTCCCGGCACCGATGAGCACCGAACCCAGTTCCAAGCCTGTTTTCCCGATCACCGACGAAGTCCGCCATGCGCTCGCCGTCACGAAGCGCGGCGTCGACGAACTGCTGATCGAGGAAGAGTTCGCGCAGAAGCTCGCGCGCAGCGCGGCCACCGGCACGCCGCTGCGCATCAAGCTCGGCCTCGACCCGACCGCGCCCGACATCCACATCGGCCATACGGTCGTGCTGAACAAGATGCGTCAGCTGCAGGACCTCGGTCATACCGTGATCTTCCTGATCGGCGATTTCACGTCGCTGATCGGCGATCCGTCGGGCCGCAACGCGACGCGTCCGCCGCTCACGCGCGAACAGATCGAATCGAACGCGAAGACCTATTTCGAACAGGCCGCGCTCGTGCTCGACCGCGAAAAAACCGAGATCCGCTACAACAGCGAATGGTCGATGCCGCTCGGCGCGGACGGGATGATCAAGCTCGCGTCGCGCTACACGGTCGCGCGGATCCTCGAGCGCGAGGACTTCACGAAGCGCTTCCAGGGCGGCGTGCCGATCTCGATCCACGAATTCCTGTACCCGCTGATGCAGGGCTACGACTCGGTCGCGCTGAACGCCGATCTCGAGCTCGGCGGCACCGACCAGAAGTTCAACCTGCTGGTCGGCCGCGAACTGCAGAAGCAGTACGGCCAGGAACAGCAGTGCATCCTGACGATGCCGCTGCTCGAAGGCCTCGACGGCGTCGAGAAGATGTCGAAGTCGAAGGGCAACTACGTCGGCATCAGCGAGAAGCCGACCGACATGTTCGGCAAGCTGATGAGCATCTCCGACACGCTGATGTGGCGTTACTTCGAACTGCTGTCGTTCCGCAGCCTCGACGAGATCGCCGGCTTCAAGCGCGACGCCGAAGGCGGCCGCAACCCGCGCGACTTCAAGGTGCTGCTCGCGCAGGAAATCGTCGCGCGCTTCCATTCGCAGGCCGACGCCGAGCGTGCGCTGGAGGACTTCAACCACCGCGCGAAGGGCGGCGTGCCGGACGACATCCCGTCGGTCACGCTCGCGGGCGCGCCGCTCGCGATCGGCCAGTTGCTGAAGCAGGCCGGCCTCGTGCCGTCGACGAGCGAAGCGCTGCGCAACATCGAGCAGGGCGGCGTGAAGATCGACGGTGCGACCGTGTCCGACAAGGGCCTGAAGGTCGAGGCCGGCGAATTCGTCGTCCAGGTCGGCAAGCGCCGCTTCGCGCGCGTCACGCTGAGCGCATGATCGCGCTGATCCAGCGCGTGAAGCGTGCCGACGTGCGCGTCGGCGACCGCACGACGGGCGAGATCGGCGCGGGCCTGCTCGCGCTCGTCTGCGCGGAGCGCGGCGACACCGAGGCCGCGGCCGACAAGCTCCTCGCGAAGCTGCTCGGCTATCGCGTGTTCAGCGACGCGGCCGGCAAGATGAACCTGCCGGTGTCGAACATCGATGGCGCCGGTGGCGCTGGCGGCCTGCTGCTCGTGTCGCAGTTCACGCTTGCGGCCGATACCAACAGCGGGCTGCGGCCGAGCTTCACGCCGGCCGCGCCGCCCGACGAAGGCGCGCGCCTGTTCGACTATTTCGTCGCGGCCGCGCGCGAGCGCCATCCGATCGTCGAGACGGGCGAGTTCGGCGCCGACATGCAGGTGTCGCTCGTCAACGACGGCCCCGTGACGTTCTGGCTGCAAGTGCGGCCCTGACACTTTCCCGGAGACGCGCCGCGATGGCCACCACGCAGATTCTGTTCATTCGCCATGGCGAAACGGCCTGGAACCGCATCAAGCGCATCCAGGGCCATATCGACATTCCGCTGGCCGAAACGGGGCTCGCGCAGGCGCGGCGGCTGGCCGTCCGGCTCGCGCGGGAAGCGCGCGAAGGGCAGCGGATCGACGCGATCTATTCGAGCGACCTGATGCGCGCGCAGCAGACCGCGCAACCCTTTGCCGATGTGCTCGGGCTGCCGCTGCTGTTGCGCGAAGGGCTGCGCGAACGCGCGTACGGCGTGTTCCAGGGGCATGACAGCACCGAGATCGAGACGCTGTTTCCGGACGCCTACGCCGCGTGGCAGACCCGCGACCCGGGCTTCGCGCCCGACGGCGGCGAGTCGCAGCGCGAGTTCTATCACCGTGTGCTGCATGCGCTCGAGCCGATCGTCGCGGCGCATCCGGGCGGCCGGATCGCCTGCGTCGCGCACGGCGGCGTACTCGACTGCGTGTACCGCTTTGCAAATGGTCTCGAGTTGTCGGCACCGCGCAGCTATCAACTGCTCAACACGAGCATCAACGTCGTCGATTACGTCGATGGCCGCGCGCAGGTCGTGCAATGGGCCGACGTGTCGCATCTGGACGCCGCGAGCGACGACGACGGGTATCGCAAGGTGCTCTGATCCGATCGTATCGGCCCGGCCTGGCGTGATGGGCGGGGGCGCTTCGTACGACCGTGCGCGGAGGCAAGCTCGTCAGCTTGTCACCGTATTTCCCAGCAAATCGAAATGATCCGAAGGATCGTCAGGGCGGCGGATTGCCGTCGGGCGGTGGCGCTGTTGCGCGGCGGCGTGCGCGTTTCGACGCGCCGTTGACGAGCGCCCAGCGCAGCACGGGGGCGACCGCCCGGACTCCGGGCCGGACCACCGCACGCCGCAGCGGTGCGAACGTCGATACACCGAGCATGCGTTGCGCCCACGGCGGCAGCAGGTCGATACCCGCATGCATGATCAGCGACGCGGCCGGCCGCAGCGCGGGCGTCGCGACCGGCACATTCAGCAAGATGTCCATCACTTCGAAGGTGCGCGGCCCGGCCGCGAGCTCGGGCTGCATGCGCGCGAGATAGGCCGCCACCTCGACCCGCGAACGGGGAACGTCGCGGGCGCCGAGCAGCTCGGCGACCAATGCCGTTTCAGCGTAGTAGCCATCCTGCAACTCGCCCGGCAAGGATGGATTCACATAGCGCAGATGCGCGGCGAGGAAGCTCGATACTTCCGCGACATGCACCCAGGTCAGCAACGCCGGATCGTCGGCCCGGTACGGCCGGCCGTCGGGCGCGGTGCCCGATATGCGCGCGTGGATCGCTTTCACGCGCTCGATCAGCGCGAGTGCGTCCGCGCGGCTGCCGAACGTCGTGCCCGTGATGAACGTGGCGGTGCGCCGCAAGCGGCCGAGGATGTCGGTGCGAAACGACGAGTGATCCCAGACGCCCGCGAGCGCGAGCGGATGAAGCGCCTGCAGCAGCAGCGCGGCGATGCCGCCCGTCATCATCGACGTGAAATCGGCATGCACGCGCCAGCAGATGGCGTCGGGGCCGAACAGCCCCGGATCGCCGGGCGGCGACGACAGATCGAGCGACGGACCGCCGCCGCCTGCCGTCAGGTGCGTGACGCCGGCCACGAGCCGCTTGCGGATCGGCTCGGCCCAGCGCGGGCTGGGTGCGGGGCGAGGGCTGGGCGGCGTCGTCATGGCTGGCTTGGCGCGGGCGGCCGGCTACTTTCCGGCGGGGGTGTCCCACATCCCCCGTTCGTTGCCGGCGTCGGGCGCGGAGAGGCCGAAATGACGATACGTGAGTAGCGTCGCGACGCGCCCGCGCGGCGTGCGCTGCAGGAAGCCCTGCTGAATCAGGTACGGCTCGAGCACGTCCTCGATCGTGTCGCGTTCCTCGCCGATCGCCGCCGCGAGGTTGTCGATGCCGACCGGGCCGCCGTCGAACTTGTGCAGGATCGCCTCGAGCAGCTTGCGGTCCATCAGGTCGAAGCCGACCGGGTCGACGTCGAGCATCGCGAGCGCGGCATCGGCGACGGCCGCGGTGATCTGGCCGTCGGCCTTCACTTCCGCGAAGTCGCGCACGCGGCGCAGCAGCCGGTTCGCGATCCGCGGCGTGCCGCGCGAGCGCTTCGCGATCTCCAGCGCGCCGTTCGGATCGATGTGCGCGTTCAGCAGCGACGCCGAGCGCCGCACGATGCGCGCCAATTGATCGGCATCGTAGAACTCGAGGCGCGCGACGATCCCGAAGCGATCGCGCAGCGGGTTGGTCAGCATCCCCGCACGCGTGGTCGCGCCGACCAGCGTGAACGGCTGCAGGTCGAGCTTCACGCTACGCGCGGCCGGCCCTTCGCCGATCATGATGTCGATCTGGTAGTCCTCCAGCGCCGGATACAGGATTTCCTCGACGACCGGCGACAGCCGGTGGATCTCGTCGATGAACAGCACGTCGTTTGCTTCGAGGTTGGTCAGCAGCGCGGCGAGGTCACCCGCGCGCTCGAGCACGGGGCCCGACGTCTGGCGCAGGTTCACGCCCATCTCGCGCGCGATGATGTGAGCGAGGGTGGTCTTGCCGAGACCCGGCGGCCCGAACAGCAGCACGTGGTCGAGCGGCTCGGAGCGGCGCTTCGCGGCCTCGATGAAGATCTCGAGCTGGCCGCGCACCTTTTCCTGGCCGACGTAGTCGTCGAGCTGGCGCGGCCGCAGCGCGCGTTCGAACACCTCCTCGTGCGACGAGGTGGGCGTGGCGGCGATGATCCGCTCGGCGGCGAGTTTGTCGGTTTCAATCATGCGGCCATTGTACCGCGCGCCGCCACGCGCCCGAACTGGCCGAACGGCCGACTGGCGCGCGCCGCACGGCGGCGCGACACTGGTTCCGACAGCCGGTTCGGGCGCCTGCCCGGGCCGCCGTTACACCTTCGACAGTGCCTTGAGCGCGAGTTTGATGCCTTCGGACACGCCGGTGCCGGCCGGCACGTTCTTGATCGCGGCGAGGCCTTCCTTTTCGGAATAGCCGAGCGCGACGAGCGCGTTGAGGATGTCGGCCGCGTGATCGGACTGCGATGCGGCGCCAGCGAGCGCACCGAGGTCCGCGCCGAGCTTGCCCTTCAGCTCGAGCAGCAGGCGCTCGGCGGTCTTCTTGCCGATGCCGGGCAGGCGCGTGAGGCGCGCGGCGTCCTGCATCGTCACCGCCTGCGCGAGCTCCTGCACGCTCATGCCGGAGAGCACCGCGAGCGCCATGCGCGCGCCGATGCCCGTGATCTTCAGCAGTTCGCGGAAGGTCGTGCGCTCCTGCGGCGTCAGGAAGCCGTACAGCAGGTGCGCGTCCTCGCGCACGATCTGCTGCGTGAGCAGCACGACGCGCTCGCCCGTCTGCGGCAGGTTGTAGAAGGTGCTCATCGGCACGTCGATTTCATAGCCGACGCCGTTGCAGTCGACGAGCAGGTGAGGCGGGTTCTTTTCGAGCAGGATGCCGGCGATGCGACCGATCATGGATGGCGGGATGCGAGGAGGAAAGCGCGAGTGTAGCGCAGGTGCGGCGCGATGCCGATGGGTGGGCCGTCAGGTCGGGGCGATGCACCGCGCATGCGCGACGCGCGTGGCTGCGCCCCGCATCGGGCGATTGGGCGATTGCGTGCCGTCGCGTCAGCCGACGAGCCGTCCGCGCCGCACGCGCAGCCCCTTTTTCGCGAGCGCCGGCGCGAGGCCGCCGATCGCGCCGATGGTGCCGAGCGTACTGCCGCTGTGCGCATGGCAGATCGCCATCCCGAGCGCGTCGGCCGCGTCGCTGCCGGGCTGGCCGGTGAGGTTGAGCAGCCGCGTGACCATCTCCTGCATCTGCGACTTGGTCGCGCGCCCGTAGCCGACGACGGCCTGCTTCAGTTGCAGCGCGGTGTATTCGGCGACCGGCAGGCCGCCGGAGACGAGTCCGCAGATCGCCGCGCCGCGCGCCTGGCCGAGCAGCAGCGTCGACTGCGGGTTCACGTTGACGAACACCTGTTCGATCGCGGCCTGGTCGGGCGCGTGTTCGCGCACGAGCGTCGATACGCCCTGGAAGATCGTGCCGAGCCGCGTGGCCAGGTCGGCCGTCGGCGTGCGGATCACGCCGCTTGCGACATAGGCGAGCCGGTGGCCGCTGACGTCGATGACGCCGAAGCCGGTGACGCGCAGGCCGGGGTCGATGCCGAGAATTCGCATGAGTGAGGAGAAAAACCAGATGCAGCGATACTACAACGAATGGTGCGCGGCGCCGGCCGCATTGTCGCGTGCGCCGGCGGCGCGCAATAAAAAACCCGGCGGGTGCGATGCCGCCGGGTTTGCGTGCGGCGGCCGCGCGGGCCGCGTGCGATCAGTGACGGAAGTGACGCACGCCCGTCAGGATCATCGCGATGCCGTGCTCGTCGGCTGCCGCGATCACTTCGTCGTCGCGCATCGAGCCGCCCGGCTGGATCACGCAGGTCGCGCCTGCCGCCACGACGACGTCGAGGCCATCGCGGAACGGGAAGAACGCATCCGACGCGACGGCCGAGCCGGCCAGCGTGAGGCCCGCGTTCTGCGCCTTGATGCTCGCGATGCGCGCGGAATCGACGCGGCTCATCTGGCCTGCGCCGACGCCGAGCGTCATGCCGTTGCCGCAGAACACGATCGCGTTCGACTTCACGTACTTCGCGACGCGCCATGCGAACAGCAGGTCGTCCATTTCCTTCGCGCTCGGCTGACGCTTCGTGACGACGCGCAGCTCGCTCGGCTGCACGTTCTTCGAATCGAGCGACTGCACGAGCAGGCCGCCGCCCACGCGCTTCAGGTCGAAGGCGTTATGGCCGTCGCCCAACGCGATCTCGAGCAGACGCACGTTCTGCTTCGCGGCGAACACCTGCTTCGCGGCGTCCGAGAACGACGGCGCGATCAGCACTTCGACGAACTGCTTCGCCACCGCCTGCGCGGCCGCTTCGTCGACTTCGCGGTTGAACGCGATGATGCCGCCGAACGCCGACGTCGGGTCGGTCTGGAATGCCTTCGCGTACGCGTCGGCCGAATCATTGCCGACCGCGACGCCGCACGGGTTCGCATGCTTGATGATCACGCAGGCCGGTACGTCGAACGTCTTCACGCATTCCCACGCCGCGTCCGAATCCGCGATGTTGTTGTACGACAGTTCCTTGCCCTGCAGCTGGCGGTAGTTCGCCAGTGCGCCGGCCGGCGCCGCGAGGTCGCGGTAGAACGCGGCGCTCTGGTGCGGGTTCTCGCCGTAGCGCAGGTCCTGCACCTTGTCGAACGCCATGTTCAGCGTCGCCGGGTACGCGCTGCGCGACGCGTGCTGCAGCTCGTCGGTCAGGCTCGTCAGGTAGTTCGTGATCGCGCCGTCGTACTGCGCGGTGTGCGCGAACACCTTCGTCGCGAGGCGGAAGTTGGTCGCGTAGCCGATCGCGTTGCCGTTCGCCTTCATTTCGTCGAGCACGACCGCGTAGTCGGCCGGATCGACGACGACCGTCACGTCGCGGTGGTTCTTCGCGGCCGAGCGCAGCATCGTCGGGCCGCCGATGTCGATGTTCTCGATCGCGTCGGCGAGCGTGCAGTCGTCCTTCGCGATCGTCGCGACGAACGGATACAGGTTCACGACCAGCAGGTCGATCGTCGGGATGTCGTGCTGCTCCAGCGCCTGCATGTGCTCGGGCAGGTCGCGGCGGGCGAGGATGCCGCCGTGCACCTTCGGGTGGAGCGTTTTCACGCGCCCATCGAGCATTTCCGGAAAGCCCGTGTAATCAGCCACTTCGGTAACGGGCAGGCCCGCGTCGGCGAGGAGTTTCGCGGTGCCGCCGGTCGACAGCAGCTTGACGCCGAGGTCGGACAGCGACTTCGCGAAGTCGACGATGCCGGTCTTGTCGGAAACGGAAATGAGCGCTTGCTTGATCATGATGGAACCACCAATAGCCAGGGAAACGGGGACGGGACGGCCGGCCTACAGCAGGCCGTGCTGCTGCAGCTTCTTGCGCAGCGTATTGCGATTGATGCCGAGGTACTCCGCGGCGAGCGACTGGTTGCCGCCGGCCTGTACGAGCACGACCTCGAGCATCGGCTTTTCGACGCAGGACATCACCATTTCATAGACGTCGTGCGGATTGGAGCCGTCTAGATCCCGGAAATACACGTCCAGGCTCTCGCGGACACATTGTTCGATGTTGTGCTTGCTCATGCTGCTAACTGGTTATGGTCGTCCGACTCGCGCTGGCCGTTTTCCTCTTCGTCATCGACGTAGACGAGGTGGTCCGACAGCGCCTTTTGCGCCTCGAAGAATGCATTGACGGCGGCGAGCTGCTCGCGGGTGGAATCGAGCGTGTTCATCCTGTGCCGGAACCCGTTGGCACCGGAAAGGCCGCGAGTGTACCAGCCGATGTGCTTGCGCGCAGTACGGACTCCGGTGAATTCACCGTAGAACGCGTAGTGGTCTTCCAGGTGTTCGTTCATCACGTGCTGGATCTCGTCGATCCGCGGCGGGGGCAGCAGCTCGCCGGTTTGCAGGAAATGATCGATTTCACGGAACAGCCACGGCCGGCCTTGCGCGGCGCGACCGATCATCAGCGCGTCGGCGCCGGTTGCGTCGAGCACGGCCTTCGCTTTCGCCGGCGACGTGATGTCGCCGTTCGCGACGACCGGGATGCGCACGGCCGCCTTCACGGCCGCGATGGTGTCGTATTCCGCGTCGCCGCGGTAGAGGTCGGCACGCGTGCGGCCGTGCACGGTCAGCATCGAGATGCCGGCCGCTTCGGCGAGGCGCGCGACCGTGATCGCGTTCTTGTGCTCGCGATCCCAGCCGGTGCGGATCTTCAGCGTGACGGGCACCGCATCCGGCCCCGTGCCGACCGCCGCGACCACGGCCTCGACGATCCGCTGCACGAGCGGCTCGTTCTGCAGCAGCGCGGAGCCGGCCGCGACGTTGCAGACCTTCTTCGCCGGGCAGCCCATGTTGATGTCGATGATCTGCGCGCCGTTGTCGACGTTGTAGCGGGCCGCTTCGGCCATCATCGCGGGATCGGCGCCGGCGATCTGCACCGCGATCGGCTCGACTTCGCCTTCGTGGTTCGCGCGCCGCATCGTCTTCGCGCTTTTCCACAGCTGCGCATTGGACGCGACCATCTCGGACACGGCGTATCCGGCCCCCAGCCGCTTGCACAGCTGGCGGAACGGACGATCCGTCACGCCGGCCATCGGCGCGACGAACAGGTTGTTACGCAAAACGTGAGAGCCGATAACGGGCATCGCAATGGCACCGCCCGCGAGCGCCGGGCGTCGCGGGCAAAAAAGGCGGAGGGAAAACGCGCATTTTACCGTATTCCCATGCCCCGCCGATTTGACCCGGTTTGCGTGATCCGGCTGCGCGCAACTGACGTGCGCAACTCACGCGCGATGCGCCGCGCGTCAGTTGCGCTGGCCGAACATCATCTGGCGCGCGATCGCCTTCTTCAGCGGCGGCACGAATTCGAGCGCGGTGAGCGCCGCGCCGCGCAGGAGCGGAAGCGGGCCTGCCTCGACCGTGAACAGGCGCGCGAGCGTGTCGGTCGCGCCGATCGTGAAGCGCCGGTCGAGCGCGCGCCGCGCGTTGAAGGTCGCGAGCGCGGTTGCCTCGAAGCCTTGCGTGGACAGCGAGTCGACGAGCGTGTGCGCATCGCGCAGCCCGAGGTTGAGGCCCTGGCCGGCGACCGGATGCAGCGTTTGCGCGGCATTGCCGACGATCGCGATGCGTCCGTTGACGAGCGTCTGCGCCGCGGTCAGCCCGAGCGGGAACGATGCGCGCCCGGCGATCGCGACGAATTGACCCATGCGTTCGCCGAACGCGGCGCCGAGTTCGCGCAGGAACTCGGCGTCGGGAAGGGCGGCGCGGCGGGCTGCTTCGTCGGGCATGCAACACCACACGAGCGAATAGTCGGCGCCGCCAAGCGGCAGCAGCGCGAGCGGGCCTTCGTGCGTGAAGCGTTCCCACGCGACGTTCGGGCGCGGCGCCGAGACGGTGACCGTGCCGACGATCGCGGTCTGACCATAGTCCCGGCGATGCTTGCCGGTTTCGGCCTGCTGTTCGTGGAACAGCCCGCCTTCCGCGTTGATGACGATGCGCGCGCGCAGCGTGCGCTCGCCTTGCGGGCCGTCGAGCGTCAGCGTGACGCCGTCGGCGTCCTGTTGCGGCGCGCGCGCGGTGGTCGACGTGAGCCAGTCGACGCGTGTGCCGCGCACCGCCTGCGCGAGCGCCTGCACGATCGAGCCGTAGCGCACCACGTAGCCGAGCGCGGCGAGGTCGTGCTCGTCCCGGTCGATCAGCGTGCGGCCGAAGTGGCCGCGCTGCGACACGTGGATGTGTTCGATCGGCGTCGCATCGGCCGGCCACGCGAGCGTGTCGAGCAGCACGCGGCTGCCGTGCGACACGGCGATCGCGCGCGGATCGTTCGCGCTCGCGACCGGCTCGCGCGCGTCGATCAGCGCGATCGACGCGTGCTGCGTCGCGCTGCGTCGTGCGAGCCAGCCGGCGAGCGCGAGCCCGACGGGGCCCGCGCCGACGATGGCAAGGTCGTAGTCCGGCGTGGCCGGGGAGGAAGCGGTCGTCATCAGTGTTCGTGAAACGGGGTAACGGTCAACGGCGGGTCGACGAGATCGATCGATGGCAGCCTGCGGCACGCTCAGGCGGCGTGCGCCGCGCCCGCGCGCATCAGCGCCTCGATCTCGGCGGCCGCCACCGGCACGTCGCGCGTGATCAGCTCGCAACCGTGCTCGCGCACGATCGCGTCGTCTTCGATGCGGATGCCGATGTTCCAGTATTCGGACGGCACGTCGTCGGCGGCCCGCACGTACAGGCCCGGCTCGACGGTGAGCGTCATGCCGGGTTTCAGCGTGCGCCACGGCAGCGCGCCGTTGGCGTCGCGCTCGGCGAGCCGCTCGCGGTAGTCGCCGCAATCGTGCACGTCCATGCCGATCCAGTGGCCGGTTCGGTGCATGTAGAAGCGGGCGTACGCGCGCTCGGCGATCACGTCGTCGACGCTCGAGAAGCGTGTCTTCGGGATGATGCCGGTATCGAGCAGCCCCTGCGCGAGCACGCGCACGGCTGCGTCGTGCGGCGCCTCGAACGGCACGCCGGCGCGCGTTGCGTCGATCGCGGCCTGCTGCGCGGCGAGCACGATGTCGTACAGCGTGCGCTGCGCGGGCGAGAAGCGCCCGTTGGCCGGGAACGTGCGCGTGATGTCCGACGCGTAGCCGTCGAGTTCGCACGCGGCATCGATCAGGATCAGGTCGCCGTCCTGCGCGGCCGCGTTGCCGGCCGGGTAGTGCAGCACGCACGCGTTCGCGCCGGCCGCGACGATCGAGCCGTACGCGGGCGCCTGCGCGCCGTGCTTGCGGAACGTATAAAGCAGCTCGGCCTCGAGTTCGTATTCGCGGATCCCCGGGCGGCACGCTTGCATCGCGCGGCGATGCGCGAGCGCGGAGATGTGCGCGGCGCGCATCATGATCGCGAGCTCGTGTTCATCCTTCACGAGCCGCATGTCGTCGAGCAGCGGCGTGAGATCGAGCATCGCGTCCGGCGCGGCGACACCCGTGCGCGCCTGCGCGCGCACCGCATCGATCCAGCCGGCGAGCTGGCGGTCGAACTCGGCCGATGCACCGAACCGGTAGTGCACGGTGCCCGCATCGGCGAGCAGCCGCGGCATTTCGGTGTCGATCACGTCGACCGCGTAGGCCGTGTCGAAACCGAACGCATCGCGCGCGGCCTCGGGCCCGTAATGAAAACCTTCCCAGATCTCGCGGTCGGCATTCTTCGCGCGGCAGAACAGGATCGATTCCGGCGCGCCGTGCCTGGCCGCGTTCAGCACGAGCACGGCGTCCGGCTCGGTGAAGCCCGTCAGGTAGTGGAAGTAGCTGTCATGCCGGTACGGAAAGGCCGTATCGCGGTTGCGCAGCATTTCCGGCGCGGTGGGGACGATGGCGAGGCCGCCGCCTGCGGCGCGCAGTGCGGCAAGCACGCGTTCACGGCGCTGGCGGTAGACGTCGACGGCGATGGCGGTATCGAGGGGCGCATTCATTCGTGCGATTGTAGCGCCGCCGGGCGCGGCGCGTGAGGGCAGTGGCCGCAAGCCACGCCGGACGGGGCTCGGCGACGGCTGTTGCAAACCATCCACAGGCCGGACGGGCGATTTTCTACCCGGCCGCGCCGGCCGGTTATGATCGACGACAACGTATACTCTCGGCGGTTCCCTTAAAAAGGCAGATGATGAAATTAATCGGTTCGCTCAGCAGCCCGTTCGTCCGCAAGGCGCGGATCGTGCTTGCTGAAAAGAAGATCGACTACAAGCTGGAGCTCGAGAACGTGTGGGCGCCGGAGACGAACATTCATGCATCGAATCCGCTCGGCAAGGTCCCGTGTCTCGTGATGGAAGATGGTGCCGCGGTGTTCGATTCCCGCGTGATCTGCGAATACGTCGATACGCTGTCGCCGGTCGGCAAGCTGATTCCGCCGTCGGGGCGCGAGCGTGTCGAAGTGCGTTGCTGGGAAGCGCTGGGCGACGGCGTGCTCGACGCGGCCGTTGCGATCCGTCTCGAACACACGCTGCGTGAAGAAGCCCAGCGCAGCGCGAGCTGGATCGCGCGCCAGCAGCGCAAGATCGACGACGGCCTCGTCGCGATGTCGCAGGGCCTCGGCGGCAAGACGTGGTGCGTCGGTAATCATTACACGCTCGCCGACATCGCACTCGGCTGCGCGCTTGGCTACCTCGACTTCCGGATGCCCGAGCTCAACTGGCGCGAGCGCCATCCGAACCTCGACAAGTATTTCGTGAAGCTGTCGCAACGGCAGACGTTCGCCGACACGCTGCCGCCAGCCTGACCCGCTGCCGGCGGGCAGATCGAGCAGACAAAAGAAAAGCGCCCCGCGGGGCGCTTTTCTCTTTGGCGGATCGCCCGGGCGACGGGCGATCGCATGTCCGACGCGTCAGTCGATCGACGCGTAAACGGTTTCGCCGAGCACGAACGAATCGCTGCGCGCGATCGGCCACCACTTGTCGTACAGCGAATAGCCGCAGGTCTGGCCATCGAGCAGCGCGCCGGGCTTCAAATACT
Organism: Burkholderia sp. SIMBA_051; assembly: GCF_046534915.1. Taxonomy (NCBI): domain Bacteria; kingdom Pseudomonadati; phylum Pseudomonadota; class Betaproteobacteria; order Burkholderiales; family Burkholderiaceae; genus Burkholderia; species Burkholderia sp. SIMBA_051. The sequence goes on along the minus strand of NZ_JAWRXS010000007.1, from coordinate 320,710 downwards.
TCAGCAGCTGCGACATCAGCCGGACCTCGTGCGGCGCGACGCGCTGCACGATGTGATGCGCGCGCAGCTCGGACGGATGGCCGAGGCCGGCCGCCTGCACGAGCTCCTGCAGCGCATGCAGCGTATTGCGGTGGAAGTTGTACACGCGCTCGGCCTTGTCCGGCACGACGAGGGCGCGCTGGCGCACCGGGTCCTGCGTGGCGACGCCGGTCGGGCAGCGGTCGGTGTGGCAATGTTGCGCCTGGATGCAGCCGACCGCGAACATGAAGCCGCGTGCCGAGTTCACCCAGTCCGCGCCGATCGCGAGCGTGCGCGCGATGTCGAACGCGGTGATGATCTTGCCGCTCGCGCCGATCTTCACGCGGTCGCGCACGCCGATCCCGACGAGCGTGTTGTGCACCAGCAGCAGCCCTTCCTGCAGCGGCACGCCGACATGGTCGGTGAATTCGAGCGGCGCGGCGCCGGTGCCGCCTTCCGCGCCGTCGACGACGATGAAGTCGGGCACGATGCCCGTCTCGACCATCGCCTTCGCGATCCCGAAGAACTCCCACGGATGGCCGATGCACAGCTTGAAGCCGGTCGGTTTGCCGCCCGACAGCGTGCGCAGCCGCTCGACGAACTCCAGCAGCCCGCGCGGCGTCGAGAATTCCGAGTGTGTCGCGGGCGAGATGCAGTCCTTGCCCATCGGCACGCCGCGCGTCTCGGCGATCTCGGGCGTGATCTTCGCGGCCGGCAGCACGCCGCCGTGGCCGGGCTTCGCGCCTTGCGACAGCTTGATCTCGATCATCTTGACCTGCGGGTCGGCGGCCTGCTTCGCGAACTTGTCCGGGTTGAACGTGCCGTCTTCGCTGCGGCAGCCGAAGTAGCCGGACGCGATTTCCCAGATGATGTCGCCGCCGTTCTCGCGGTGGTACTTCGACAGCGAGCCTTCACCGGTGTCGTGCGCGAACCCGCCTTTCTTCGCGCCAAGGTTCAGCGAGCGGATCGCGTTCGCGGACAGCGAGCCGAAGCTCATCGCCGAGATGTTGAAGATCGAGATGTCGTACGGCTGCGCGCGGTTTGCGCCGACCCGGATGCGGAAGTCGTGGTTCGGCAGCTTCGTCGGCGCGAGTGAGTGGCTGATCCATTCGTGCGCGACGGCCTTCACGTTCAGTTCGGTGCCGTACGGGCGGTTGTCGGCGACATTCTTCGCGCGCTGGTAGACGAGGCTGCGCTGCGCGCGCGAGAACGGTTTCTCGTCGGTGTCGTCCTCGACGAAATACTGGCGGATCTCGGGGCGGATGAACTCGAACAGGAAGCGGAAATGGCCCCACAGCGGGTAATTCCGCAGGATCGCGTGACGGTCCTGTTTCAGGTCGTACAGGCCGAGTGCGACGAGGGCGACGGGGATGATGATCCACAGCCAGGAAAGCACGTGGATCGACGCGAGGGCGGCCGCTGCGACGAGCAACAGCACGGCACACCACATCGCGAGGTAGCGTCTGGAAAGCATGGGGACTCCGTAAGAGAATGCCGCCATGCGTACGCTGCGCGGCGGCGCACCGGCCGCGGCGGAATCGTGTTCCGCCGGGCGCGGCGTGCCGCAAGTCTAAACCGAATGGATGTCAGCGTGCTTCGGCCAGCGCGCCCGCGTGGCCCGCCGCCGCTGCCGGCGCCGTCTGGCCGGGCTGGCCGGTGGCCGCGAACTCGATGATGCCGCCGCCCAGGCAGATCTCGCCGTCGTACAGCACGGCCGACTGGCCGGGCGTCACCGCCCATTGCGCGTCTTCGAACGCGAGCGAGAAGCGCTCGCCGTCGGCCCGCCCGAACGAACACGCGGCGTCCGCCTGCCGGTAGCGCGTCTTCGCGCCGCACGAGAAGCCGTCAGCCGGCGGCTCGCCCGCGACCCAGCTCACGTTGCCGGCGACGAGCTGACGCGACAGCAGCCATGGATGGTCGTGGCCCTGCACGACGTACAGCGTGTTCGACGCGATGTCCTTCGCGGCGACGAACCACGGTTCGCCGCTGCCGTCCTTGCTGCCGCCGAGGCCGATGCCCTTGCGCTGGCCGAACGTGTAGAACGCGAGGCCGATGTGCTCGCCGATCACCTTGCCGTCCGGCGTCTTCATCGGGCCCGGTTTCGTCGGAAGATAGCGGTTCAGGAAGTCGCGGAACGGCCGTTCGCCGATGAAGCAGATGCCGGTCGAGTCTTTCTTCTTCGCGTTCGGCAGGCCGATCTGCGCGGCGATCTCGCGAACCTTCGTCTTCGGGATCTCGCCGAGCGGGAACATCGTCTTCGACAGTTGCGCCTGGTTCAGCCGGTGCAGGAAGTACGACTGGTCTTTCGTATGATCGAACGCCTTCAGCAGTTCGAAGCGACCGTCGCGCTCGCGCACGCGCGCGTAGTGGCCGGTCGCGATCATTTCGGCGTCGAGCGACATCGCGTGATCGAGGAACGCCTTGAACTTGATTTCGGCGTTGCACAGCACGTCGGGGTTCGGCGTGCGGCCGGCCGAGTATTCGCGCAGGAATTCGGCGAACACGCGGTCCTTGTACTCGGCCGCGAAGTTCACCGCTTCCACGTCGATGCCGATCAGGTCGGCAACCGACACGACGTCGATCCAGTCCTGGCGCGTCGAGCAGTATTCGCCGTCGTCGTCGTCTTCCCAGTTCTTCATGAACAGGCCGACCACGTCGTACCCTTGTTCCTTCAGCAGCCACGCGGTCACCGACGAATCGACGCCGCCCGACATGCCCACTACTACACGGCGCTTGGTCATTTGCTTACCGCCTGGCGGTCGAATGCGTCCGGACGCGGCGCGACCGAATGCGTATGCAGGAAATCGAGCGGGATGCGCCGCCCGGCGAGATAGTCGTCGACGCAGCGCATCACCGCGGGCGAGCGGTGGCGCTCGCTGCACGCGCGCAGTTCGTCGGCGCTCATCCACAGCGTGCGGACGATGCCGTCGTCGAGCACGTGGCCGGGCAGCGGCTCGCCGGCCGTGCCGCAGAACGTGAAGCGCAGGTAGGTCGCGCCGGCGGTGCCGGGGCGGTCGTAGTGCGCGAGATAGACGCCGACGAGCGCGTCGGGCACGAACGGATGCGCGGTTTCCTCGAGCGTCTCGCGGATCACGGCGTCGGCGAGCGTCTCGCCGGCTTCGAGATGGCCGGCCGGCTGGTTGATGCGCAGGCCCGTGGAGGTTTCTTCCTCGATCACGAGAAAGCGACCGGCGCGCTCGACGAGCGCTGCGACGGTCACATGCGGGGTCCAGATTTCGGGTTTCATGGTTCGGCATTTTACCGGTTGCGCCCGGACGCTGCCGGCCCCCTTCGTTGGACGGATCCGACCCTGGTCGTTCGGGTCGCCGCTACGGGCGGCCGATTTGCCGTGGTGTGGATCGGCGGCGCGGCCATTAGCGGCGAGCGGCCCGAGCGGACCGAGCGGCCATAGCGGCCACAGCGGCCACAGCGGCCCGGACGGATCGAGCAGCCCGGACGGATCGGACGGATGGAGCGGATCGACGGATGGAGCGGATCGAACGGCTCGAACGACCCGAACGACCCGAGACGAACGAGACGAACGAGACGAACGAGGCGAACGAGGCGAACGAAGCGAGCGGACCGCGCGGATCGAGCGGACCGAAGACGCCGAATCACGCCCCCATTTTTCACGGTGCGACGATCGCCGCGACACAGCCGGCGATCGTATCCCGCACGCGCACGATCGCCGGGTCGCGCTGCGTGCTCGTGCGCCAGCCGATCTCCACCGGGTAGCGCGGCAGCTCGACCGGGCACGCGAGTGCGCGCAGCGACGTCGACTGCGCGATCGCGCGTGCCGCGTGCGCCGGAATCGTCGCCACCGCGGCGGAGCCGGCGAGCAGGTACGGCAACGCCGCGAAGTGCGTGGTCGAGGCCACGACGCGCCGCTTGTGGCCGAGCGCGGCCAGCGCCTCGTCGACGATCCCGATCACGCCGCCCGACGACACGAGCAGGTGATCGCGCTGCAGGAACTCGGCGAGCGCGAGCGTGCGCGGCGCTCGCGCGCGGCCGGCCGGATCGATCAGGCACGCGTAGCCGCCCGTGGCGACCGCGCGCCGGCTGAGGCCGTTGGCCGAGAACCCGCCCGACGCGATCGCGAGATCGACGCCGTGCCGCAGCAGCGCGTCGCCCGCGATGCCGCTGTGCGTCTGCCGGAAGATCAGCCGGATGCCCGCGGCTTCCCGCGCGACCGCGTCGATCAGCGCGCGGCCGAGCGCGATCTCGAAGTCGTCCGACAAGCCGATCGAGATCGTGCGGCCGACCCGCTCGCCGCCGTCGGCCGCGATCGCGAGGCTTTCGCGGCAGCGGTCGAGCGCATCGGACAGGATCGGCTTGAGTTCGTCCGCGCGCGGCGTCGGCGCGAGCCCGCGGCCGGTGCGCACGAACAGCGGATCGGCATAGATCACGCGCAGCCGCGCGAGGGCCGCGCTGACCGCCGATTGCGTGAGGCCGAGCCGCAGCGCCGCGCGGCTCGCGCCGCCTTCCTCGTACAGCGCCTCGAACACCTTCAGCAGGTTCAGGTCGAGCCCGGCGATATCATCCGCATTCATGTCAGTTATCGTTGTATCGATTTGATCGATGAAATGATATCGATAAAGATGGCGTCACCCCACTCATTCACCCGGAGACGCCTTCATGTCCATCTCAGTCATCGCCGCGCTGCAGATCGGCGCATCGCCCGCCGGCACGCGCGCCACGCTCGACACGATCCTCGGCTACGAAACCGCGATCCGCGACAGCGGCGCGTCGCTCGTCGTGCTGCCCGAGGCCGTGCTCGGCGGCTATCCGAAAGGCGAGAGCTTCGGCACGCGGCTCGGCTACCGGTTGCCCGAAGGCCGCGACGCGTATGCGCGCTACGCCGCGCAGGCGATCGACGTGCCGGGGCCTGAAACCGACGAACTGGCCGCGCTGTCGCAGCGCACGGGGGCGAGCCTCGTGGTCGGCGTGATCGAGCGCGGCGGCAGCACGCTGTACTGCACGGCACTGTTCTTCGACCCGCGCGACGGGCTCGTCGCGAAGCACCGCAAGCTGATGCCGACCGGCACCGAGCGGCTGATCTGGGGGCAGGGCGACGGCTCGACGCTTCCGGTGGTCGACACGGCCGCGGGCCGCGCGGGTGCCGCGATCTGCTGGGAGAATCACATGCCGCTGCTGCGCTGCGCGATGTATGCGAAAGGCGTGCAGATCTGGTGCGCGCCGACCGTCGACGAGCGCGACCTGTGGCAAAGCTCGATGCGGCACATCGCGCACGAGGGGCGCTGCTTCGTCGTGAGCGCTTGCCAGGTGCAGCCGTCGCCGCGCGCGCTCGGCATCGACGTGCCGGGCTGGGATCCCGAGCGGCCGCTGATCCGCGGCGGCAGCGTGATCGTCGGGCCGCTCGGCGACCTGCTGACGGAGCCGCTGATCGGCGAGGCCGGCCTCGTGACCGCGCGCATCGATACCGACGAACTCGTGCGGGCGCGTTACGACTTCGACGTGGTCGGGCACTATGCGCGCGCCGACGTGTTTTCGCTGCACGTCGACGAGCGGCCGAAGCGGCCGGTGGTGTTCGAGGGCTGACGGGCGTTGCCGGGGGCGCCGACGTCCCGGCGCTCGAATGGCGGCTGGGCCGGCGGGGCGGCATCCGGCTGCCGCCGCGCGCGTCAGCGCATCGGCGCTTCCGCGATCCGCATGTAGTCGGCGATCCGCCGGCCTTCCATGTCTGGAAACTGCTCGTGCACGGTGATGTCGCCCATCCGCGCGATGTCGAAGGTGCGGAAGTCGCCGCGCAGTTCGCACCACGCGCCGATCGTCCAGCGTCCGCCCCAGTAGACGAGCCCGAGCGGCCACACGCGGCGCCGCGTGTGCGCGCCGAGCCGGTCGCGGTAGTCGAAGCTGACGATGTGGTGCGTGTCGACCGCCTGGTGGATCGCGTCGACCTTCGCGCAGAACGTCTCGTCGATGTGGAACGACGGTGCGAACACCGGCAGGCGGTCGAGCGCCGTGCGCTTGTCGGCCGGCATCGCCGACGCGATCTTCGCGAGCGCCGAGCGTGCGCCACCCGCGAAGCGTGCGCCGCCCCAGGTCTCGAGCATCCGCGCGCCGACCGCGAGCGCCGCGAGTTCCTCGGCCGTGAACGTGAGCGGCGGCAGGCTCGCGTTGCGGTTCAGCCGGTAGCCGATGCCGGCTTCGCCTTCGATCGGCACCCCAGACAGTTGCAGGTCACGCACGTCGCGATAGACCGTGCGCGGCGACACCGACAGCCAGTCGGCGAGCTGCTGCGCGGTCGTGAGACGCCGCCCGCGCAGCAGCTCGGCGATCTGGAACAGGCGGTCGGCACGGCGCGTCATGGGTGCACCTCGACTCCAACGGCGACGGGAATTTCGCGATGATAGCGCCGCGCCGGCAGGATCGTGGATGCGCTCAGTGGCATTTCGGCGCGTGCAGGCCGACGCGGTTGCCTTCGGTGTCGATCAGGTAGCCGATGTAGCCGTAGTTGTTCGGCAGCTCGATGACCGAGCCCTGCACGACGCCGCCCGCGCGTTTCGCGCGTTCGAGCGCCGCGACGACCGACTCGCCGGCGTTCAGATACACGAGCACGCCGTTCGCGCTCGGCTTCATCTGCTGCGGATCGAACACGATGCTGCCGCCCGTGCTCGACGCTTCGTGATCGAACATGGCCATCGGCACGCCGCCGATGACTTCGCGCTGCAGCGTCGTTTGCAGCACGGTTTCGTAGAAACGGATCGCCCGGTCGAAATCGAGGGACGGGATGTCGAACCACGCGATCGCGCGGTCGAGGGTGGCGGTGGCAGTTGCAGTTGCGGACGTCATGACGAGTTCCTTGTGTTGTTCGGGTTGTTGATGGAAACCAGCCTTGCATTGCGCCGGGATTGCAGTGTGATGGGGGGCTGCTGACAGCGTGCTGTCAGTAGTCGTGGCGGTGCTGACGAAAGGTGGCTTCGGCAGCTTCGCCGGCGTCCCGGCCGGGCGGCACCGTCCGGGACGGGCGGATCGAAGCGCGGCGGGCGCGGCCCCCGCATGCCTGGGCGCCCCGCAACGAAAAACGCCCGGCGGATGCCGGGCGTCGTCGGGGTGTCAGCAGGCGGCCGCAGCGGCCGCTTCGCGTGTCAGGCGTCGCCTTCCGGCGCGGCCGGGCGGGCCTTCACGCTGCCGGCGATCAGGTCGAAGCGGAACAGCCGGCATTCGAGCGCGCCGTTGAAGAGCGGCGTCTTCGCCGATTCGCGCAGCCGCAGCATGCCCGGCAGCGAACGGTCCGACGTCAACAGGAACGCCTGCCAGCCCGTGAAGCGCTGCTTGAGCGCATCGCCGAGCGCATTGAAGAACTCGCTGTCCGGCGCGTCGGTGTGGGTGCGGCGGAATGCGTCGTCGTTGTCGCGGTTGCGGCCGGTCTCGCGTACCTCGCCGCGTGCACTGCGGCCGCGCACCTCGATCCGCTCGCCGTACGGCGGGTTCGCGAGGATGATGCCCGGGCCGTCGCACGGCGGCGTCATGCCGCGCGCGTCGACCTGCTTGAGCCATACCGACGGCACGCCCGCGCGCTCGAGGTTCGCGCGCGCCTTCTCGAGCATGTCGCCGGAGATGTCGCTGCCGTACACGCCGAGTGCCTCGCGCTTGCCGCGCGCCGCGCGCTTCGCGTCGAGCGCCGGGACCTTCAGGCCCTGCCATGCGGTGATGTCGTACTGCTTGAGCTTTTCGAAGCCGAAGCGGCGCTCGACGCCCGGCGCGACGCCGAGCGCGATCTGCGCGGCTTCCGCGAGGAACGTGCCGCTGCCGCACATCGGGTCGTACAGCGCGGTGCCGGGCGTCCAGCCCGTCAGGCGCAGGATGCCGGCCGCGAGGTTCTCGCGCAGCGGCGCCGCGCCCTTGTCGAGACGCCAGCCGCGCTTGAACAGCGGCTCGCCCGACGTATCGAGGTACAGCGTGCACTCGGTGGCCGTCAGGAACGCGAACACGCGCACGTCCGGCGCGCCGGTGTCGATGCTCGGCCGCGAGCCGGTCTTCTCGCGCATCCGGTCGCAGATCGCGTCCTTCACGCGCAGCGTCGCGAATTCGAGGCTCTTCAGCGGCGACTTGATCGCGGTGATGTCGACGCGCAGCGTCTGCGTCGACGCGAACCAGCGTTCCCACGGCTGCTCGAGCGCGAGCGCGTAGACGTCCTGTTCGTTACGGTACGGGCGGTGTGCGATCTTCAGCAGGATCCGGCTCGCAATTCGCGAATGGAGGTTCGCGGCCATGCCGGCGGCCCAGCCGCCGCGGAAATGAACGCCGCCCGGCACCTGCGCGCCCGCGGTGAACGGCGCGCCGTTCAGATGGCGGCCGGCGATTTCGGCCAGCTCGGCGGCAAGCACCGCTTCGAGGCCGCGCGGGCAGGGAGCGAAGAATTCGTACAGGGTGGGCGAGGACATAAGGCGGGTGAGGGCGTGCAAAAGTCCACCATTGTACGCGGCGCGGGCGGCCGCGGCCGGTGTTGCGTCCGATTCGGGACGCCGGCGCGCGCGTGCCGATCGCGCCCGCGGGCCGGGCAGCCTGCGCGGCGGCGCCCTGGGCGGGGCGCCGCGCTACCGTCGCGCGGTCAGTGCGAGTCCGGCTGGCCGGCCCGCACGGCCGGGGCGCCGGCCGGCCAGAACAGCGCGGACGGCTTCGACAACACCGTGCGCACGATCGCGCCGACCAGCGCGCGCACCTTGGCGCGGCGCAGGCTGCGCGAGCGCACGGCCATCGTGAACGCGAGCGCGAAGCTCACGAGCACGTTCAGGATCGCCATGCTCAGCACGCCGGCGCAGGCCCACCACAGCTCCGGCGTACTCAGCGCGTCCTTGCCGAGCACGCCGAGCGCGACCCCGATCGAGCCGGCCGACAGCGTCACGTGCCGCACCTCGAACGGGAACAGGAACACGGTGACGATCGCCGGGACCAGGCCGAGCATCAGCCCGAGGCCGACGTTCGCGACCACGCCCGCGACGTTCGACCGGCAGAAATGCGCGAGCTTCGCGGCGCCCGAGGCGCCGAGCGTGAGCCGCAGCCGGCGGTTGTACGTGAGCGCGTCGCCGACCCGGTGCAGCACGAACCAGTTGTCGGCCCAGCCCGCGAGCAGGCTAGACGACCACAGCAGCACGCCCGTGAGCGCGGCATAGAACGGCGTCGGGCCCAGCAGCGAGAACGAATGCAGCGTGGCGTGCGCTTTTTCCGGCGAGATCAGGTTGCCGTGCAGCAGGTGGCTCGCGAACAGCTGCACGAGCAGGCACACGGGCAGCACGACGAGCACGTTGCCGGAGATCGCCGCCGCCTGCGTGCGGATCAGCGCGATCACCGACGCGACGAACGCCTTCACGCCTTCGTCGTGACCGGTTTCGTCGAGCTCGCGCGCGAGCGTCGGCGCGGTCATCGCGGGCTGCTTGGTCGCGAGCGTGAAGTGCAGGAAGTGCATCAGCATGAAGCTCGCCGCGTAGTTGATGCCCGCGAGCAGCCCTTCGAGCATCGACTGGAGATGCGCGCCGGTGATCGCGAACTTCACGCACACGGTCACGACGGTGACGAGGCCGCCGCCCGCGGCCATCCGCAGCATCTTCAGATATTCGGCGCGGCCGCGCGAGATGTAGTGCTCGCCGGTGTCCGCGTTGGTCTCGACCAGCTTGCGCGCGAACAGCGAGAAGTTGCTGCGCACGAGGTGCGACACGCTCTGGCTGTTCTGGTTCGCGTCGACGAGCTCGGCCGTCAGGCGCGCCATGCCGCGCAGGTCGTCGCGCGCCATCCACGCGTTGAGCAGCGTTTCGGCGCGCAGGATGCGCATGCGCATCCGCTCGACCTGGAACACGATGTCGACCGACACGCCGTTGCGGTACAGGTGCGTGAACACGTCGTCGACCGCGGTCCGGCATTCGTCGAGCAGCACGCGCAGGTAGTTCACCTCGTGCAGCAGCTTGCTCGGATCGCCGCCGTCGTCGACGGCCGCGTGCGCGGTCTCGACCGCGAGCATCGCACGCGTGAGGCGGTAGAACGGCTGCGTTTCGAGCGGCTTGCGCGCGTCGTCGTCGGACAGGCGGCTGCGCACCGTCTGCGACAGGCCGGTCGAGCTGATCTGGCAGGTCAGGTTGTGCAGCGCGGCCAGCAGGTCGCGCGAGAACGAGCCGGGCTCGTGGCGTTCTTCGTCGGTGACGTCGTACGAATTCAGGTCGGCGAGGCGGGCGAGCAGGTCGTCGGGCAGCGCGTCGATCCATTGCGCGTCTTCCGGCGCCGGGAACATCAGCGTGAACAGCGCGCTCAGCTCGCGGCGGTTCGGCGCGGGCGGGATCAGCGACGAGTCGATCCGCTCGAACAGCGCGCCGAAGAAGCCGGAATGCACCGGCATCCCCGCGTCGCACAGCAGCGAGATGCCGTCGCATTCGCGCAGGATCCCGCGCAGGATGCGCGCCGCGTGCGATTTCCACACGGGATTGCGGTCGAGCACGTGGAACAGGTAGCGCAGCCGCGCGTGTGCCGGATACGTGCGCGTGTCGGCGTCGTGCGCGGCGGTCGCGTCCGGCGCGGGCTGCACCGCGCCGTTGCGGCGCAGCCAGTGCGCGAGCTCGATCAGCCATTCGCTGCGCTCGGCGTACGACGCGTCCGCGTCGGCATGCGCGAGCAGCGCGTCGAGCTGGTGGCCCGTGCTGCGCGACGCGCGCCACTTCTTGATCAGGGTCGTCAGGGAACGAAACATAAACGGAATAGCGAAAGCCCTGGACGGGCGGGTTCGGGGTGCCGGCCGGGAACACGGCACTGCGCCGGGGGAACGGTAAGGCTGGTCAGGTGGCCGGAAATACGCGGCGACCCGCGATGCGGCTGCCCCGATGCGGTGCACGCGGTTCGCGCGCGGGCGCCCGGGGGACGCGGCGACCGGACCGAACAGGGGCGGATCGCCGCCGGCTGGCGCGCACGACAGGCGGCGCGAGCCGGAAAGTGCGTAGGATCGTCAATCGGGCGCGAAAACGCAAGCCGACCGAATGGCCTGGCGCCGGTTCCGGCGGATTTTGACAAACAGTGCAAAGCGGCCGTTTGGCCGATGGATGACGCGCGGGGGCGGCTGCTCGGGGATGGCGGCGGGTGCGCGTGCGCGGCGGCGCGCACGCGGATCGCCGCCGACGAGCGCTATCGGGCGGCGCGTGCCGAATCCGGTCGCAGGTGCGAATCCACCGGACGCCGGCCCGCGCGCCGCACGCTTACGCGCCGGACTTCCCGTTCGCGCCCGCGTCGCCGCCTGGCGTCGGATTGGCCGGGCAGGGCAGCACGGGCGCGGCGGCCGTTGCCTTGGCCGACGCGCTCCGCGTGGCCGTCGCCGTCGCCGTCGCATCACGCTGCGCGGCCATCGCGCGCACGCCGGCCGCTGCCTGCGACGCAATCACGTCGAGCGCGCGCCGGTGGCCGGCGACGAGCGCATCGTAGCCATCGCCGACCGGTTCCGCGACGCTCGTGCGGCACGTCATCACCGCCTGCGTGCCGAGCGCGCGCACGCTCCACACCGCATCGATCGCCGCCCGCTTGCCGGGCCACGAATCGAAGCGCTGCAGGTTCACGCTGATCCGATAGACGGGCACGCCGACCGGGTACGCCGAATTCACGACGTCGATCGTGTCGAGCTGCGTGGCGAGATCGTCGGACAGTGCGCGGCGGATCTCGTCGGCGGGCGGCGCGGCCCAGCGCTCCTGTTCGAGCACGTCGACCTGCGCGCCATTCTTCTGCACGACGAGCTGGTTCTTCGCGACCTGCTCGGGCACGCCGACGGACGGCACCTCGATCAGGAACGGCGGGTTGGCCGGCGCGGTGCGCACGGTGGCCGTGGCGCCGGCCGGGCTCAGCGTGTAGAACCGCGCGGGCGGCGAGCTGCACGCGGCGAGCGCGAGCACGGCGAAAGCCGCCGCCGCGCCGCTCGCGAAACCGTTCACGCGTGTCGTCATTGTTGATCTCCTGGCTTGCCCTTGAGCAGCGATTCGGGGTGGCGCTCCAGATAGTCGGCGAGCGCGTTCAGGGATTGCAGCGTGCGCGTGAGTTCCTTCAGCGCGCCGCGCACGTCCGACTGCAGCGGCGAATCCTGCTGCAGCGTCGCCTGGGCGGTCGAGAAGGTCTGCTGCGCGGCCGACAGCGTGTCGCGCGCTTGCGGCGCGATTTGCGTGTCGAGCTGCTTGAACAGCTTGTCGGCGTTCGACAGCGCGCTGTTCAGATTCGCGCCGATCTGGTCGAACGGCACCTTGTCGAGCTTCTTCGCGATGTCGGCGACCTGCAGCTGCAGCTCGTCGAGCGTGTTCGGCACCGTCGGCAGCTCGAGCGGCTGGCGGGTGGTGTCGATCTTCGCGGGCGGCGCCTTCGGGAAGAAGTCGAGCGCGACGTACAGCTGGCTCGTCAGCAGGTTGCCGGTGCGCAGCTGGCCGCGCAGCCCGTGCTTGACGAGGCGCTCGACGATGTCGCGGCGGGCCGGTTCGCCCTGGCTCTCGATCGTTTCGCGGAACCGCCGGCCAAGCCGCTCCGGATACACGTTCATCGTGACCGGCATCAGGAAGTTCTTGGTCTTCGGATCGTAGTCGATGCCGATGTTCGTCACTTCGCCGAGCACGATGCCGCGGAAGTCGACCGGCGCGCCCACGGCGAGCCCGCGCAGCGACTGGTTGAAGTTCATCACGACCTGCAGCGGCTGGCCGTCCGGATCGCGCATCGCGTCGCCCTCGTCGGAGCCGAGGCGGAAGGTCGTGTTGTTCGGCGCGGTCGCGCCCGTGCCCTGGTTCGGCGGCGTCTGGAACGCGATGCCGCCGAGGATCACCGTCGCGAGCGACTGCGTGTTCAGCTTCAGGCCGCTCGAATCGAGCCGCAGGTCGACGCCGCTCGCCTGCCACCAGCGCGAGTTCACGCCGACGTACTGGTCGTACGGTGCATTGACGAACACGTTGAAGGTGACGCCCGTGCCGTCCTTGTCGAGAGAGAAGCCGACCACCTGTCCGACCTGCACGCGGCGGTAGTAGACGGGCGAGCCGATGTCGACCGAGCCGAGCGAATCGCCGCGCAGCACGTACTGCGTGCCCTTCTGGTCGCCGGTCACGGCCGGCGGGGATTCGAGCCCGGTGAAGTCGGTCTGCGTATCTTGCCCGTGGCCGCCGTCGACGCCGATGTACGCGCCCGACAGCAGCGTGCCGAGCCCCGACACGCCGGTCGCGCCGACGCGCGGACGCACGATCCAGAAGCGCGAGCCCTTGACCGCGAAGTCCTCGGCTTCCTTCTTCAATTGCACCTGGACGAGCACGCGCGACAGGTCTTTCGACAGCTTGATCGTCTTGACCATGCCGATCTCGACGTCCTTGTACTTGACCTGCGTCTTGCCCGGCTCGAGGCCTTCCGCGCTGTGGAAGCTGATCGAGATTTCCGGGCCGCGTTCGCGCACGGACTTGACGACGAGGCCGATGCCGATCAGCGCGGCGATCAGCGGCACGAGCCAGACGAGCGACGGCAGCCAGCCGCTTTTCGTCGAGATCGACGGGTCGGGCGGCCGGGACGCGTCGTGCTGCGGGCCTTGCGGACTATTCATGGTGTTTCCCTGAGGTTTCGACTGGATCCCAGATCAGTCGGGGATCGAACTGCATCGACGCGAGCATCGTCAGGATCACGACCGAGCCGAACGCGAGTGCGCCGGGGCCGGCCGTGATGACGGCGAGCGAACGGAAATGGACGAGCGCGACGGTCAGCGTCACGACGAAGATGTCGAGCATCGACCAGCGGCCGATGCGCTCGACGATCCGGTACAGCAGCGTGCGCTGCAGCGGTCGCCACGTGGTGCGGCGCTGCGAACTGATCACGAGGATCAGCAGCACGCCGAGCTTGAGCATCGGCACGAGAATGCTGGCGACGAACACGACGACGGCGAGCGGCCAGTCGCCCGACGTCCAGAAATAGATGACGCCGCTCATGATCGTGTCTTCCTGCGAGCCGACGATCGACGACGTGCGCATGATCGGCAGCAGGTTCGCCGGGATATAGAGGATCGCGGCCGCGAGCAGCAGCGCCCAGGTGCGCATGATGCTGTCCGGCGTACGGAAATGGAGCCTGCTGCCGCAGCGCGCGCAACGCGCATGCGGATGATCGATGGTCTGCACGAGCCCGCACGCGTGACAGCTGGCGTAGCCCTCGCGGGCCGCGTTCGGCGTCGTCATCGGCGGGGGTCTTGCGGCGGCGCGGCGCCGTCGGGCTGCCCGGGCGCGCGGCCGGCGCGCAGGTCGTCGGCGATGTCCCACAGCGTGCGCGGATCGAACATCAGCACGACGGCCGTCATCAGCGTGAGCGCGCCGAACGCGAACAGCGCGGCGTCGGGCACGACGCGCGCGAGGCTCACCATCTTCACGATCGTCACGACGATGCCGAGCATGAGTACCTCGATCATCCCCCACGGCCGCACGAGCTGGATCGTGCGCAGCACCAGGTTGAGGCCCGGCGGCACGACGCCGCGGCGGATCGGCAGCAGCACGTAAAGCAGCGCGGCCATCTCGACGAGCGGAAACAGCACGGTGGAGCAGAACACCATGACGCCGACGACTTCCATGCCCTGGTGCCACAGTGACTCGATCGCGCCGAGCAAGGTGGTTTGCACGCGCGTGCCGTTCAGGTCCATCTCGAGGATCGGGAAGGTCTGCGCGATGATGAACGTGACCAGTGCCGCGACCGCGAGCGCGCTGATGCGCTCGATCTGCGTGGTGCTGTTGCGGTAGAGCAGCGCGTCGCAGCGCGGGCAGCGCGCGATTTCGCGACCGCTCAGGCGCGGTTTATGCAACAGTGCGTCGCATTCGTGGCAGGCAATCAGGTCGTATCGTTGCATGGAGGAGGCGGTTGCGTGACGGCGGAAACGTGTGCCGACGGGGCCGGAAGCCGCGCCAATCTTACCAAAACGGCCTTTTCGGCGCGTCAACGTTCCGTTATCGGGTGACCGATCGGTAACATGGCATCAACATGGCGGCCGGCTGGCGCGCCTGTCCTCAGAGTCCGCGCAGCACAAAAGGTTGCGGTAGCATGGCGGCCGTGGCAAGCGTCGGACGAATTTACCGGCGCGGCCGTTCGCTCAACTGAGGAAACCAAGATGGCATCGAATTCGCTGCCGGCCCGGCCGGCACGTTACACGCAGACCGCGATCGCGCTGCACTGGCTGATCGCGCTGCTGATCGTCTGCGGCTTCGCGCTCGGCTGGGTGATGACGGACATCCCCGGTTTCACGCCGACCAAGCTGAAGTATTTCTCGTGGCACAAGTGGATCGGCGTGACGGCGTTCGCGCTGGCCGTCGTGCGCGTGCTGTGGCGTGCGACCCATGCGTCGCCGGCGCTGCCGGGCAATACGCCGGCATGGCAGCGGGCGGCGTCGCACGGCGTGCACATCCTGCTGTACGTGCTGATGCTCGTGATCCCGGTGACCGGCTACCTGTACAGCTCGGCGTCGAACATCCCGGTCGTCTACCTCGGGATCGTGCCGTTGCCGCGCCTGATCGATCCCGATCCGGTGTTGAAGGAAACGTTCAAGACGCTTCACGTGTCTTTGAATTACATTCTGCTTGCGCTCGTTTCGCTGCACGTGCTCGCGGCGCTCAAGCACCAGGTGTTGGACCGCGACGGCCTGCTGTCGCGAATGCTTCCCTTTGCCAAATGAAGGATCCCATGAAAGTGTCTTTCTCCCGCTCCATGCTGACCGCGTTCGCCGCGGCGGCACTTGTCGCGTCGGGCGCGGCGCACGCCGACGTCGATCTCGCGAAGAGCAAGGTGTCCGCGGTGTCGAAGCAGATGAACGTGCCGACCGAAGGCGCATTCAAGAAGTTCTCCGCGCAGGTGAAGTTCGACCCGGCGAAGGCCGCGCAGGGCAGCGCGCAGATGTCGATCGACATCGCCAGCTTCGATCTCGGCGACAAGATGTACAACGACCAGGTCGCGGGCAAGGACTGGTTCGACGCGAAGACGTATCCGCAGGCGACCTTCGCGTCGTCGGCGATCGCGCCGGCGGGCGGCAACAAGTACAACGTGACCGGCAAGCTGACGATCAAGGGCAAGTCGGAGACCGTCACGGTGCCCGTCACGGTCACGCAGAGCGGCGCGACGCAGACCTTCGACGGCGTGCTGCCGATCAAGCGTTCGGCGTTCAACGTCGGCACCGGCGAGTGGAAGGACACGTCGATCGTCGCCGACGAAGTGCAGATCAAGTTCCATCTCGTCGCCACGAAGTAAGCGGCGCGCTGTTGCATTACCCGAATGCCGCGCGAGGGCGCGGCGCTGTTCACAGGAGAATGAGTTTGAAAAAGCATCTGATCATCGCCGCCGGCGCATTGGCCGCCTCGCTGTCGTTCTCGGCATTCGCCGACACCGCGACGTACCAGTTCGACCCGAGCCATACGTACCCGAGCTTCGAGGCCGACCACTTCGGCGGCCTGTCGGTCTGGCGCGGCAAGTTCGACAAGTCGAGCGGCACCGTGACGCTCGATCGCGCGGCGAAGACCGGTACGGTCGACGTGACGACCGACATCGCGTCGATCCACACGGGCAGCACGAAGCTCGACGAGCACCTGCAGACGGGCGAATTCTTCGACGCCGCCAAGTTCCCGCAGGCGAACTACAAAGGCACGATCAAGTTCGACGGCGACAAGCCCGTGTCGGTGGTCGGCAACCTGACGCTGCATGGCGTCACGAAGCCGGTCACGCTGAAGATCGACTCGTTCAAGTGCATGCCGCATCCGATGCTCAAGCGTGAAGTGTGCGGCGTCGACGCGATCGGCGAATTCAGCCGCGACGATTTCGGCCTCGACTACGGCAAGCAATACGGCTTCAAGATGAAGACGAAGCTGCTGATCACGGCCGAAGCCGTCAAGCAGCAGTAACGCGCCCGGCGGCACCGGCCGCCGCGTTGCGTGTACACCGCCGCGCCCCCGTTCCCGGGGTCGCGGCGGTTTTTTTTGCGCGCCTATAATCGTCGGCACAGCTCGCGGCGCGGGAACGGCGCGTCGGACAGAACGTACAACGACAAGGAGATCGCCGATGCACGCCGTCACGCAGTTCAGCTCCATTGCCTCGTCGCCGCGCGTGTGGCGCGCGGTGGTCGCCGCATCGATCGGCAACGCGCTCGAGTGGTTCGACCTCGTCGTCTACGGCTTCTTCGCGGTCACGATCTCGAAGCTGTTCTTTCCGGCCGGCAACGACACCGTGTCGCTGCTGCTTACGCTCGGCACGTTCGGCGTGTCGTTCTTCATGCGTCCGCTCGGCGCGATCGTGCTCGGCGCTTATGCCGACCGCGCGGGCCGCAAGGCCGCGCTCACGCTGTCGATCCTGCTGATGATGGCCGGCACGCTGGTCATCGCGGTGCTGCCGACCTACGGGACGATCGGCGTCGCGGCGCCGCTGATCCTCGTTGCCGCACGGCTGATGCAGGGTTTCTCGGCGGGCGGCGAATTCGGCAGCGCGACCGCGTTCCTGGCCGAGCACGTGCTGGGCCGGCGCGGCTTCTTCGCGAGCTGGCAGGTCGCGAGCCAGGGGCTCACGACACTGCTTGCCGCCGGTTTCGGCACTGTGCTGAACGCGCAGCTCACGGCCGACCAGATGGCCGCGTGGGGCTGGCGCATTCCGTTCTTCTTCGGGTTGCTGCTCGGGCCCGTCGCGTACTACATCCGCTCGAAGGTCGACGAGACGCCCGAATTCCTCGCGGCCGAAAGCACGGCGACCCCGTTGCGCGACACGTTCGCGTCGCACAAGGCGCGGCTCGTCGCCGCGATGGGCGTGGTCGTGCTCGGCACCGTCGCGACCTATCTCGTGCTGTTCATGCCGACCTACGGCGTGAAGCAGCTCGGCCTCGCGCCGTCGGCCGCGTTCGCGGCGATCCTCGTCGTCGGCGTGATCCAGATGGCGTTCGCGCCGCTCGTCGGCCACTGGTCGGATCGCTACGGCCGCGTGCGCGTGATGATCGCGCCGGCGCTCGGCATTCTCGTGCTGATCTATCCGGCGTTCGCGTACCTGGTCGCGCATCCGGGCTTCGGCACGCTGATCGCGCTGCAGGTGCTGCTCGCGTTCCTGATGACCGGCTATTTCGCGGCGTTGCCGGGCCTGTTGTCGGAAGTGTTTCCGGTGCAGACGCGCACGACCGGGATGTCGCTCGCGTATAACGTCGCGGTGACGATCTTCGGCGGCTTCGGGCCGTTCATCATCGCGTGGCTGATCCGCGCGACCGGGATGAAGACCGCGCCGAGCTTCTACCTGATGTTCGCGGCCGTGCTGAGCCTCGCGGCGCTGTTCGTGCTGCGGCGGCGGTTCGGGTTCCGGTGAAGTGGCGGTGACGCGGGTGGAGGGGCGATCGCCGCGTGCATGAAAAAAGGCCGGTCCAACAGGACCGGCCTTCTGGTATCAGCCGAAACGGCGCGGGCTCAAACCTGCGCGCCCGCGTTCGGATCGTCCGGATCGTGTGCGCCTTTCTTTTCCTTGATCAGGTCTTCGCGCTTGATGCCGAGCCACATCGCGAGCGAGCCCGCGACGAACACCGACGAGTAGATGCCGAACATGATGCCGACCGTCAGCGCGAGCGCGAAGTAGTGCAGCGTCGGGCCGCCGAAGAAGAACATCGACAGCACCATCATTTCCGTCGACGTGTGCGTGATGATCGTACGCGACATCGTCGTCGTGATCGCGTGGTTGATCACTTCCGACACGCTCATCCTGCGTTCGCGGCGGAACGTTTCGCGGATCCGGTCGAAGATGACGACCGACTCGTTGACCGAGTAGCCGAGCACCGCGAGGATCGCCGCGAGCACCGCCAGCGAGAACTCCCACTGGAAGAACGCGAAGAAGCCGAGAATGATCACGACGTCGTGCAGGTTCGCGATGATGCCGGCGACCGCGTACTTCCATTCGAAGCGGATCGACAGGTAGATCACGATGCCGATCACGACGCACGCGAGCGCGAGGAGACCGTCGGTCGCGAGCTCGCGGCCGACCTGCGGGCCGACGAACTCGACGCGCTGCAGCGACACGTCGGGGCTCTGCGCCTTCAGTGCGGTCATCACCTGATCGCTCTGCTGCGCGGACGTGAGGCCCTCCTTCAGCTGCAGGCGGATCAGCACGTTGCGCGACGTGCCGAAGTTCTGCACCTGCGCATCGGCATAGCCGAGCTTGCCGAGCGTCGCGCGCACGGGTTCGAGCTGCGCGGCCTGCTGGTACTGGACTTCGATCACCGTACCGCCGGTGAATTCGACGGACAGGTGCAGCCCGCGGTGGAACAGGAAGAACACGGCGGCGAGGAACGTGACCAGCGAGATCACGTTGAACACCAGCGCGTGCCGCATGAACGGAATGTCTTTACGGATGCGGAAAAATTCCATGGCTTCGTCTCCGGGGCCTTATTGGGTCGAGCCCGGTTTCTTCGGCGACACGCCTTGCTGCGCGCGGTTGCGCAGCTGCGGCTTGCCGGCGCGCGATGCGTTGCCCTTCGCGGGGGCGGCGAGCTTCGCGGCGCGCGCGGTGTCGGTCGATTCGTCGGCCGCGGTGAACGATGCGCCGGCCGTGGCGCCTTCCGGCCTCCACACCTGGCCGATCGCGAGCGACTTCAGTTTCTTGCGGCCGCCGTACCAGAGGTTGACGAGCCCGCGCGAGAAGAACACCGCGGAGAACATCGACGTCAGGATGCCGAGGCAGTGCACGATCGCGAACGCGCGAACCGGGCCCGAGCCGAACGCGAGCAGCGCGAGGCCGGCGATCAGCGTCGTGACGTTCGAGTCGAGAATCGTCGCCCACGCATGCGCGTAGCCGGACTGGATCGCGAGCTGCGGCGGCTGGCCGGCGCGCAGTTCTTCACGCACGCGCTCGTTGATCAGCACGTTCGAGTCGATCGCCATGCCGAGCGCGAGCGCGATTGCCGCGATACCCGGCAGCGTCAGCGTCGCCTGCATCAGCGACAGCACCGCGACGAGCAGCAGCAGGTTCACCGACAGGCCGATCACCGAAATCACGCCGAACAGCATGTAGTACGCGATCATGAACACGGCGATCGCGCAGAAGCCCCAGATCACCGAGTGGACGCCCATCTTGATGTTGTCCGCGCCGAGGCTCGGGCCGATCGTGCGTTCCTCGATGATGTCCATCGGGGCGGCGAGCGAACCGGCGCGCAGCAGCAGCGCGAGGTCGGCCGCTGCCTGCGGCGTCGGCTGGCCCGTGATCTGGAAGCGGTCGCCGAGTTCGGACTGGATCGTCGCGACCGTCAGCACCTCGCCTTTGCCCTTCTCGAACAGCACCATCGCCATCGGCTTGCCGATGTTCTCGCGCGACACCGCGCGCACCGAGCGGCCGCCCGCCGAATCGAGGCGGATGTTGACCGACGGACGCTGGTGTTCGTCGAAGCCGGCCGATGCATCGATGATGCGGTCGCCGGTGAAGATCACTTCCTTCTTCAGCAGCACGGGCGCCTGGTTGCCCTGCGTGAACAGCTCCTCACCCGGCGGCACGGGGTCGTTCGGGTTCGGATGCGTGTTGATCGGATCGGCGAGGCGCGCCTCGAGCGTCGCGGTGCGGCCGATGATGTCCTTCGCCTTCGCGGTGTCCTGCACGCCCGGCAGTTCGACGACGATACGGTCGCTGCCCTGCTGCTGCAGGATCGGCTCGGACACGCCGAGTTCGTTCACGCGGTTGTGGAGCGTCGTCAGGTTCTGCTTGAGCGCGGCGTCCTCGACGGACTTCTGCACGGCCGGCGTGAACGTGCCGACGACTTGCGTGCCGCCGCCGCCGGGCTGGGTCGCCCATTGCAGTTCGGTGACCGACGCGGCGAGCACCTTGCGGGCGTCTTCGGCCGTTTGCGCGTCGCTGAAGTTGACGACGACCGACTGGTCGACGCGGCTCACGCCGCCGTCGCGGATGTTCCGGTCGCGCAGCAGCGCGCGCGCGTCGGATGCGTCGGAGTCGAGCTTCTTCGTCAGCGCGCCCGTCATGTCGACCTGGAGCAGGAAGTGGACACCGCCGCGCAGGTCGAGGCCGAGATACATCGGCAGCGCGTGCAATGCGGTCAGCCAGCGCGGCGACGCGCTCTGCAGGTTCAGTGCGACGACGTACTGCGGATCGTTCGGATCGGCATTCAGCGATTTCTGCAGCAGGTCCTTGACGCGCAGCTGCGTATCGGTGTCCTTCAGGCGCACGCGGATGTTCGCGTTGGACGCCGTGTTCTCGAAGGTGATGTCGTCCGGCTTGATCTGCGCGGACGCGAGCGCGGATTCGACCTGGGTCAGCGTGGTCGAGTCGAGCTTGACCGTGGCCTTGCCGCTCGACACCTGCACCGCCGGCGCTTCGCCGAAGAAGTTGGGCAATGTGTACAGAAAGCCGATGGCGAGCGCCACGACCATCACGACATATTTCCAGAGTGGATAACGATTCATGAGGGGGCCGAACGGGTGGTTGGCGTGAAAGCGTCGCGTCCGGCGCCGCGGCGGCCCGCTCTCTCAGGCGGGCACGGCGCGGGGAGCCGGACGCTCGGTAAAAGCCTTACAGCGAGCCTTACAGCGACTTGATCGTGCCCTTCGGCAGAATGGTCGTGACGGCGGCCTTCTGCACGGTGATTTCGGTGCCTTCGGCGATTTCGACGCCGATGTAGCCTTCGGTGACCTTCGTCACCTTGCCGACGAGGCCGCCGCTCGTGACGACTTCGTCGCCCTTCGCCATGGCCGCGAGCATGTTGCGGTGTTCCTTCTGACGCTTCATCTGCGGACGGATCATGATGAAGTACAGCACCGCGAACATCAGGATGAGCGGCAGGAAGCTCATCAGGCTCGATTCGGCGCCACCGGCGCCTTGCGCGAAGGCATTGGAAATGAACGGCACGTTGGTCTCTCCGTAGGGGAAGATCGAAAAATAAGCCGGTTATTCTACCACCGGCCCCATGCGCAAACGGCGCGGGAAATGCGCTTTCGGATCAAGCTGTTAAAGCATGAACCCGCACCGTTGCAACTTGTTTGGAAAGGCAATTGTAATGTTTCGCGGTCGCGACCGGCACCTGGAACGCGTTATTTAGTACGTGTCCGATGTGACAGGCGCCGGCGCGGGCAGCGGGGCGGGCAGCGGCGCGGGCCGCCGGCCGCGTCAGTCGACCCCTCTCGCACGATCCTCCGCGAAGCGCTGGCGGAACGCGTCGAACGTATGGGTTTCGATCGCGTCGCGGATCTCGCCCATCAGCTGCAGGTAGTAGTGCAGGTTGTGGATCGTGTTGAGCTGCGCGCCGAGGATTTCGCCGACACGGTGCAGGTGATGCAGGTAGCCGCGCGAGAAGTTCTGGCACGTATAGCAGCCGCAGCTCGCATCGAGCGGCTTCAGCGAGTTCTTGTGCGTCGCGTTGCGGATCTTCACGTCGCCGAAGCGCGTGAACAGCCAGCCGTTGCGCGCGTTGCGGGTCGGCATCACGCAGTCGAACATGTCGATGCCGTTCGCGACGCCCTCGATCAGGTCTTCCGGCGTGCCGACGCCCATCAGGTAGTGCGGCTTGTTGGCCGGCAGCTTCGGGCCGACGTGCCGCAGCACGCGCATCATGTCTTCCTTCGGCTCGCCGACCGATAGCCCGCCGATCGCGAGGCCGTGGAAGCCGAGCTCGGACAGCCCCGCGAGCGATTCGTCGCGCAGATCCTCGAACATCCCGCCCTGGACGATCCCGAAGAGGGCGTTCGGGTTGCCGAGCCGGTCGAACTCGTCGAGCGAGCGCTTCGCCCAGCGCAGCGACATGCGCATCGAGTCGGCCGCTTCCTTGTGCGTCGTCGGCACGCCGTTGGTCGCGTACGGCGTGCATTCGTCGAACTGCATCACGATGTCGGAGTTCAGCACCTTCTGGATCTGCATCGACACTTCCGGCGACAGGAACAGCTTGTCGCCGTTGATCGGCGACGCGAACGTGACGCCGTCCTCGGTGATCTTGCGCAGGTCGCCGAGCGAGAACACCTGGAAGCCGCCCGAGTCGGTCAGGATCGGCTTGTTCCAGCCCATGAAGCCGTGCAGGCCGCCGTGCGCATCGATCGTGTCGAGGCCCGGGCGCAGCCACAGGTGGAACGTGTTGCCGAGGATGATCTGGGCCTTGATCTCGTGCAGCTCGCGCGGCTGGATCGCCTTCACGGTGCCGTACGTGCCGACCGGCATGAAGATCGGCGTCTCGACCACGCCGTGGTTGAGCTTCACGCGGCCGCGGCGTGCATGGCCGTCGGTCGTCAGCAGTTCGAATTCGAGCCCGTTGGCCGGGCGCGCCTGCACGGGCGCGTGCGTATCGTGGGATGAACCTTCGGTCATCGCGTCATTCTCCTTGCCACCGGAAAACAGTCCGGCGCATGTTGGACAGGCCGCCAGGAATCCGGCGGCGGGAAAAGCGGGTGCGGGCCGGCATGGCGCGCACAGCGGGAAATCGGGTGGGGGCGACGGGCATGCGGTGCGGCGCCGTCGCACCCGTCGCGCTTACGCTTGCGGTGCCTCCGGCGTGTCGCGCCGCGTGAGCAGCATCGCGTCGCCGTAGCTGAAGAAGCGGTAGCGTTGGTCGATCGCGTGCTGGTAGGCGGCGCGGATCGTCTCGACGCCCGCGAACGCGGACACCAGCATCAGCAGCGTCGACTTCGGCAGGTGGAAGTTCGTGACGAGCCGGTCGACGACCCGGAAGCGGTAGCCGGGCGTGATGAAGATGTCGGTCTCGGCCTGCGTCGCCGCGAGCGGGCGGCCCGCTTCGTCGGCGCTGCGCGCCGCGGCTTCGAGCGCGCGCATCGACGTCGTGCCGACCGCGATCACGTTGCCGCCGCGCGCACGGGTCGCGGCGATCTTGTCGACGAGCGACTGCGGCAGGTCGTACCACTCGCTGTGCATCCGGTGCTCGGCGATGTTCTCGACGCGCACCGGCTGGAACGTGCCGGCGCCCACGTGCAGCGTCAGCGTCGCGCGCTCGACGCCCATCGCGTCGAGCTTCTCGAGCAGCGGCAGGTCGAAATGGAGCCCGGCGGTGGGCGCCGCGACCGCGCCCGGGTTGCTCGCGTAGACGGTCTGGTAGCGCGTCTCGTCGTTCGCGTCGGCGTCGTGCTCGATGTACGGCGGCAGCGGCAGGCGGCCATGCTGCTCGATCAGCGTGAGGCACGGCTGCGGGAAGTGCAGCGTGAAGAACGGTTCGACGCGCTCGCCGACCGTCACGTCGAACGCGTCGGCGAGGCGCAGCGTCGTGCCGGCGCCCGGCGACTTGCTCGCGCGGATCTGCGCGAGCGCCGTATGCGTGCCGGTCACGCGCTCGATCAGCACCTCGATCTTGCCGCCGCTGGCCTTCTGGCCGAAGAAACGCGCCTTCAGCACCCTGGTATCGTTGAACACGAGCAGGTCGCCGGGCGCGATGCACGACGGCAGCTCGGTGAAGTTGCGGTCGACGAGGCGCGCGGGCTCGACGGTGTGGTCGACCTCGAGCAGGCGGCTCGCGGTGCGTTCGGGCAGCGCGGTTTGCGCAATCAGCTCGGGCGGCAGATTGAAATCGAAATCGGAAAGCGTGAACATGCGGGCTGGTTCGAAACGGCCGGCGGGCGCCGCCCACAAGGCGGAAACGCATAAATGGGGCGCGCGAGCCGCTATGATGGCGGGATGCGCGGCCTGGCCGGCGTCGTTCGTTCGGACGACGTGAAAGCCGCTATTGTACTTGCCTTGCGAAGCACCCAGACGATCCGATGCCTGTGTCACCACGCCGTTCCTCCGCTGCCATTGCCGATTCCGCCGATCCGTTCGACGCGGACGATGCCGCGTTACCCGCGCGAAGCGCGGGGGAGCGCGACTCCGACGCGCGCGCGGCGCCGAAGCGCGCGGGGCCGAAGCGCGGCGCCGACGGGCGGCTCGCGCAGCCGGCCGCCGCCGCGCCCGACGTCGAACCGGGCGCCGGCAGCGACGAAGCGGGCGCGGCGGCGTCGGGCGCATCCGACGCATCCGGCGCGAAGCGCAAGAAGAAGCCGGCCGCCGACAAACCCGTGAAGACCGCCGACAAACCCGTGAAGACCGCCGACAAGCTCGCGAAGCTCGGTCTCACGCGCTCGATCGATCTCGTGCTGCATCTGCCGATGCGCTACGAGGACGAAACCACGCTCACGCCGATCGGCGAACTGCTGCCGGGCGGCATCGCGCAGACCGAAGGCGTCGTGTTCGACAACGAGGTCGCGTACCGGCCGCGCCGCCAGCTCGTCGTGAAGATCCAGGACGACGACGGCGAGCAGCTCGTGCTGCGCTTCCTGAATTTCTACGGCTCGCAGGTCAAGCAGATGGCCGTCGGCCAGCGGCTGCGCGTGCGCGGCGATGTGCGCGGCGGCTTCTTCGGGATGGAGATGGTGCATCCGGCCGTGCGCGTGGTCGAAGCCGATGCGCCGCTGCCGCAGGTGCTCACGCCCGTCTATCCGAGCACGGCCGGCGTGTCGCAGGCGTATCTGCGCAAGGCGATCGAGAACGCGGTCGAGCGCACGCCGCTGCCCGAGCTGCTGCCGCCCGAGATCGAGCGCGACTACCTGAAGCCGCTCGGCGTGCCGACGCTCGCGCAGGCCGTGCGCATCCTGCATCACCCGGGCGTCGATTCCGACGAAGCCGCGCTGATGGACGGCTCGCATCCGGCGTGGACGCGCATCAAGTTCGAGGAACTGCTCGCGCAGCAGCTGTCGCTCAAGCGCGCGCACGAGGAGCGCCGCACGCGCACGGCGCCCGCGATGCCGCGCCGCACCGCGACCGATGCCGACGCGCTGACGACGCGCCTCTACGCGGCGCTGCCGTTCACGCTGACGGGCGCGCAGGCGCGCGTCGTCGACGAGATCGCGCACGACCTCACGCTCGCGCACCCGATGCAGCGGCTGTTGCAGGGCGACGTCGGCAGCGGCAAGACGGTCGTCGCCGCGCTGGCCGCGACGCAGGCGATCGATGCCGGCTACCAGGCCGCGCTGATGGCGCCAACCGAAATCCTCGCGGAGCAGCACGCCCGCAAGCTGCGCGCGTGGCTCGAGCCGCTCGGCGTGTCGGTCGCATGGCTCGCGGGCAGCCTGAAGGCGAAGGAGAAGCGCGCGGCGATCGAGGCCGCGGCGCTCGGCACCGCGCAACTCGTGATCGGCACGCACGCGATCATCCAGGACACCGTCGAATTCGCGCGGCTCGGCCTCGTGATCGTCGACGAGCAGCACCGCTTCGGCGTCGAGCAGCGTCTCGCGCTGCGGGCGAAGGCCGCGAACGCGGCCAACGGCGCGCGCGATTTCCAGCCGCACCAGCTGATGATGTCGGCCACGCCGATTCCGCGCACGCTCGCGATGACGTATTACGCGGATCTCGAGGTGTCGACGATCGACGAGCTGCCGCCGGGCCGCACGCCGGTGCTGACGCGCCTCGTCGGCGACGCGCGGCGCGAGGAGGTGATCGCGCGCGTGCGCGAGGCCGCGCTGACCGGCCGCCAGGTGTACTGGGTGTGTCCGCTGATCGAGGAGAGCGAGACACTGCAGTTGCAGACGGCCGTCGAGACCTACGAGACGCTGGCCACGGCCCTGCCCGAGTTGAAGGTCGGGCTCGTGCACGGCAGGCTGTCGCCGGCCGACAAGGCGGCCGTGATGGAAGCCTTCACGCGCAACGAGGTGCAATTGCTTGTCGCGACGACCGTGATCGAGGTCGGCGTCGACGTGCCGAACGCGTCGCTGATGGTGATCGAGCACGCGGAGCGCTTCGGCCTCGCGCAGCTGCACCAGTTGCGCGGCCGGGTCGGGCGCGGCACCGCGGCATCGGTGTGCGTGCTGCTGTACACGGGCCCGCTGTCGCTCACCGGCCGCGAGCGGCTGAAGACGATGCGCGAGACGACCGACGGCTTCGAGATCGCGCGGCGCGACCTCGAGATCCGCGGCCCCGGCGAATTCCTCGGCGCGCGCCAGTCGGGCGCGGCGATGCTGCGCTTCGCGAACCTCGAGACCGACGGCTGGCTGATCGACCCGGCCCGCGACGCGGCGACGCGACTGATCGCCGCGTATCCCGACGTGGTCACGCAGCATCTCGCCCGCTGGCTCGGCGCGCGGGAGCAGTATCTGAAGGCGTGATCGAAGCGCGAGCGATGCATTCAGGGACGGATCGGCAATCGTCATTCGCCGCCGGCTCGGCGCATCGAAATACTGAGAAACTTGGCGAATCGGTCCCAGTGGGTGTATAAATTAAACCTATCGCCTGTATATATCTGATTGACCCACAATGACCCTGACTGAACTGAAATACATCGTCGCGGTCGCGCGCGAGCGGCATTTCGGTCGCGCGGCCGAAGCCTGCTTCGTGAGCCAGCCGACCCTATCGGTGGCGATCAAGAAGCTGGAAGACGAGCTCAACGTGCAGATTTTCGAGCGCGGCGCGAGTGAAGTGAGCGTGACCCCGATCGGCGACCAGATCGTCACGCAGGCGCAGCGCGTGCTCGAGCAGACCTTCGCGATCAAGGAGATCGCGAAGCAGGGCAAGGACCCGCTCGTCGGCCCGTTCCGTCTTGGCGTGATCTACACGATCGGGCCGTACCTGCTGCCGACGCTCGTCAAGCAGATGATCCAGCGGGTGCCGCAGATGCCTTTGATGCTGCAGGAGAACTACACGCTGAAGCTGCTCGAACTGCTGAAGCAGGGCGAGATCGACGCCGCGATCATGGCGCTGCCGTTTCCCGAAACCGGCCTGATGGTGCGGCCGCTGTACGACGAGCCGTTCGTCGTCGCGCTGCCGGCCGGCCATCCGTGGGAGAAGCGCGACGAGATCGACGCCGAGGACCTGAAGCAGGAAACCATGCTGCTGCTCGGCAACGGCCACTGCTTCCGCGATCACGTGCTCGGCGTGTGCCCGGAACTGATGCGCTTCTCGCAAACAGCCGACGGCATCCAGAAGACCTTCGAGGGCTCGTCGCTCGAAACGATTCGCCACATGGTCGCGAGCGGGGTCGGCATCACGGTGCTGCCGCGGATGTCGGTCGCCGAGATCGGCCCGCGCGCGAACGGCCCCGACGCCGAACTGCTGTCGTACGTGCCGTTCAACGAACCGGTGCCCGATCGCCGGGTCGTGCTGGTGTGGCGCAAGAGCTTCACGCGGATGCCGGCGATCGACGCGATCAGCGACGCGATCGCCGCGTGCGACCTGCCGGGCGTCGCGAAGCTCGACATGCCGGCGACGATGAACTGAGCGCACGGCGGCATACGTGACCGCATGATGAACGGGGCTTGCGACCCCGTTTATTTTTGCCTATTGCATAGATTATTTTAATTAAATTACAAAAGTCGATAGATATCGATACACTCTTCTACATGGATCGGCGTCGGCTCGCCAGCCCGATTCGCACCCTCAATGCAAGCGTCAAAGGAGGATGTCATGATGCGGTCGGTATTGCAGCACGCGCAACGGAACATCCCGTCGCGCGATGAAGTCCTGAATCGTGCGAGGGCGGCGACCCGCAGCCTGCGCCCGATTGCGTTCGCATACCTGGCGGATCGTGTCTACGGCGGATGAGTGCCGCCGCACGCCGCTCCGGTGCCCCCGATTCCCGTTTCATCCCCCGCAATGCTCCACGAACCGCGCCCGGCAAGTGGGGGCTTACGAGCAAATAAAGGAGAAAAGCATGTCGACCGAAGCGAAATGTCCGTTCAACCACACGGCGGCCGGCGGCACGTCGAACAAGGACTGGTGGCCGAACCAGCTGAACCTGAACATCCTGCACCGGCACTCGGCGCTGTCCGATCCGATGGACAAGGATTTCGACTACGCGCAAGCATTCAAGAAGCTGGACCTCGCGGCGGTGAAGCGCGACCTGCAGGCGCTGATGACGACGTCGCAGGACTGGTGGCCGGCCGACTTCGGCCACTACGGTGGCCTGTTCGTCCGGATGGCCTGGCACAGCGCCGGCACGTACCGGATCGCCGACGGCCGCGGCGGCGCGGGCGGCGGGCAGCAGCGCTTCGCCCCGCTGAACAGCTGGCCGGACAACGCGAACCTCGACAAGGCGCGCCGGCTGCTGTGGCCGATCAAGCAGAAGTACGGCCGCAACATCTCGTGGGCCGACCTGCTGATCCTGACCGGCAACGTCGCGCTCGAATCGATGGGCTTCAAGACCTTCGGTTACGCGGGCGGCCGTGCCGACACGTGGGAACCGGACGACGTCTACTGGGGTTCGGAAAAGATCTGGCTGGAACTGAGCGGCGGCCCGAACAGCCGCTACTCGGGTGACCGTGATCTCGAGAACCCGCTCGCGGCCGTGCAGATGGGCCTCATCTACGTGAACCCGGAAGGCCCTGACGGCAACCCCGACCCGGTCGCGGCGGCGCGCGACATCCGCGACACGTTCGCGCGGATGGCGATGAACGACGAAGAGACGGTCGCGCTGATCGCCGGCGGCCACACGTTCGGCAAGACGCACGGCGCGGGCCCCGCGACGGACGTCGGTGCGGAGCCGGAAGCGGCGGGCATCGAGCAGCAGGGTCTCGGCTGGAAGAGCGCGTATGCATCGGGCAAGGGCCACGATGCGATCACCAGCGGCCTCGAAGTCACGTGGACGTCGACGCCGACGAAGTGGAGCAACGACTTCTTCAAGCACCTGTTCAGCTACGAATGGGAACTGACGAAGAGCCCGGCCGGCGCGCACCAGTGGGTCGCGAAGGGGGCCGACGAAGTGATTCCGGATGCATTCGATGCGTCGAAGAAGCATCGCCCGACGATGCTGACGACCGACCTGTCGCTGCGTTTCGATCCGGCCTACGAGAAGATCTCGCGCCGCTTCTACGAGAACCCGGCCGAGTTTGCCGACGCGTTCGCGCGCGCCTGGTTCAAGCTCACGCACCGCGACATGGGACCGCGTGCGCGCTATCTCGGCCCGGAAGTGCCGGCCGAGGAACTGCTGTGGCAGGACCCGATCCCGGCCGTCGATCACCCGCTGATCGATGACGCGGACGTCGCGGCGCTGAAGGCGAAGGTGCTCGCGTCGGGCCTGTCGGTCGCGCAGCTCGTGTCGACCGCGTGGGCGTCGGCCTCGACGTTCCGGGGTTCGGACAAGCGCGGCGGCGCGAACGGTGCGCGCATCCGCCTGGCACCGCAGAAGGACTGGGACGTGAACCAGCCGGTCGCCCTCGCGACGGTGCTCGAGACGCTCGAAAGCGTGCGCAAGGCGTTCAACGATGCGCAGACGGGCGGCAAGAAGGTGTCGCTCGCCGATCTGATCGTGCTGGCCGGTGCGGCCGGCGTCGAACAGGCCGCGAAGAACGCCGGTGTCGCGGTGACGGTGCCGTTCGCACCGGGCCGGATGGACGCGTCGCAGGAACAGACGGACGTCGACGCGATGGCCGTGCTCGAGCCGGTCGCGGACGGTTTCCGCAACTACGTGAAGGGTGCGTACAAGACGCCGGCCGAGGCGCTGCTGGTCGACAAGGCCCAGCTGTTGACGCTGAACGGGCCGGAGTTGACGGTCCTGGTCGGCGGCCTGCGCGTGCTCGGCGCGAACGTCGGCGACGCGAAGCACGGCGTGTTCACCGATCGTCCGGGCACGCTGTCGAACGACTTCTTCGTGAACCTGCTCGACATGGGCACGGAGTGGAAGCCGGTGTCGGCCGCGAACGACGTGTTCGAAGGGCGCGATCGTACGACGGGTCAGGTCAAGTGGACCGGCACGCGCGTCGACCTGATCTTCGGTTCGCACTCGCAGTTGCGCGCGCTGGCCGAGGTGTACGGCAGCGCGGACGCGAACGAGAAGTTCGTGCGCGATTTCGTCGCGGCCTGGAACAAGGTGATGAACCTCGACCGCTTCGACCTCGCGTGAATGTCGTGACGCGCTAGCGCAGTCACGTTGCAACGTGCAACGGCCGGTCGCGCGACCGGCCGTTTTTTCTTCCGATTCAAGGTCTTGTCGAAGGAGTGACGACCATGACGCAAATCATGCTGAACATGCGCGCCGCGTTCGCCGCGCCCGAGCTGCGCACGCCGGTCGGGCTGGCGCGGCACATCGTCGGTTTCGCGATCGTCGTCGGCGGTGCGGCCGAGCTGGTCGCGCAGGCGCTGCACGCGCTCGCGCCGATCGTCTCGAGTGCCGGCGGCTGAGCGCAGCGATTCGCTCGCCGCGCTAGACTGGCACGTGGCGACGGATGCCGCGCGGTGCGGCATGCCGATTGCTCGACGCATTTTCGCCGGTTCAACATTTCGAATGAGGAGTCCCGAAGATGGCCAAGAAAGGTAACGCCACGCAGATCAACATCGGCATCAGCGACAAGGACCGCAAGAAAATCGCGGACGGCCTGTCGCGGCTGCTGGCCGATACGTTTTCGCTGTACCTGAAGACCCACAACTTCCACTGGAACGTCACGGGCCCGATGTTCAACACGCTGCACCTGATGTTCGAAGAGCAGTACAACGAACTGTGGCTCGCGGTCGACCAGGTCGCCGAGCGCATTCGCACGCTCGGCGTCGTCGCGCCGGGCACGTTCGGGGATTTCGCGAAGCTGTCGTCGGTGCCGGAGGCGAACGGCGTGCCGGCGGCCGAAGAGATGATCCGCCAGCTCGTCGAAGGGCACGAGACCGTCGTGCGCACCGCGCGCGAAATCTTCCCGATCGCCGATGCGGCGAGCGACGAACCGACCGCCGACCTGCTGACGCAGCGTCTGCAGACGCATGAAAAGACCGCGTGGATGCTGCGGTCGCTGCTCGCGTAAGTCCGGTGCGGCCGGTCGCGCGCCGCGCGGCCAGCGTGAGCGGGTGTCCGGCGCCGAACCGGGGCCGTATTGCTGCCCGCGTCGGATCGAATTCTGGTGACAGCGCGGTACGCGCCTGCCACGCATCTGTCCCTTGATTGACGCGCGGACTGCCCGGCCCGCCAGCAGCGGGCCGGGCGGCCGGCACGCGGGTCGCGGCAACCGGCTGCGGGCCTGTCCGACATGACGTGACCCGCCGCTCGGCTCTAAAATGCCGGGGTTATCTTCCCGGTGCTTCGCCATGCTTGCCCGCTTTCCCCTGTATCTGCGGCTCGTCCGGATGGACAAGCCGATCGGCAGCCTGCTGCTGCTCTGGCCGACGCTCAACGCACTGTGGATCGCGTCGGACGGCCATCCGCGCTGGCCGCTGCTCGCGATCTTCGTGCTCGGCACGCTGCTGATGCGCTCGGCCGGCTGCGCGATGAACGACTATGCCGACCGCGATTTCGACCGTCACGTGAAGCGCACGGCCGACCGGCCGCTGACGTCCGGCAAGATCCGCGCATGGGAAGCCGTCGCGATCGCGGTGGTGCTGGCCTTCATCTCGTTCCTGCTGATCCAGCCGCTCAATACGCTGACGAAAGAGCTGTCGGTCGTCGCGCTGTTCGTCGCGGGCTCGTATCCGTTCATGAAGCGTTTCTTCGCGATTCCGCAGGCGTATCTCGGCATCGCGTTCGGCTTCGGCATCCCGATGGCGTTCGCGGCCGTGCAGGACACGGTGCCGATGCTCGCGTGGGTGATGCTGATCGCGAACATCTTCTGGTCGGTCGCGTATGACACCGAATACGCGATGGTCGACCGCGACGACGACATCAAGATCGGCATTCGCACGTCCGCGCTGACGTTCGGCCGCTTCGACGTCGCGGCCGTCATGCTCTGCTATGCGGCGACGCTCGGCATCTATGTGTGGATCGGCGTGACGCTCGGCTTCGGCCTCGCATATTGGGCCGGCTGGGCCGCGGCGGTTGGCTGCGCGCTGTATCACTACACGCTGATCAAGGACCGCGAGCGGATGCCGTGCTTCGCGGCGTTCCGGCACAACAACTGGCTCGGCGGCGTGCTGTTCGCGGGGATCGCCGCGCACTACCTGCTGGCGGGCACGGCAGGCAACTGAAGCGGCCGCGCGCCGGCGCGCGATGCCAACAAAAAAGCGGCCGAGGCCGCTTTTTTGTTGCCGGTGCCGGAAGCCCGGCGGAGCGTGCCGCGCTTACGCGCGGCCGAGCTCGTCACCCATTTCGTTCGCGCGTGCCTCGGCGGCCAGCGCGCCGCGCACAATCGCTTCCTTCACGCCCTGCGCGTCGAACGACGCGAGCGCGGCGGCCGTCGTGCCGCCCTTCGACGTCACGCGCTCGCGCAGCACGCTCGCCGGTTCGCCCGATTGCGCGGCGAGCTGTGCGGCACCCGCGAACGTCGCGACCGCGAGTGCGCGGCCCTGTTCGTCGTTCATGCCGAGGCGGCGCGCGGCTTCCTGCAGCGCTTCGATGAAATAGAACACGTAGGCCGGGCCGCTGCCCGAGATCGCGGTGACGGCGTCGAGCTGCGCTTCGTCGTCGAACCAGACGATCTCGCCGACCGCGCCGAGCACGTTCGACGCAAGCTCGCGACCGGCCGCCTCGACGCCCGGCAGCGCGGCGAGGCCCGTCACGCCCATGCCGACCAGCGCGGGCGTGTTCGGCATCGTGCGCACGACGCGCGCGTAGTCGCCGAGCCAGCGGGCGAGGTCGGTGCCGCGGATGCCGGCCGCGATGCTGATCACGAGCTGCGACGTCAGATGCGGGGCGAGCGCCTGCGCGACGTCCTTCAGGACCTGCGGTTTCACCGCGAGCACGATCGCGTCGTAGCCGGCGAGCGTCGCGTCGATGGCCGCGCCGGTGCGGATACCGAATTGCTGCGCGGCGCGCGCGCGGACGTCCTCGTTGACGTCGATGGCATACAGGCCGTCAGCGGCGACGCCGCGCTTGATCAGGCCGCCGATCAGGGCCGCGGCCATGTTGCCGCCGCCGATGAATGCGATTTTCATGATGTCGATTGAGCAGGAGAGTGAACGGAAAGGCGGAACAGGGGAGGCGCTCAGTGCGAATAGTCGCGTGCGCCGAAGAGCGCGGTGCCGACGCGCACGATCGTCGCGCCTTCGAGCACCGCGGCCTCGAGATCGGCGGACATGCCCATCGACAATGTGTCGAGCGGCAGGCCGTCGGCGCGCAGCGTATCGAACAGCGCGCGCAGCGCACGATGCGGCGCGCGCTGCGCGTCGGTATCGCCGGCCGGTTCGGGAATCGCCATCAGGCCGCGCAGGCGCAGCGTCGGCAGCGCGGCGACCGCGCGCGCGACCTCGGCCACGTCGCCCGGCGCGACGCCGCTCTTGGACGCCTCGCCGCTGATGTTCACCTGCACGCACACGTTGAGCGGCGGCAGGTGCGCGGGGCGCTGTTCGGCGAGGCGCTGCGCGATCTTCAGCCGGTCGACCGAATGGACCCAGTCGAACCGTTCTGCGACCGGGCGCGTCTTGTTCGATTGCAGCGGCCCGATGAAATGCCATTCGAGCTCGGTGCGCAGATCCGCGAGCGCATCGATCTTGTCGATCGATTCCTGCACGTAGTTTTCGCCGAACGCGCGTTGTCCGGCCGCATGCGCGGCGCGCACGTCGTCGGCGGGAAACGTCTTCGACACGGCGAGCAGCGAGACGGTGGCGGGATCACGGCCGGCCGCGCGGGCGGCGTCGGCGATGCGGCGGTGAACGGAGTCGAGACGGGCGGCGAAATCGGACATGACGGGCACGGAAGCAGGCACGAGAAGCGGATACCACGGCGGATACGGCAACGGATGCGGCACGGCACGCGCCGCATCGATGCGCCCATTATACGGACGCGATGCCATGCGCGACCGGCCGGGCCGGCGCCGCGCTAGCCGTACAGCAGATGCTCGACGAGCTGGATCCAGTGCGCGACCGGAATCTGCGTGCCGCTCTGCAAGTGCGCGATACAGCCGACGTTGCCGGACACGATCATCTGCGGCTCGAGTGCCTGCAGCTTCAGCAGCTTCTGCTTGCGCAGCCGGTACGACAGCGACGGCTGCGTCAGCGAATAAGTGCCGGCCGACCCGCAGCACAGGTGGCTGTCGGCCGGCAGCCGCACCTCGATGCCGAGCGTCTCGAGCAGGCGCTCGACCTTGCCGCGCGACTGCTGGCCGTGCTGCAGCGTGCACGGTGGGTGATACGCGACGGTATGGATCGCGCGGCGCCGCGCGAGCGTCGCGATCTCGGCCTCGAACGCGAGCAGCACGTCGGAGATGTCGCGCGTCAGCGCGACGATGCGCTGCGCTCTTTCCGCATAGGCCGGATCGTCACGCAGCAGGTGCGCATATTCGAGCACCGTCGCGCCGCAGCCCGATGCGTTCATGACGATCGCTTCGGCACCTTGCTCGATATACGGCCACCACGCGTCGATGTTGCGGCGTGCGTCGGCGAGCGCTTCGTCGTGATAGTTCAGGTGCAGGCGGATCGCGCCGCAGCAGCCCGCGTCGGGCGCGACGATCGTCTCGACGCCGAGTGCGTCGAGCACGCGCGCGGTCGCGATGTTGATGTTCGGGAGCATCGACGGCTGCACGCAGCCGCCGAGCATCAGCATCTTGCGCGGATGCGTGCGCTGCGGCCATTCGAGCAGCCGCTGGCGCGGCGGTACCTTGTCGCGCAGCCGTTTCGGCAACAGCGGCCGCACGTGCTGGCCGAGCCGCATGACCGGCGAGAACAGCGCCGCGTTCGGCACGAGGCTCGCGAGCACGCGGCGCAGGATGCGCTGCTGCACCGGGCGCTGCACCTGCGCCTCGACGTGCTTGCGGCCGATCTCGACCAGCCGGCCGTACTGAACGCCCGACGGGCAGGTCGTCTCGCAACTGCGGCAGGTGAGGCAGCGATCGAGGTGCTGCTGCGTGCTGCGCGTGACGGGCGCGCCTTCGACCATCTGCTTGATCAGGTAGATGCGCCCGCGCGGGCCGTCGAGTTCGTCGCCGAGCAACTGGTAGGTCGGGCACGTCGCGGTGCAGAAGCCGCAATGCACGCACTTGCGCAGGATCGCGTCGGCCTCGTCGCCGTCGGGCGTGTTGCGGATGAAATCGGCGAGGTTCGTTTGCATTTAGAGCTCGGGGTAGAGCCGGCCGCGGTTGAAGATGCGTGCGGGATCGAACGCAGCCTTCAGCCCGCGGTGAATCTTCATCAGCGGCGCGGGCAGCGGCGTGAACACGCCCGCGCTGCGGTCGTACGAGTCACCCGCGCGGAACAGCGTCGCATGGCCGCCGGCCTGCTTCGCGCTCATGCGCACCGTCTGCGCATCGGCGTCGGTGATCCACCAGCGCTGCGCGCCACCCCATTCCATCAACTGGGTGCCGGGCAGGTGCATCGGCTCGGTGATCGACGGCAGCGCAAGGCGCCATAGCGCATAGCCGGGCGGGATGCCGTTGAAGAACGGATCGGCATGCTCGCGCAGGCCGGCCCAGAAGCGTTCGGCCTCGACCGCGTCGACGACTTCGCCGCCGAGCAGCGTCTTCGCCGATTTCACGGCGGCCTCGGCGCCCGACAGCCGCAGCACCAGCGTGCCGTTGCGCCACGCGCTCGCGCTGACGGGCAGCGGATGGCCGCCCCATTCGTTGAGCTTGCGCACCGCGTCGGTCGCGGTCATCTCGAACTTCAGCGTGACTTCGGCGACCGGCACCGGCAGCACCTTGATCGACAGCTCGAGCATCAGCCCGAGCGTGCCGAGCGAGCCGGCCATCAGCCGCGACACGTCGTAGCCGGCGACGTTCTTCACGACCTGGCCGCCGAAGCGCAGCAACTCGCCGCGCCCGTTCATCAGCGTGACGCCGAGCACGAAATCGCGCGGCGCGCCGCAGGTCGCGCGGCGCGGGCCCGCGAGGCCGGCCGCGATACAGCCGCCGACGGTAGCCGTGCGGCCGAAGTGCGGCGGCTCGAACGGCAGCATCTGGCCGCACTCGGTGAGGGCGGTTTCAAGCTGCGCGAGCGGCGTGCCCGCGCGGACCGTGACGACGAGTTCGGCCGGGTCGTACGACACGATGCCCTGCAACGCGCGCGTGTCGAGTATTTCGCCGTCCAGCGCCTGGCCGTACCAGTCCTTGGTGCCGCCGCCGCGAATCCGCAGCGGCCGGCCGTCGGCACTGGCGGCGCGGATGCGCTCGGCCCATCCGGCGACGATGTCGTCCTCTTCCATGTTCTATTGCAGTCTCGTCTTGTTGTCCGGTCGATTGTACCGGGGTGGCGCGAATCCACATCGCGACTATCCCTAAGCCCCGTATCACGAACGCATGCAGGCGCCGCCGCGCGTATGGCCGGCGCGCGGGCAGGGCGGCACGTCGCGGCCCGCGCGTCGGCACGGGGCGCGCCGCCGCGCGGTGCTCAGAAGCGCGGCAGGTCGGGGTGCGGCAGCAGTCCCCCGCGCACGTGCTGGCGACCGTATTCCGCGCAGCGCGCACGGGTCGGAATGCCCTTGTCGGGGTTGAGCAGCCCGGCCGGATCGAACGCGCGCTTGACCGCGAAGAACGCGTCGCGCTCCTGCGGCGAGAACTGTACGCACATCGAATTGAGCTTTTCGATGCCGACGCCGTGCTCGCCCGTCACGCTGCCGCCGAATTCCACGCAGCATTCGAGGATTTCCGCGCCGAACTGCTCGGCGCGGTGCAGCTCGTCCGGATCGTTCGCGTTGTAGAGAATCAGCGGATGCATGTTGCCGTCGCCGGCATGGAACACGTTGATGCAGCGCAATCCGTATTGCGTCTCGAGCTGCTCGATGCGCGCGAGC
This sequence comes from Burkholderia sp. SIMBA_051, assembly GCF_046534915.1. Taxonomy (NCBI): domain Bacteria; kingdom Pseudomonadati; phylum Pseudomonadota; class Betaproteobacteria; order Burkholderiales; family Burkholderiaceae; genus Burkholderia; species Burkholderia sp. SIMBA_051. The sequence goes on along the minus strand of NZ_JAWRXS010000007.1, from coordinate 283,182 downwards.
AGCGGACCGATCGCGCGGCGCGGCACGGTGCCGTCCATGCAGTAATAATCGGGGGAAATGCGCCCGGCGGCCGGAAATGCGTTCTTGCGGCCCGACCAGTAGCGCAGCCGCTCGCTTTCGTTGCGCGAGACCTGGATGCGCGTTGCGCCATGCTCGCGCAGCACGGCCGTCATGCGCACGACTTCCTCCGCCACTTCCTCCGGCGTGCCGTCCGATTCGCACAGCAGGATCGCCTTCGCGTCGAGGTCGTAGCCCGCGTGCGTGAACGCCTCGACGGCCTGGGTGGCCGGCTTGTCCATCATCTCGAGCCCGGCCGGGATGATGCCCGACGCGATGATCGCGGCGACCGCCTCGCCGCCCTTCACGACATCGTCGAAGCTCGCCATCACGAGCTGCGCGGTCTGCGGTTTCGGGATCAGTTTCAACGTGACCTCGGTGACGATCGCGAACATCCCTTCGCTGCCGATCATCACCGCGAGCAGGTCGAGGCCCGGCGTGTCGAGGCCGAGCGAGCCGAATTCGACGATCTCGCCTTCGATCGTGACCGCGCGCACGCGCATCACGTTGTGCACGGTCAGCCCGTATTTCAGGCAGTGGACGCCGCCGGAATTTTCCGCGACGTTGCCGCCGATCGTGCACGCGATCTGCGACGAAGGATCGGGTGCGTAGTACAGCCCGTAAGGCGCGGCGGCTTCCGAAATCGCGAGGTTGCGCACGCCGGGCTGCACGGTGGCCGTGCGCGCGTACGGATCGACCTCGACGATGCGCGTGAAGCGCGCGAGCGACAGCACGACGCCGTTGCCGATCGGCAGCGCGCCGCCCGACAGGCTCGTGCCCGCGCCGCGCGGCACGATCGGCACTTCCATGCGGCGGCAGATCTGCACGATCCGCTGCACCTGCGATTCGGTTTCGGGCAGCGCGACCGCGAGGGGCAGCCGCCGGTACGCGGACAGGCCGTCGCATTCGTACGGCGCGGTGTCTTCGTCGCGGAACAGCAGGCAATGCGTCGGCAGCACGGCCATCAGCGCCTGCACGACTTCGCGCTGGCGCTGCGCGCGGGTCGCGCTCGACAGTTCGACGGAAGCGTTCATTGGGTCTCCTGCGGCCGCGCGGCGGCGCGCCGCCGTGTCAGCACGTGAAGATCTTGCCGGGATTCATCAGGTTGCGCGGATCGAGCGCGAGCTTGATCGCGCGCATCGCGTCGATCGCGTTGTCGCCGTGCTCCTTCGGCAGGAAGCGCATCTTGTGCAGCCCGACGCCGTGTTCGCCGGTGCAGGTGCCGCCGAGGCGCAGCGCGCGTTCGACGATCCGGTCGTTGATGCGCTCGGCTTCGTCGATTTCCTCGGGCTTGTCGGGATCGATCAGGATCGCGACGTGGAAATTGCCGTCGCCGACGTGGCCGACGATCGGGCAGGGCAGCGACGACGCGCGCAGGTCGACTTCGGTCTCCTCGACGCACGCGGCGAGCTGCGAGATCGGCACGCACACGTCGGTCGTCACCGCGCGGCAGCCGGGTTTCAACTGCAGCATCGCGAAGTACGCGTTGTGGCGCGCGGCCCAGAGCCGCGTGCGGTCCTCGGGGCGCGTAGCCCATTCGAAGCCCTGGCCATTGTTCTGGCCCGCGAGCGCCTGCACGAGCTCGGCTTGTTCCTTCACGCCGGCTTCGGTGCCGTGGAATTCGAAGAACAGCGTCGGCGCCTCGGCGAGCGTCAGGTTCGAGTGGCGGTTGATCGAGCGCACCGCGAGCGCATCGACGAATTCGACGCGCGCGATCGGCACGCCGATCTGGATCGTCTCGATCACGGTGCGCACCGCGTCGCCCATCGACGGGAACGTGCAGATCGCGGCCGACACGGCTTCGGGCAGCGGATGCAGGCGCAGCGTGATCTCGGTGATCACGCCGAGCGTGCCTTCGGAGCCGACGAACAGGCGCGTGAGGTCGTAGCCCGCCGCCGACTTGCGCGCGCGCGAGCCTGTCTTCACGACGCGGCCGTCGGCGAGCACGGCGCTCAGGCCGAGCACGTTCTCGCGCATCGTCCCGTAGCGCACGGCGTTGGTGCCGGACGCGCGGGTCGCGGTCATCCCGCCGATGCTGGCGTCGGCGCCCGGATCGATCGGGAAGAACAGGCCGGTGTCGCGCAGCGCTTCGTTGAGCGCCTTGCGCGTGATGCCCGGTTCGACCGTGACCGTCAGGTCTTCCGAGTTGATCGACAGCACGCGGTTCATTTCCGACAGGTCGAGCGATACGCCGCCGCGCACGGCGAGCAGATGGCCCTCGAGCGACGAGCCGGCGCCGTACGGAATCAGCGGTACGCTGTAGAGCGCGCACAGCGACACGACTTCGCGGACTTCATCCGCGCTGCGGGCGAATACGACGACGTCGGGGAGTTGCGGATCGAACGGCGATTCGTCGCGGCCGTGATGGGCGCGGACGGCCTCGGCGGTCGACACGCGCTCGCCGAAGGCGGCGCGCAGCGCATCGAGCATCGCGGGCGGGAGGGGGCGGCGCGTGGCGGCCGGCGTGTCGGGGTGATTCACTCGTGTCTCCTGACGGCTGCTTGTCGAACTTTCGGTTCATTCTACGCTGCAACGTCCGGTGCGGCCCTCGCCGCGGGCTGCGATAATCGCGTACCAACCCCACCTGGCCGCGCTGCGGCCGCGCACGAGAGGACATTCGCATGGGCCACCGCTTGAGCAAGATCGCCACGCGCACGGGTGACGACGGCACCACCGGCCTCGGCGACGGGCGCCGCGTCGGCAAGGACGACGTGCGCATCGCCGCGATCGGCGACGTCGACGAACTGAACTCGGCGCTCGGCGTGTTGCTCGCCGAGCCGCTTCCGGACGACGTTCGCACCGCGCTCGTCACGATCCAGCACGACCTGTTCGATCTGGGCGGCGAGCTGTGCATCCCCGGCCATGGGGTGCTCGACGACACGCATCTCGCGCGCCTCGACCGGTGGCTGGCCGACTACAACGCGACGCTGCCGCCGCTGAAGGAGTTCATCCTGCCGGCCGGCTCGCGCGCGGCGTCGCTCGCGCACGTGTGCCGCACGGTGTGCCGCCGCGCCGAGCGCTCGATCGTCGCGCTCGGGCGCACGGACACGCTCAATGATGCGCCGCGGCGTTACGTGAACCGGCTGTCGGATCTGCTGTTCGTGCTGGCGCGCGTGCTGAACCGCGCGGACGGCGGCTCGGACGTGCTGTGGGAGCGCGGGCGCTGACGCGCTGCATCGTTTTCCGCACTGCGACAATTTGTCCGAGGGGTGCTTGGATTTTAAAGATGTATCGTATGTGCATGTTTAACGGAGAACGCACATGACCCACATCACCGCTGACCAGATGGCCCGTGTGAAGGCCACCGCCCCTGTCCTTGCCGAGCACGGCGCGACGATCACGAAGCACTTCTATCAGCGCATGTTCGCGCATCATCCGGAGCTGAAGAACCTGTTCAACCAGACGCACCAGAAGACCGGCAGCCAGCCGGAAACGCTCGCGAAGGCGGTCTACGCGTATGCCGCGAACATCGACAACCTCGGTGCGCTGGGCGGCGCGGTGTCGCGCATCTCGCACAAGCACGCGAGCCTCAATATCCGTCCGGAGCATTACCCGATCGTCGGCGAGAACCTGCTCGCGTCGATCGTCGAAGTGCTCGGCGACGCGGTCGACGCGGAAACGCTCGAAGCCTGGCGCGTCGCGTACGGCCAGCTCGCGCAGATCATGATCGGCGCCGAGGCCGACCTGTACGCGAACGCCGCCTGGAGCGGCTTCCGCCCGTTCAAGGTCGCCCGCAAGGTGCGCGAAAGCGACGAGATCACGTCGTTCTACCTGACCCCCGCCGACGGCGGCGACGCGCCGAAGTTCGAGCCGGGCCAGTACATCTCGGTGAAGCGCTTCGTCGGCGACCTGGGTGTCGACCAGCCGCGTCAGTACAGCCTGTCCGATGCGCCGCACGGCAAGTGGCTGCGCATTTCGGTGAAGCGCGAGGCCGGCAGGCCGGAAGCGATCCCGGCCGGCAAGGTGTCGACGCTGATGCACGACGGCGTGGAAGAGGGGGCGATCGTCGAAGTGACCGCGCCGATGGGCGACTTCTCGCTGAAGCGCGATGCCGATACGCCGGTCGTGCTGATCTCGGGCGGTGTCGGCATCACGCCGATGATGTCGATGGCGTCGACGCTGATCGCCGAAGGCAGCAAGCGTGAGGTACGGTTCGTCCACGCATGCCGTTCGGGCGCGGTGCACGCGTTCCGCGAGTGGCTGAACGACGCGGCGCGCGAGCACGCGAACGTGAAGCGCACGGTGCTGTACGAGCTGGTCGGCCCGAACGACCGTGCCGGGGTCGATCACGACCTCGAAGGGCGCCTGACGCCGGAACGCGTGAAGCAGCATGCGCTCGTGCCGGATGCCGACTACTACATCTGCGGCCCGATCGCGTTCATGAAGGCGCAACGCGATGCGCTCGTCGCGCTGGGCGTCGCGCCGGAGCGTGTGAACACCGAGATCTTCGGCTCGGGTGCGCTCGAGTGATGCGCGAACGGACGGTCTCAGGCCAGTAAAAAAGCCCGGCGCGAGCCGGGCTTCGATTTTGTCGCGTGCATGACGATGTCAGGCACGCAGCATCAGCGTGGAGTGATAGCGCCACACCTTCGGATCGGCGCTGACGAGCGGCATGCCTTCATGGAGTGCCTGCGCGACCATCACGCGGTCGAACGGATCGGCATGGTCCGGGAAATCCGGCAACGCGGCGACTGCCTCGGCGTGATCGCTGCTGATCGGCAGCTCCGCAAAACCTGCAAGCCGAAATGCCGAACGCGCATCTCTCGGATGGACGGGCAGATTGCCTTTGCGATATTTGATCGCGATTTCCCAAATCGACGCGGCGCTGACGTACAGCGTGTTTTGGGGATGTTCGATCAATGCGGCCGCGGTTGCCGAAAGTTGCGGCGCGCCTTCAGCCGCCCAGAGCGCGATGTGCGTATCGAGCAGCAGCTTCACGGTGCAAGCCCTTGATCCGAGCTGGCATCGAAGTCGGCAGCGATCGATTCATCGCCGGCATTGAATGCCTCGACGCTTGTCGGAATGTTCAATCCGGCAAGCAACTGACGGGCTGCGCCGATCCGCTTCGGCGCGGTGTACGGAACGATCCGGGCGACCGGATGACCATTGCGGGCGATCACGACTTCGGCTTCGCGCCCCGATTCAAGCGCTTCCACGAGGCTGGAAAGCCGCGACTTGGCATCGTGCATGTTGACGGTCGACATGGTCAATCCTCTGGTTAGCTAGATGATGTTAGCTAGTCTAGCAGAGCACCACACCGACTGCAGGTTGGCCGCATGGCCAATTCGCCGCCAGGCGGGGCCATACGGTCAGCTTGTTGGCGTTCTTCAGTTCCCGCTGCCGCGCGCGACGCGGCGTGCCTTCACCGATTCCGCGAGGCCTTCGAGGACCTTCACGCTGTCGTCCCACGCGATGCACGCATCGGTGATGCTCTGGCCGTAGGTCAGCGGGCAGCCTTCCTTCAGGTCCTGACGCCCCTCGACGAGGTGCGACTCGATCATCACGCCGACGATGCGCTCGTCGCCGGCCGCGACCTGGCGGCCGATGTCCGCGCACACGGGAATCTGGTTCTCGTGCTTCTTCGAGCTGTTCGCGTGGCTCGCGTCGATCATCAGGCGCGCGGCGAGGCCGGCCTTGCCGATGTCCGCGCATGCGGCGTTCACGCTGTCCGCGTCGTAGTTCGGCGTCTTGCCGCCGCGCAGGATCACGTGGCAGTCCTCGTTGCCGGCCGTCGACACGATCGCCGAGTGGCCGCCCTTGGTCACCGACAGGAAATGGTGCGGCTGCGACGCGGCCTTGATCGCGTCGACCGCGATCTTCACGTTGCCGTCGGTGCCATTCTTGAAGCCGACCGGGCACGACAGCCCCGACGCCAGCTCGCGGTGCACCTGCGACTCGGTCGTGCGCGCGCCGATCGCGCCCCACGAGATCAGGTCGGCGATGTACTGCGGGCTGATCATGTCGAGGTATTCGGTCGCCGCCGGCAGCCCCATCTCGTTGATCTGCAGCAGCAGCTCACGCGCGGTGCGCAGCCCTTCGTTGATCTTGAAGCTGTTGTCCAGGTGCGGATCATTGATGAGCCCCTTCCAGCCGACCGTCGTGCGCGGCTTCTCGAAGTACACGCGCATCACGATTTCCAGCTCGCCCTTGAAGCGCTCGCGCTCCTTCACGAGCCGCCCCGCGTACTCGATCGCCGCCTTCGTATCGTGGATCGAGCACGGCCCGATCACGACGATCAGCCGGTCGTCCATCCCGTGCAGGATGCGGTGCATCGACTGGCGCGAGTGGTAGATCAGCTCGGACGCGGCCTCGGAGCACGCGAATTCGCGGATCAGGTGGGCGGGCGGCGTCAGTTCCTTGAGTTCGCGAATGCGGACGTCGTCGGTATTGTGCGGGGGCATGCTGTTTTCTCCTGTGTCGACCGGCTCGAGTGCTTCGGCACTTGCTCCGGCCCCATGCAAAGCTGTTGAGGGCGCCGCCCAATGACTACGCGTGCGGCAAATTCATCGATTCAGACAATTCAGTGGTGTCGATCGGGGCCGCGGGACCGCTGCGGCGGCGACCGGCTGGCGAAGGGCGAAAAAAAACCGCCGGGTTCGCCGGCGGTTTTTCGGGAATTTCGGTTGCGCTTCACGCGCCATCAACCCTCTCGATCCGCCAGCGGTCTGAGATGCCAAAAAAAGTAAAAATAAAACTTGGCGGACATGACGGAGATTTGGTTCGTCAAAAAAGTTGATTCGGAATTTATACCGTGTCGCCGTGCGGCTGGCAAGCCGGGGCGTCAAAAAATGCGGACAATCCGCGCGTTTTTGTCAAAATGCGCGGATTGTCTGCGTCGCGATGCGGTTATGCCGTACCGCCGACCGTCATCTTGTCGATCCGCAGGGTCGGCTGGCCGACGCCGACCGGCACGCTCTGGCCTTCCTTGCCGCACACGCCGACGCCCGAGTCGAGCGACATGTCGTTGCCGATCATGCTCACGTACTTCAGCGATTCCGGGCCGCTGCCGATCAGCGTCGCGCCCTTCACCGGGTAGGTGACCTTGCCGTTCTCGATCATGTAGGCCTCGGACGCCGAGAACACGAACTTGCCGTTCGTGATGTCGACCTGGCCGCCGCCGAAGTTCACCGCGTACAGGCCGTTCTTCACCGACGCGATGATTTCCTGCGGATCCTTGTCGCCGTTGAGCATGTACGTGTTGGTCATGCGCGGCATCGGCAGCGCCGCGTACGATTCGCGCCGCGCGTTGCCGGTGACGGGCATCTTCATCAGGCGCGCGTTCAGCGTGTCCTGGATGTAGCCCTTCAGGATGCCGTCCTCGATCAGCGTCGTGCACTGCGTCGGGTTGCCTTCGTCGTCGATGTTCAGCGAGCCGCGGCGGTTCGGCAGCGTGCCGTCGTCGACCACCGTCACGCCCTTAGCGGCGACCTGCTCGCCGATGCGGCCGGCGAACGCGGACGAGCCCTTGCGGTTGAAGTCGCCTTCGAGACCGTGGCCGATCGCCTCGTGCAGCAGCACGCCCGGCCAGCCCGGCCCGAGCACGACCGTCATCGCGCCGGCCGGCGCGGGGCGGGCGTCGAGGTTCACCAGCGCGGCGTGCACGGCGTCGTCGACGTAGCGCGACAGCACGTCGTCGGTGAAGTACGCGTAGTCGAAGCGGCCGCCGCCGCCGCCGGAGCCGATCTCGCGGCGGCCGTTCTGCTCGGCGATCACCGTGACCGACACGCGCACGAGCGGGCGGATGTCGGCCGCGAGCGCGCCGTCGCTGCGCGCGACCAGCACGACATCGTATTCGCCGGCGAGGCCCGCCATCACCTGCGTGACGCGCGGGTCGCGCCCGCGCGCCATCTGCTCGATGCGCTCGAGCAGCTTGACCTTGGCGGTGGCGTCGAGCGACGCGAGCGGATCGGACGGCAGGTACAGGTCGCGGCCCGAGATGCCCGTCAGCGACGTCGCGGCCCTGATCTTCTGGCGGCCGCCGCCGGCCGCCGCGATCGCCTTGGTGGCCGCGGCCGCCTGCGCGATGGCTTCCGGCGACAGGTCGTCCGAGTAAGCGAACGCGGTGCGGTCGCCCGCGACCGCGCGCACGCCGACGCCCTGGTCGATGCTGAAGCTGCCCGACTTCACGATGCCTTCCTCGAGGCTCCACGCTTCGCTGCGGGTCGCCTGGAAGTACAGGTCCGCGTAGTCGACGCGATGCGTGAAGATGTCGGCGATCGTGCGCGTGAGCAGGCTCTCGTCGAGGCCGTACGGCGTGAGGAGGATGTCCTTCGCCAGCGCAAGATTGCGGATGCCGGGTTCGATGATGTTCATGCGGGTATCGAGGGTTCTCAAAAAGTTGTCGGGTGCGTTCTGGGCAGATGGGTTGGCCGGGCGGCGTTTCAAGCGCCGGGACGGTTCAGCGGGTCAGGCCAGCACGCGATGTCGCCACGCGGGCAGGCTCTGGCGCACGTCGGCGATCCGCTGCGGATCGAGCGCGCCGGTCACGACGCTCGCGCCTTCGTCGCGGACCGCGACGACCTCGCCCCACGGGTCGACCAGCATGCTGTGGCCCCACGTGCGCCGGCCGTTCTCGTGCTTGCCGCCCTGCGCGGCCGCGAGCACGTAGCACTGGTTCTCGACGGCCCGCGCGCGCAGCAGCATTTCCCAGTGCGCGCGACCCGTCGTATACGTAAACGCCGACGGCACGACGATCAGCGCGCAGTCGCCCATCCTGCGATACAGCTCCGGAAAGCGCAGATCGTAACAGACCGACAGGCCGACCCGCCCGAACGGCGCGTCGAACGTGACGACCGTCTCGCCCGCGCGGATCGTGCGCGCCTCGTCGAACGATTCGTCGCCTTTCTCGAAGTTGAACAGGTGGATCTTGTCGTAGCGGGCCGCCTCCTGGCCGCTCGGATCGAACACGAGCGTCGTGTTCAGCACGCGATCGGGTTCCGGTGCCTTCAGCGGCAGCGTGCCGCCGATCAGCCAGACGCCGTGACGCTGCGCGGCCTGCGCGAGAAACTGCTGGATCGGACCGTCGCGGTAGGGTTCGGCGAGCGCGAGCTTGTCGGTGTCGCGGTGGCCCATGAAGCAGAAATACTCGGGCAGCAGCACGAGTTGGGCGCCGTCGCCGGCCGCTTCCGCGATCAGGCGGCCGGCTTCGGCGAGATTGCGCGCGACGTCCGGCGTGCTCACCATCTGCAGCGCGGCGACCCGAAAGGGCGTGGCGGAACGGGTGTGATCGGTCATCGCTGGATCGATTGCGTCATAAATAGGGTGCGGCCCGGCACCCTGCGCGCGTCAATGGCTCGCCGCATCGGCCGGACCGTGATTCATCTTACCCTGATCGCCCCGCACCCGCTCGATGTGCGGATGCGCCCACGAGCCCGTGATCGCGTAGTCGAGCGCGAACGCGTGCGACAGCGTCTCCGACAGCGCGTAGTTCGCGGCCAGCACGCCGACGCCGAGCAGCGGGTTGATGATCGCGGCCGCGATCGCCGCCGTGCCCGCGCCGATCTTCGGCGCGACGTGCGCGTGCAGGTCCTGCGTCTCGGCGCCGAGATCGACCGCGCCGCGCACCGTCACGTTCGCCGGCGCCGTCGTCATCGAGAAGTCGTCGGTGCGCGCGATCCCGTTCGAGATCCGGCTGGTGCCCGTGATCTTGTCGAACGGCAGCCCCTTGCCGACCACGTCGCGGAAATTCAGCGTCAGGAAGCGCGCGAGACTCTGCAGGCTCAGCACGCCGAGCAGTTTCGCGGCACCCGGATCGACCTTCAGGATCTGGCCGTGTTCGAGATCGACCGCGACCTGGCCGCCGAGCGACGGCAGATCGACCGCGGTCGGGCCGCCGCGCCAGCCGACCTTGCCGGTCACCGTGCCGTGGCCGTTCGCGACCGTGCGCGGCAGGCCGACGAGATCGAGCAGCGCGCCCGCGTTGCCGATGTCGAGCTTGAAGTCGAACACGCTGCGGCGCGGCGCATCGTTTTCGTCGACGCCGCGGGCGAGCGCGCGGCGCGAGGTGCGCCAGTTGCCGGTCGCCGTCAGCTTCGCGGCCGGGTTCGCCAGCTCGAGCTTGTCGAGCTGCCACACCGGCGCGCCGTCCTCGTCGATGTTGCGCGCATTGACGACGAGCCGGCCGATGTCGTGATCGCGCGCGACGACCTGGTCGACGATCAGGTCGACCGACGGCATCGGCCGGTCGGTCGGCGTCGGCAGGTTCATCGCGCGGCCGACGAGGTCGTGCTGCGCGCTTTGCGGAATCACGAGCTTCGCGAGCCGCGCGTTCAGCACGCCCGCGCCATTGTGGCCGCCGCCCTGCGCCCACGACAGATAGCCCGAGACCTGGTTCGACGCGATGTTCGCCTGCCACAGCTCGTCGACGTGCGACGCGCCGATGATCACGTTTTCCCAGTTGCGCTTGAGCAGCTTCAGCGTGCCGAAGTGCAGCGCGAAGCGCTTCGGCGTGAAGCTCGCGACGTCGACGCGCGGCGCGGCCGGCTCCGGTGCGCGCGGCGTGTCGTGCTGCAGCGTGCGGGCCAGCGCGAGCCATGCGTCGGCGTCCAGTTCGTCGACGTCGACGGCGGCGCTCACGCCGTCCTGCGGCAGGTCGGGCATCCGGTGGATGCCCATCGCGCCGCGCACCGCGCGCAGCGGCTGGCCGCGCGTCGCGTCGAGCAGGTAGGTCGCGGACACGGGGCCGAGCGTCAGGTCGGCATGTTCGAGGCGCTTGCCGTCCGCCTCGGCGGCCGGCTGCAGCGTGAAGCGGAACGGCATCGGCGTGCCGGCCGGTTTCGCGAACGGCGCGGGGAAGTTCAGCGCGACGCCCGTCAGGTCGGAATGCGCGGTGACCTCCGGCAGGCGGCCCGGCGCGCCGCGCACGGCGACGTGGTACGGCGCGTCGCCGACCACGTGCTCGAGCAGCGCCGCGGCGGTGCCGTGCAGGTTCAGGCCGCGCGTCGCGTCGAGCGCGAGCTTGCCGTCGACGTTCACCGCGTACGGGCCATGCGACTGGAAGTTGCCGTTCGCGCGCACCGGGCCGCCGAGGAAGCGCCCCGACAGGTCGTGCAGCGACGCGCCGGCCTCGCTGAATCGAACGCTGCCGCGCAGCGCGGACAGCGGCGGCACGCCGTCGGTCGACAGCGTGTTGCCGCCGAACGCGAGGGCGCCTTCGACGTGCGTATGCGGATGCGGCACGCGCTGCGGAATCGTGATCTTGAGCGCGAGCGACGCGGGCCCCTGCGCATCGATCCGCTGGCCGATGTGCCCGCTCATCGTGCCGAGCGAGCTGTTGTCCGCATAGTCGATCAGGTCCGCGAGCGGGCCGTGCGCATGGCCGTCGATGATGAGCGGCGACTTCGACGGGTTGCCGAGATCGTCGATCCGGCCGGCAACGTTGGTCAGCGCGACGCGCTTGTAGCGCGCGCGGGCGATGTCGAAGTGCAGCTTGTTCTGCGCGAGTTCGAACACGCCATCGATCGCGTCGAGTGCCGGCCAGACGCTCGGCGTGCCGTTCGCGAGCTTGCGCGGCGGGTACGGCGTCGGCTCGAAGCGCCCGCCGGTAAACGGCGCGACGATATGGAACACGCCGGCATCCGGCTCGTGTGAGAACGGGAATTTCTCGAGCGGGCCGCGCGCGACGATCGACGCGCCCTTGGTCACCTGGCCGTCCTGTAGCGCATGGCCGAGATACGCGCGCAGGCGTTCGGACATCCCGGTCGGCAGGTAGCGCGGAATGCGCGCCACCGACGCGCGCGCGAAATCCGCGCGCAGGTCGAGCGAGCCGCGGCCGTGGCCGGGGTTCGTGTACGAGCCCGACACCGCGATTTCGGCATCCGGGTTCGAGACGAACAGGTCGGGCAACGTCACGTCGACGCGCGCGTGCTTGTCGCCCGGCGCCGGCGTGATCACCCATTTCGCGTTGCCGCGCAGCCGGTCGAAGGTCAGGCGCGGCTGGTCGAATTCGCCGGGCACCGTGACCGCGGCGTTGACCGTGTCGAAGTGCGCGCTGCCGCCGGTCTCGTTCGCATCGACGCGGCCCCACAAATTCTCGACGCCCGGCCAGCCGGCGCGCGGGTGACCGCGCGGCGACAAGCCCGGCGGCGGCTCCTGCGCGGCGACGCTGATGCCCTGCAGATCGCCGAGGAAGCGGTAGCGCACGATCGGCGCGGCGCCCATGCGCCGCTCTTCGTCGGCGAGCTCGGGCCGCGCCGGCTTCGCGCGTTCGACCTCGATGTGGTAGTTCGACACCATCCCGCGCGGGTCGAGCTTGATCAGCTCGTTGCGCAGGCGTGCCGGCAGCGGCAGCCCGCGGATGAACTCGCTGAGGATGCCGAGATCGACGCGGTCGCCGACGACGCTCAGCAGTTGCCCCTGGTCGGCGGCCGGCACGCGGTAGCGGGCGGTCAGCGTCGACAGCGCGAGCGAGCGCGCGAGCGGCGTGCCGTCCGGCAGCGGCGGCTGGCCGAGCTCCGCGTTGAAGCGCGTCAGGTGCAGCGTGTAGTCGCGGCCGGCGTTCAGCGCCATGTCCCAGCCGAACCCGACCGTCGGCACGTCGAGGCGCGGCTGGGTCGGCCGCACGCGCAGCACGACGTCGGCGCCTTGCAGGTCGCCGCCCGCGGAGCGCAGGTGGCCGTCCTCGAAGGTCGCCCAGATCGCGTTGTCGATCCGGCCCGCATGGATCGTGAGCGGAATGTCGAGATAGCGGCCGAGGGTCTGCAGGTCGACCGGGCCGGTCGACAGGTATGCGTCGCCGGTCCAGTTCGTCGGCTTGCCGATCGGCTGGAGCGGCTTGTGCCGGAAGCGCGCGCGGAAATCGAGCGGGCCGAGCAGCAGCGTGCCGTTCGCGGGCGCCTGCAGCGCGGCCTTGTGCACGCGGCCGTGGTTGAGCACCGCGAGGCGAATGCCCGACAGCGCGAGCTCCGGTGCGTCGTGCTGCGCGTCGCGCCAGCGCAGCGTGCCGTTGCGCAGCACGATCGCTTCCTGCTTCAGCAGCCATGTGCTGAACGTGTCGTTGCCGCCGTGGGTGGTCGCGACGCCGACGCCCGCGACGCTCAGCGAGCCGTCGGCCGCGCGCGCGACGACGAGGTCGGGGTGGTCGACGATCAGGCTCGACAGCGCGGGCGACAGCCGCAGCAGCGACATCCACGACAGCGCGGCCGTCGCGTGCGGGACCGACAGCGCGATCCGGCCGTCACGGCCGCGAATCGTCAGGTTGGTGACTTCGACGCCCGGCTGCATGCCGGACCAGTGGGGAGACAGTCTGCCGATCGAGAGCTGCGCGTGGAGCTTGTCGGACACCGCGCGCTCGATGCGCGGGCGGAATTCGTCGATGCGCGGCAGCAGCACGTAGCGCAGCCCGAGGAACGAGGCGGACGCGACGAAGTAGGTGCCGATACCGACTGCCAGCGTCACCCTGAACACGCGACGCAGGACAGGATGATCGTGCTTCGGAGGTCCCGCTTCGGGCGCAGGTACGGCGGATTCCTGACGGTCGGACATGCGGCGGAAGGGCGGCGATATGGTAGTTTTGCAGACTGACGTTGAAATGTATCACAGGGGTTCGTGCCGGCGGCCGTTGGGGCAGCATGGCACGGGCTTTCCGGCGCGCGGTTTTCGCGGCGGCGCACCCGCGCCGCGATGCCGCGCCGAGTCCAAGGAGCCTGTCGGCAGCGGGGCGCGCATGCGTCGCCCGCGGCGGCGGGCCTTACCGCCAGGCCCGCTTTTCGATGACCGACGCTTCCGCCCTGATCAGCCCGTCCTACTCCCGCTATATCGCCCGCGCGGCCGCCGCGCGTCCCGCGCTGTCCGAGCGGATCGCCGCGTGGGCCGCCGCGCCGCTGTCCCGCGCGCAGCTCGACGCGCGCCTGAGCGAGCTGCTCGCGGCGCCGGCCGGCGCGGCCGCGCCGAGCGACGAGCAGCTCAAGCGCGCGCTGCGGCAGTTGCGTGTCGAAGTGTTCGGCGCGGTCGCGGAGCGCGACCTGCGCGGCCTCGCGAGCGTCGCCGAGGTGACGGGCGCGATGACCCATCTGGCCGAAGCGGCCGTGCAGCGCTCGCTCGCGCTGCTGTCCGCCGAGCTCGAGGCGATGTACGGCGAGCCGCGCGGCGCCGACGGCCAGCGCGTCGTGCTCGGCGTCGTCGGAATGGGCAAGCTGGGCGGCCGCGAGCTGAACGTGTCGTCGGACATCGACCTGATCTTCGTCTACGAGGACGACGGCGAGACGGCCGGCGGCACGCGCTCGCCGCTGTCCACCCAGGAATACTTCACGCGGCTCGGCCGGCGCCTGATCGGCGTGCTGTCCGAGGTCACGGCCGACGGCTACGTGTTTCGCGTCGACATGCGGCTGCGCCCGAACGGCGATTCGGGGCCGCTCGTCTGCAGCCTCGGGATGCTCGAGGAATATTTCTACGTGCAGGGGCGCGAATGGGAGCGCTACGCGTGGATCAAGGGGCGGCTCGTGTCGGAAGGCGACAGCGACGCGGCGCGGCGGCTCGAGTCGCAGCTCGAATCGATCGTCAAGCCGTTCGTCTACCGCCGCTATCTCGACTTCGGCGTGATCGGCGCGATCCGTTCGCTGCACCAGCAGATTCGCCACGAAGCCGCGCGCCGCGCGTCGATGCGGCCCGACAAGGCCGACGACATCAAGCTCGGGCGCGGCGGGATCCGCGAGATCGAGTTCAGCGCGCAGGTGTTCCAGCTGATCCGCGGCGGCCAGGATGCGGGGTTCCGCGTGCGGCCGACGCTCGCGGTGCTGCGCCATGCGCAGGCGCGCGGGCTGATCGGCGAGGACGTGCGCGAGCGGCTGACCGACGCGTACAACTTCCTGCGCACGCTCGAGCACCGGCTGCAGTATCGCGACGACGCGCAGACGCATGCGATGCCGGTCGATCCGGACGAGCGCGCGGCGCTGGCCGCGTCGCTCGGCTTTGCGGACTACGCGGCGCTGATGACGGTGCTCGATGGCCATCGCACGTTCGTCGAGGCGCAGTTCGACCAGATTTTCGCGGACAAGGTGAGCGGCGGCCCCTGCGCGGCCGGTGAGGACACGGCGGCCGCGTGGATCTGGAGCGGCGCGCTGGCCGACGACGGCGAAGACGACGCGCTGCTCGCGCGCCTCGACGGGCTGGGTTTCGCCGATCCGGCGGCCGTGCTCGCGCGGCTGCGCGCGATCTGGCAGTCGTCGCGCTACGCGGGCCTGCCGGAAAAGAGCCGGCAGCGCTTCGACAGCGTCGCGCAGCGCGCGCTCGAGGCCGCGCCGCGGATCGACGCCGCGCGCCGCGACGAAACCATCGTGCGGCTGTTCGACCTGCTCGAGACGGTCAGCCGGCGCGGCGTCTATCTCGCGCTGCTGACCGAGTACCCGGCTGCGCTCGACCGCGTGCTGTCCGTGCTCGGCGCGACGCGCTGGGGCGGCGGCTACCTGATCCGCCATCCGCAGCTGCTCGACGAACTGCTCGACGACGAAGCGATCGCGAGCCCGTTCGACTGGCCCGCGTTCAAGGATGCGCTGCGTGCGCGTCTCGCGGCGGCCGACGGCCCCGAGCAGCAGATGGACCTGTTGCGGCATGCGCAGCACGCGGAGGTGTTCCGCATCCTGCTGATCGACCTGGCGGGCCAGCTGTCGGTCGAACACGTCAGCGATCGCCTGTCCGAGCTCGCCGACGCGGTGCTCGACGTGACGATCGAAGTGGTCTGGTCGCAGCTCGCGAAGCGCCATCGCGACGTGCCGAAGTTCGCGGTGATCGCGTACGGCAAGCTCGGCGGCAAGGAGCTCGGCTACGCATCGGATCTCGACCTGATCTTCCTGTACGACGATCCCGACGAGCGCTCGGCGGACGTCTACACGACATTTACGCGACGGCTGATCACCTGGCTCACGACCGCGACCGGCGCGGGCGCGCTGTTCGACATCGACCTGCGGCTGCGGCCGAACGGCGAGGCCGGGCTGCTCGTGACCGATCTCGACGCGTTCCGCCGCTACCAGCTGCGCGAGGGCGATGCGGCGAACACCGCGTGGGTGTGGGAGCACCAGGCGCTCACGCGCGCGCGCTACAGCGCGGGCGACACGCAGATCGGCATGGACTTCGAGGCGATCCGCCAGCAGGTGCTGACGACGCCGCGCGATGGCGACGTGCTCGCGAAGGAAATCGTCGACATGCGCGGCAAGGTATTCGCGGGCCATCCGAACCAGACCGCGCTGTTCGACCTGAAGCACGATCGCGGCGGGATGGTCGACATCGAGTTCATCGTCCAGTACTGGGTGCTGCTGCATGCGTCGAGCGATGCCGAGCTGATCCGCAACACCGGCAATATCGCGCTGCTGCGCGAGGTTGCGCGCTTTGGGCTGATGGGCGAGGACGAAGCCGAGCGTGTCGGCGCGGCGTACCGCAAGTACCGGAAGCTGCAGCACAAGCTGCGGCTCGACGGGATGGAGAAGGCGCGGGTCGATCCGGCCCTGGTGGCCGACGAGCGGGCGGCCGTGACGGCGCTGTGGACGCGGGTGTTCGGGGCCGTCGAAACGGGCGTTTGAGTCGGACGTTCGAAGCCGCGGCTCGCGGCACTGGGCGGACGTGATCTAGCGCTCGCTCGCCAAAAAAAGACCGGCGCATGCGCCGGTCTTTTTGCATTCGGCCAACGGAGTGCCCGCGTCAGGCCGCCAGCATTTCCTTCGCGTGCTTGCGCGTCGTCGCGGTGATCTCGAGCCCGCCGAGCATCCGTGCGACTTCCTCGACCCGGCTCGCCTTGTCGAGCGGGATGACCGAGGAGACGGTGCCGCCGCGGTCGTCGGCGCCTTTCGCGACCTGATAGTGATGGTCGCCGCGCGCGGCCACCTGCGGCAGGTGCGTCACGCACAGCACCTGGCGGTCGCGCCCGAGCTGGTGCAGCAGGCGGCCGACCACCTCGGCGACGCCGCCGCCGATCCCCGTGTCGACTTCGTCGAAAATCAGCGTCGGCGTCGGGCTTGCCGCGCTCGCGATCACCGCGAGCGCGAGGCTGATCCGCGCGAGTTCGCCGCCCGACGCGACTTTCGCGAGCGGGCGCAGCGGCACGCCGGGGTGCCCGGCGACCCGGAATTCGACCTGCTCGAGCCCGTGCGGGCCGCCGTCGGCGAGCGGCACGAGCGCGACTTCGAAGCTGCCGCCCGCCATCGACAGTTCCTGCATGCCGGCCGTGACGGCCGTGCCGAGCGCCTTCGCCGCCTGCGTGCGGGCCTTCGACAGGTGTTTCGCGTCGGCGAGATAGGTTTCCCATGCCTTCGCCTGCGCGGCTTCGAGCGCGCCGAGATCGGCGGCCGCGTCGAGCGCGGCGAGCTGCGCGCGGCGTGCCGCATGTTCCTCGTGCAGCGTGCCGGGCGGCAGCCGGAACTTGCGGGCGGTCGTGTGCAGCGCGTCGAGGCGCGCTTCGACCTGCGCGAGCCGGGCCGGGTCGAGATCGAGGCGCTGCGCGTAGTGCGACAGCGAATAGACGGCTTCCTGCAGCTGGATCTCGGCCGGTTCGAGCGACGCGAGCGCATCGCCGAGTGCCGTGTCGTAGTCGGCCAGATTGCGCAGCTTCGACACGATCGCGCCGAGCTGCGGGAGCATCGCGTCGTCGGCCTCGGACAGCGCGTTGAGCGCGCCCTGCACGCCGGCGATCAGGTTCGCCGAGTGCGACAGCCGCTTGTGTTCGCTGCCGACTTCGTCCCATTCGCCCGGTTGCGGTGCGAGCTTGTCGAGCTCGGCGAGCTGCCACGCGAGCTTTTCGCGCTCGAGCTGCAGTTCGCGCTCGTGCGCCTTCGCGGCGTCGATCGCCTGCGTCGCGTCGCGCCATACGCGCCACGCGCGGGCGACGTTCGCGGCATCGGCGACGAGCCCCGCGTGCGTGTCGAACAGCTCGCGCTGCGCGTCGGGTCGCATCAGCAACTGGTGCGCGTGCTGGCCGTGGATGTCGACCAGCATCTCGCCGAGCTCGCGCAGTTGCGCGAGCGTCGCGCTGGTGCCGTTGATGAACGCGCGCGAGCGGCCGTTCGCGTCGATCACGCGGCGCAGCATCACGGTGTCCTCGGCGTCGAACGCGTGTTCGTCGAGCCAGCGCGCGACGCGGTCGTGCGGCGTGAATTCGGCGGTGATGTCGGCACGGCCGCAGCCGGCGCGCACGACGCTCGCGTCGGCGCGTTCGCCGAGCGCGAGGGCGAGGGCGTCGATCAGGATCGATTTGCCGGCGCCGGTTTCGCCGGAAAAGACGGTAAAGCCGCTGTCGAATTCGAGATCGAGCGCGGCGACGATGACGAAGTCGCGAATCGAGAGGTGGCGGAGCATGGTGTCGGGCTGTGGTGCGTCAGGACGCCGTGTCGTCTTCGTTCGATGCGTGTTCGTTCCAGTGCAGCTTCTTGCGCAGCGTCGCGTAGTAGCTGTAGCCGACCGGATGCAGGAACGGCACCGTGTGCTTCGAGCGGCGCACCTCGATCGTGTCGTTCAGTTCGAGCGCGGTGAACGACTGCATGTCGAAGTTCACGTTGACGTCGCGGCCGCCGACGATCTGGATCGCGATCTTCGAATCGTCGGGCAGCACGATCGGCCGGTTCGACAGCGCGTGCGGCGCGATCGGCACGAGCACGATGCCCTGGAGTTGCGGGTGCAGGATCGGGCCGGCCGACGACAGCGCGTACGCGGTCGAGCCGGTCGGCGTGGCGACGATCAGGCCGTCCGAACGCTGGTTGTACATGAACCGGCCGTCGACCGACGCGCGCAGCTCGACCATCCCGGAAAAGCCGCTGCGGTTCACGACGACGTCGTTGAACGCGAGCGCGTGGTAGATCGGTTCGCCGTCGCGCACGATCCGCGCCTCGAGCAGCGAGCGCTCCTCGCGCTCGAACTTGCCCGACAGGATCACCGGCACGCGCGCCTGCATGTCGGCGGCCGCGATGTCGGTGATGAAGCCGAGCCGCCCGTGGTTGATCCCGATCAGCGGGGTCTTGTACGGCGCGAGCTGGCGGCCGATGCCGAGCATCGTGCCGTCGCCGCCGAGCACGACCGCCACGTCCGCGCGCGCCCCGATCTCGGCCGGGGTGAGCGCCGGATAGCCGGAGATGCCGATCTCGCGAGCGGTGTCGACTTCGAACACGACCTCGAAGCCCAGCTTCGCGATGCAGCCGGCCAGCGTGGTGAGCGGCTCGGCGATGCCGGGCGTGTTGCTCCGGCCCACGAG
Organism: Burkholderia sp. SIMBA_051; assembly: GCF_046534915.1. Classification (NCBI taxonomy): domain Bacteria; kingdom Pseudomonadati; phylum Pseudomonadota; class Betaproteobacteria; order Burkholderiales; family Burkholderiaceae; genus Burkholderia; species Burkholderia sp. SIMBA_051. Next base: position 263,957 of record NZ_JAWRXS010000007.1, on the reverse strand, counting down.
CGCGACAGTGTTGAACTGATTACCGGTTTTCATGCCGGCATTACACCATAGCTCGTTGACGAAAAGAACCGGTTGTGCGCGGACGGGGCCGGATCGGCCGGCCCGCGCGACTGGGGCCGCTGCCACTCGCCGTGCTGGCGCGGTTGCGCTAAAATTTTCCACCATGCTAGATCCTCGCGCACGAACCCTCCTGAAAACCCTGATCGAACGGTATATCGCCGACGGTCAGCCGGTCGGATCGCGCACGTTGTCCCGTTACTCCGGGCTCGAGCTGAGCCCGGCAACGATCCGCAACGTGATGTCCGACCTGGAGGAGCTCGGCCTTGTGTCGAGCCCCCACACATCGGCCGGCCGCGTGCCGACGCCGCGCGGCTATCGCCTGTTCGTCGACACGATGCTGACGGTCGAGACGCCGATCGACGCCGAGGCCGTCGCGCGGCAGGTGCAGCACACGCTGCAGGCCGGCGAACCGCAGCAGCGGGTGGTGGCGGCCGCGGCGAGCGTGCTGTCGAACCTGTCGCAGTTCGCGGGCGTCGTGCTGACGCCGCGCCGCAGCCACGTGTTCAAGCAGATCGAGTTCATGCGCCTGTCGGACAAGCGGATCCTGCTGATCATCGTCACGCCCGAGGGCGACGTGCAGAACCGGATGCTCGCGACACCGCGCGACTATTCGCCGTCGCAGCTGACCGAGGCATCCAATTACATCAACGCACATTTCGCCGGGCTGTCGTTCGACGAGGTGCGCCGCCGCCTGCGCGACGAGATCGACCAGTTGCGCGGCGACATGACCACGCTGATGCATGCGGCCGTGACGGCCAGCACCGAGGTGCCCGATACCGAGGACACCGTGCTCATTTCCGGCGAGCGCAACCTGCTCGAAGTGGCGGATCTGTCGTCCGACATGGCACGGCTGCGCAAGCTGTTCGACGTGTTCGACCAAAAGACGGGCCTCCTGCAACTGCTCGACGTGTCGAGCCACGCCCAGGGCGTGCAGATCTTCATTGGCGGCGAATCGACGCTCGTGCCGATCGAGGAGATGAGCGTCGTCACCGCACCCTACGAGGTGAACGGCCAGATCGTCGGCACGCTCGGCGTGATCGGCCCGACCCGCATGGCTTACAACCGCGTGATCCCGATCGTCGACATCACCGCGCGCCTGCTGTCGCTCACGCTGAGCCAGCAATAACCTGACCGGCACCGTCCCGCCATCGTGCCGCGGCGGCGCGCGCGCCGCCATTCGGCCGAACGGCCAGCCGACCCGAGCGGGGCGGCCCGCTATAATTGAGGGCCGTCCGACTGCGTGCCCCGAGCACGTTCCTGCCCATGCGTTTCGATCTTGAGCCGCCTTCGAGCGTCGCGGCCGCCCATCGTACCGGCGTGCTGCTGATCAATCTCGGCACGCCCGACGCCCCGACGCCGCGCGCGGTGCGGCGCTATCTGGCCGAATTCCTGTCGGATCCTCGCGTCGTCGAAATCCCGCAGGTCGTCTGGCAGGTACTGCTGCGCACGCTGATCCTGCCGCTGCGCGGGCGCGCGTCCGCGAAGAAATATGCGGCCGTCTGGATGCCCGAGGGTTCGCCGCTGCGCGTCTACACCGAGCGGCAGACCGAGGCCGTGCGCCACCTGCTCGCCTCGAACGCCTATCAGGTGACGGTCGATTACGCGATGCGCTACGGCAGCCCGAACATCGCGCACGCGCTCGCGCAGTTCAAGCGCGCGGGCGTCGAGCGCGTGCTGCTGATGCCGATGTATCCGCAATACTCGGCGTCCACCACCGCGACGGCATTCGATGCCGCGTTCGCCGCGCTCGCGCGGATGCGCAACCAGCCGGAAGTGCGCACGGTGCGGCACTACGCCGACCATCCGGCCTACATCCACGCGCTTGCCGAGCAGGTGCGCCAGTATTGGGCGCAGCACGGCCGGCCCGATTTCGCGGCCGGCGACAAGCTCGTGCTGAGCTTTCACGGCGTGCCGAAACGCACGCTCGATCTGGGCGACCCCTATCACGACCAGTGCCAGCAGACGGGCGCGCTGCTGATGGCCGCGCTCGGGCTGTCGACGCTCGAATGCCGCGTGACGTTCCAGTCGCGCTTCGGCAAGGCCGAATGGCTGCAGCCGTACACGGCGCCGACGCTGCGTGAGCTCGGCGCGGCCGGCGTGCGGCGAGCCGACGTGTTCTGTCCCGGTTTTACTGCCGATTGCCTGGAGACGATCGAGGAAATCGGGATGGAGGTGCGCGACGAGTTCATCGCGGGCGGCGGCCAGGCGTTCCACCGGATTCCATGCCTGAACGGCGCGCACGCGTGGATCGGCGCGCTCGGCGAGATCGTCGCCGAGAATCTGCAGGGCTGGCCGGTGAAGGCCGCGCAGCCTGAAATGATGAACTGAAGGTGAACTGAAGGTGAACTGAAATGACGGCCCGCCCCCTGTGCGCACTGCGTTCACCGTTCGAGCGGGCGGTCAGCCGCGATGGGGCGGCACGGCGGAGGCTGGCATGAACTACAAGATTTCGACGGAACCCGGCGCGCGGCTGCGCATCGACAAATGGCTGTGGGCAGCCCGCTTCTTCAAGACGCGCTCGCTCGCGTCCGACGCGGTCGACAAGGGTCACGTGAAGATCGGCGGCGCGGCGGTGAAGCCGGCGAAGGACGTGCGCGTGGGCGACGAGGTCGAGATTGCGATCGACGGTGTCGTCTGGCACATTGCCGTGCTGGGAATTTGCGACGTGCGCGGGCCGGCGAGCATCGCGCAGACGCTCTACGCGGAAACGGAAGCCGGGCGCGTCGCGCGGCTCGCCGAACTGGAACGGCGCCGCACGTATCGGGAGCCAGCGGCGGAACTGCACGGCCGGCCGACCAAGCGTGACCGGCGCATCATCGACAGATTTTCGGGTGGAAGCTGAACATCTGGTCGAACGTCGCCCGCGCGCTTCCGTATTCGGTCGTGCGGTCGGTGACGGCTCCGGACAGGCAGATGGTGGTGGTGCCGGCAATCAGTACCAGCGCGACCACCGATATGGCAAAGGTCAGTTTCACGGTACTCGCCTCGTGGGACGGTTGAATGCGGCGCCAGGTGAATGTCAGGCGGCGGTCAGCTAGGGGTAAACACGCTTTCCGACGCTTGAGTTGGAGTGTAGTGCAGCCCCTCGAGCCGAGCTAGTACTAGTCAGGTAAGCGTTGTTACCGGCCGTTTCGTCCGGTTTGGCGGCAAATGCGCGCAATGGGGCGGCGCGCAGCGCGGTTGTTTCTCGGCATTGGCGAATGCCGGCGAATAACCCTCTTGAAGTCGCAGTTTTCGCCCTTATTTGCACCGTGAATGTGCGGTGCCGCCGGGTATACGGTCCGGCGGTTGCCGATTTGGCTTCAACCTCTAATCGACTTTCAGCGACATGGAAAACACGCAAGAGAACCCGGCTACCCCTTCGGCCGACGACATCGGCAGCGAGAAGCAGGCGGCGCAAGGCGCTGCTCCCGCCGCCGAAGCAGCCGACGCGGCGCTCGCGGAGGCTCAAGCCAAGGTCGCCGAGCTGCAGGAGAGCTATCTCCGGGCGAAGGCCGAGACGGAGAACGTCCGCCGCCGCGCGCAGGACGACGTCTCGAAGGCGCACAAGTTTGCGATCGAGAGCTTCGCCGAGCACCTGCTGCCGGTGCTGGACAGCCTCGAAGCGGCCGTCGGCGACACGTCCGGCGACATCACGAAGGTGCGCGAAGGCGTCGAGCTGACGCTGCGCCAGCTGACGAGCGCGCTCGAGAAGGGCCGCGTCGTCGCGATCAACCCGGTTGGCGAGAAGTTCGATCCGCACCAGCACCAGGCGATTTCGATGGTGCCGGCCGAGCAGGAGCCGAATACCGTCGTGACGGTTCTGCAAAAGGGCTACATGATCGCCGACCGCGTGCTGCGCCCGGCGCTCGTCACGGTCGCCCAGCCGAAGTAAGGCTGCCGCGATGATTCCCGCCGGCGTCGATCCGGCCGCGTTCAACGCGTTCGACATGCAGGCGCTGGCGCCCGACACGTTCGACGCCGGTGTCGCCGGCGCCGGCGATGCGCTCGCCGTGGTGTTCTTCTGGGGCGTCGACTGCTTCAATTGCGAGATCGCGAAGAAGGCGATGCTCGCCCAGCCGGACGCGATCCGCGCGCTGGGCCTGAAGTGGTTCCACTGCAACGTGTACGAATACCCGGAGCTTGGGCGCCGCTTCGGCCTGCACGGCGTGCCGACGTGGTTCTTCTTCCACCGCGGCAAGCGGCTCGGCCGCGCGACCGGCTGGCATGGCCTCGCGCAGTTCCAGGCAGCGGTGTCGGCGGCGCGCGCGAAGATCGCCGCGGCCGGCGCGCAGCCCGCGGAGCCCGACGGCGGCCCGCACGATCCAGCTACCGGCGCCGATTGAAAAAATTTAATATCCGCATCGCTGGGCGGGTCTTGAAAACGGGCCGGCCGGACGCATTTCGGGAACAGAGTTGAATTCAGGCGCGCGAAACCGCCCAAAAACGCGGGGTTTCGCGCAGCAAACAAGCATTTCTGGAGATTAGGAAAATGGGAAAGATCATCGGTATTGACCTCGGCACCACGAACTCGTGCGTCGCCATCATGGAAGGCAACCAGGTCAAGGTCATCGAGAACTCGGAAGGCACGCGCACGACGCCGTCGATCATCGCCTACATGGACGATAACGAAGTGCTCGTCGGCGCGCCGGCCAAGCGCCAGTCCGTGACCAACCCGCGGAACACGCTGTTCGCCGTGAAGCGCCTGATCGGCCGCCGCTTCGAAGAGAAGGAAGTCCAGAAGGACATCGGCCTGATGCCGTACGCGATCATCAAGGCCGACAACGGCGACGCATGGGTCGAAGCGCACGGCGAGAAGCTCGCGCCGCCGCAGGTTTCGGCGGAAGTGCTGCGCAAGATGAAGAAGACGGCCGAAGACTACCTCGGCGAGCCGGTCACGGAAGCCGTGATCACGGTGCCGGCGTACTTCAACGACAGCCAGCGCCAGGCCACCAAGGACGCCGGCCGCATCGCGGGCCTCGAAGTCAAGCGGATCATCAACGAGCCGACCGCGGCCGCGCTCGCATTCGGCCTCGACAAGGCCGAGAAGGGCGACCGCAAGATCGCCGTGTATGACCTCGGCGGCGGCACGTTCGACGTGTCGATCATCGAGATCGCGGACGTCGACGGCGAAATGCAGTTCGAAGTGCTGTCGACCAACGGCGACACGTTCCTCGGCGGCGAGGACTTCGACCAGCGCATCATCGATTACATCATCGGCGAGTTCAAGAAGGAGCAGGGCGTCGACCTGTCGAAGGACGTGCTCGCACTGCAGCGCCTGAAGGAAGCGGCCGAAAAGGCGAAGATCGAGCTGTCGTCGAGCCAGCAGACCGAAATCAACCTGCCGTACATCACGGCCGACGCATCGGGTCCGAAGCACTTGAACCTGAAGATCACCCGCGCGAAGCTGGAAGCGCTGGTCGAGGACCTCGTCGAGCGCACGATCGAACCGTGCCGCATCGCGATCAAGGACGCCGGCGTCAAGGTGTCGGACATCGACGACGTGATCCTGGTCGGCGGCCAGACCCGCATGCCGAAGGTGCAGGAGAAGGTGAAGGAGTTCTTCGGCAAGGATCCGCGCCGTGACGTGAACCCGGACGAAGCCGTCGCGGTTGGCGCGGCGATCCAGGGCCAGGTGCTGTCGGGCGACCGCAAGGACGTGCTGCTGCTCGACGTGACCCCGCTGTCGCTCGGTATCGAGACGCTCGGCGGCGTGATGACGAAGATGATCAGCAAGAACACGACGATCCCGACGAAGCACGCACAGGTGTATTCGACGGCGGACGACAACCAGTCGGCCGTGACGATCAAGGTGTTCCAGGGCGAACGCGAGATGGCGGCAGGCAACAAGCTGCTCGGCGAGTTCAACCTCGAAGGCATCCCGCCGTCGCCGCGCGGCGTGCCGCAGATCGAAGTGACCTTCGACATCGACGCGAACGGCATTCTGCACGTCGGCGCGAAGGACAAGGCGACCGGCAAGGAAAACAAGATCACGATCAAGGCGAACTCGGGCCTGACCGACGCCGAAATCGATCAAATGATCAAGGACGCGGAAGCGAACGCAGCGGAAGACCACAAGCTGCGCGAGCTGGCTGATTCGCGCAACCAGGGCGACGCGCTGGTCCACAGCACGAAGAAGGCGCTCACCGAGTACGGTGACAAGCTGGACGCGGGCGAGAAGGAGAAGATCGAAGCGGCGCTGAAGTCGCTCGAGGACGCGCTGAAGGATACGTCGGCCGACAAGGCGGCGATCGACGCGAAGGTCGAGGAACTCGGTCAGGTTTCGCAGAAGCTCGGCGAAAAGATGTACGCCGACATGCAGGCGCAGCAGGCCGGTGCGGCCGGCGCGGCGGGTGCAGCGGAAGGCGCGGCCCACGCGGGTGGTGCGCAGCAGGCCGCCGACGACGTCGTCGACGCCGAGTTCAAGGAAGTGAAGAAGGACTAAGCCAGGTTGCCATGGCACCGCACGCCGCGCGCGATACGCGCGCGGCGCGGTTGAACAGCGGTCTGTCTTTCCCTTCCGGATGGCCGGATCGACTCCACGCCTGGCGGGCTTCGCGGCCCTCCGGGCACATTTGTTTTTTGGCGGGTGCTGCGCGAGCCGTCCGCGGACGGCGCAGCGCCAGACGAGTCGAGAGACTTTACTGCGGGCGAAAGGAGCCGCCGCGCGTGCGACGCGCGAAGGCACATGAATCGATATGGCGAAACGGGATTACTACGAGGTTCTGGGCGTCGCGAAGAACGCGAGCGACGACGAAATCAAGAAGGCATATCGCAAGCTTGCGATGAAGTATCACCCTGACCGCAATCCGGACAGCAAGGATGCGGAAGAGCATTTCAAGGAGGCGAAGGAAGCCTATGAAATGCTGTCGGACGGCCAGAAGCGGGCGGCGTACGACCAGTACGGCCACGCGGGCGTCGATCCGAACATGGGCGGTGCGGGCGGCCAGGGTTTCGGCGGTTTCGCGGATGCGTTCGGCGATATCTTCGGCGACATCTTCGGCCAGGCCGCGGGCGGCGCCGCACGCGGCGGCCGCGGCGGCCCGCAGGTGTATCGCGGCGCCGACCTGCGCTACAGCATGGAAATCACGCTCGAGCAGGCCGCGCACGGCTACGACACGCAGATCCGCGTGCCGAGCTGGGTGTCGTGCGAAGTCTGTCACGGCTCGGGCGCGAAGCCCGGCACGAAGCCGGAAACCTGCCCGACCTGTCACGGCCAGGGCACGGTGCGCATGTCGCAGGGTTTCTTCAGCATCCAGCAGACCTGTCCGAAGTGCCACGGCACCGGCACCTACATCCCTGAACCGTGCGTGCACTGCCACGGGTCGGGCAAGGTGAAGGAAACCAAGACGCTGGAAGTGAAGATCCCGGCCGGCATCGACGACGGGATGCGGATCCGCTCGGCCGGCAACGGCGAGCCAGGCATCAACGGCGGGCCGCCGGGCGATCTGTACGTCGAGATCCACATCAAGCCGCATTCGGTGTTCGAGCGCGACGGCGACGATCTGCACTGCCAGATGCCGATCCCGTTCACGACCGCCGCACTCGGCGGCGAGATCGAGGTGCCGACGCTGGCCGGCCGCGCGTCGTTCCCGGTGCCGGAAGGCACGCAGTCGGGCAAGACGTTCCGCCTGCGCGGCAAGGGCATCAAGGGTCTGCGTTCGAGCATCGCGGGCGATCTGTACGTACACGTGCAGGTCGAGACGCCTGTGAAGCTGACCGACCAGCAGCGCGACCTGCTCAAGCAGTTCGAGAAGTCGCTGGCCGAGGGCGGTGCGCGTCATAGCCCGCAGAGCAAGAGCTGGTTCGACCGGGTGAAGAGCTTCTTCGAGTAACGGCATGACTGAAGGCAACGAGAGCGCGTCATTCGCGCTCTTGGACGATTGCGACTCGACCGCGGTTGCGCGGTCGAGTCGTTTGTATTCCGGTTTCGTGCGCGAACGCGTATGCACGGATCCGGCGCGGCTCGACGAAGTCGATGCGGCGGTGGCGCAGGATCTGCGCGACGGGCTGCATGCGGTGGTCGTCGGCGATTACGAATTCGGACGCAATCTGGAAAGAGCGCAGCCGGGCCATGCCCCGCTGCGCTTTTTGCTGTATGCGCGCTGCGAGCGCCTGTCGCGCGACGAAGTCGACGCGTGGCTCGCGCAGCAGGATGGCGGCGGCCCGCCGTCGATCGCCGGCGTCGCGCACGTCGCGAAGAGCGTGTCGCGCGACGCGTTCGACGCGGCGATCGCCGCCGTGCACGAAGCACTGCGTGCGGGCGACTCGTACCAGATCAACTACACGTACCGGCTGAATTTCGACATGTTCGGCACGCCGATCGCGCTGTACCGGCGGCTGCGCGCGCGTCAGCCCGTGCGTTACGGCGCGCTGATCGCGCTGCCTTGCGGCGCGTGGGTCGTGTCGTGCTCGCCGGAGCTGTTCGTCGAGAAGCACGGCGACGTACTGCGCGCGCGGCCGATGAAGGGCACCGCGCCGCGCTCGGCCGATCCGCGTGACGATGCGGCGGCCGCCGCGTTCCTTGCGAACGATCCGAAGAACCGCGCGGAAAATGTGATGATCGTCGACTTGCTGCGCAACGACGTGTCGCGGATCGCGCGCACGGGCACGGTCAAGGTGCCGGCGCTGTTCTCGGTCGAGCCGTATGCATCGGTGTGGCAGATGACGTCGACGATCGAGGCCGGCTGGCGCGACGGGACGACGTTCGCGCAGATGCTGCGCGCGCTGTTTCCATGCGGATCGATCACCGGTGCGCCGAAGCACAAGACGATGGAACTGATCGACGCGATCGAGTCGACGCCGCGCGGACTCTATACGGGCGCGATCGGCTGGCTCGATGCGCGGAAGGAAGGCCAGTCGACAGGCGGTGCGGCGCCCGACGGCGGGGCCGGCTGCGGCGATTTCTGCCTGTCGGTCGCGATCCGGACGCTCACGCTCGAAGCGGTCGGTATCGATGCTGTCGCAACGGTCGACGCGGGTGAGGCTGCGGCTCGCCGGGCCGGGCGTCGGCGCGGCACGATGGGGGTCGGCGCGGGCATCGTGCTCGACAGCGTGGCCGCCGACGAATATGCGGAGTGTGAATTGAAAGCACGATTCCTGACCGATGCCGATCCCGGCTTCCAGTTGTTCGAAACCACCGCGGCCACGCGTGTGGACGGTATCCGGTATTTCGAGCGCCATCTTGCGCGGCTGCAGGGTAGCGCCGACGCGTTCGGCTTCCGCCTCGACGCCGACGCGTTGCGTCGCGAGGTCGATGTGCGCTGCGCGGCGCTCGACGGCGACGGCCCGTACCGGATGAAGCTCGCACTCGCGAAGGACGGCGCGGTCGAGATCACGGCCGCGCCGCTGAAGCCGCTGCCTGCGGGGCCGGTCCGCGTGATGCTCGCGTCCGAGCACGGCTTCGCGCCGACCCGCAACGACGATGCGCTGCTGCTGCACAAGACCACGCGCCGCGCGGAATACGACCGTGCATGGCAGGCGGCCGAAGCGATCGGCGGCTTCGACATGCTGTTCGTCAACGAGCGCGGCGAGGTGACGGAAGGCGGCCGCTCGAACCTGTTCGTGAAGCTGGACGGCCAGTGGGTGACGCCGCCGCTGGCGAGTGGTGTGCTGCCGGGCGTGATGCGCGGCGTGCTGCTCGACGACCGCGCGTTCGGCGCGGTGGAGCGTATCGTCACGCGTGACGACCTTGCGCGCGCGCAAGCGCTGCTGCTGACCAACGCGCTGCGTGGCGCGCTCGACGCCGTATTGACATGACGCACTGAGGGTTCGGGCAGCGTGCCCGAAGGACCGGTGCCGCACACCTTCGGCAACCGGGCGTCCGGACAAAAAAGCGCGGCACCCCGCAAAGGGTGCCGCGCTTTTTTGTATCGAGACGGCGCCGGCGAACGAGTCGCCGGACGTGCGTCAGAACGAATGTTCCGGGCCGGGGAACGAACTGTCCTTCACCGCGTGCACATAGGCTTCGACGGCCGCCTGAATGGTCGGCTGGCCCTGCATGAAGTCCTTCACGAAGCGCGGACGCTTGCCGGGGAAAATGCCCAGCATGTCGTGTAGCACGAGCACCTGGCCCGAGCAGTCGGTGCCTGCGCCGATGCCGATCGTCGGAATCCTGAGCATATGCGTGACTTCGGATGCGACGAGCGTCGGCACCGCTTCGAGCACGACGAGTTGCGCACCGGCATCCTCGACCGCGCGCGCGTCGCGCAGCAGTTGCGCGGCGCCGGCCTCGGTCTTGCCCTGTACCTTGAAGCCGCCGAACGCGTGCACCGACTGCGGCGTGAGGCCGACGTGCGCACACACGGGCACCGCACGCTCGACGAGGAAGCGGATCGTTTCGGCGAGCCACTCGCCGCCTTCGAGCTTGATCATCTGCGCACCGGCGCGCATCAGCTTCACGGCGCTCGCGAATGCCTCGGCCGGCGTGCCGTAGGTGCCGAACGGCAGGTCGGCGATGATCAGCGCGCGCGGCTGCGCACGCGCGACACAGGCGGTGTGGTACGCGATGTCGTCGAGCGACACGGGCAGCGTGGTCGTGTGGCCCTGCAGTACGTTGCCGAGCGAATCGCCGATCAGCAGCACGTCGACGCCCGAGCGGTCGAGCAGCGCGGCAAAGCTCGCGTCGTAGCAGGTGAGCATCGCGATCTTCTCGCCGGCATCGCGCATTGCCTGCAGCTTCGGCACCGTGACGGCAGGCCGGCTCGATTCCTGGAGATAGGTCATGGGAAATCCGGTTCGATGGTGAAAACGACGGGCGAGGACGCGTCAGCGCGTCGTCTCGCCCTTGACGAAGGATTCCTTGCGGCCGCGCATCGTCTCGATGCGCTCGATCAGCAGCGCGAGGTCTTCGGGGGAATCCTGCGGGTTCAGGTGTTCGGCTGCGACCGTCAGTACCGGCGTGCGGTCGTAGTGATAGAAGAATTCGTTGTACGCGTCGACGAGCGAGCGCAGATATGCGTCGCTGATCTGCAGTTCCATCGGCAGCCCGCGCTTCTGGATGCGCGAGAACAGCACCTCGGGGCTCGCCTGCAGGTAGACGACGAGATCGGGCGCGGGCGCCTGCGGCACATCGAGGTGCGTCGCGATCGACCGATACAGCTGCCATTCGTCTTCCGGCAGGTTCAGCCGCGCGAAGATGTCGTTCTTCTGCGGCATGTAGTCGGCGACGACGGGCCGGCCCGTATCGAGCGCGCCGATCAGTTCGCGCGCCTGCTGCGCGCGCTGCAGCGCGAACGACAGCTGCGCGGGCAGCGCGTAGCGCGCGGTGTCGCGGTAGAAGCGTTCGAGGAACGGGTTGTCCTGCGGGCGTTCGAGCAGCGCCTGCATCGACCAGCGCTCGCCGAGCAGACGCGCGAGCGTCGTCTTGCCGACGCCGATCGGGCCTTCGATCACGAGATAGCGATGGGGGGCGCGCAGGTCGGGGGCGGTGACGGTCAGTGGAGTGGGGTTCATGGGCAGCGGTTCTTGTCGGCGTCTGCGCCGGCGGCCAGGGCCTTCTGCATCAGGCATTGACAGGTCTGCACCTTCTCGACGCGCTGGTCGGCGACGGCGGCGAGGAACGCATCGGCGCGGCCGCGCGCCGGAATGTCGAGCGCCGGCTCGATCTCGACGAGCGGCACGAGCGCGAAGGCGCGATCGGTGAGGCGCGGATGCGGGACGATGAGGTCGGGTTCGTCGATCGAGTCGGTGCCGAACAGCAGGATGTCGAGGTCGAGCGTGCGCGGCGCGTTGCGATACGGGCGCTCGCGCCCGAAGTGATGTTCGATCTTCTGGCAGAGCGCGAGCAGCTCGCGGGCCGACAGCGTCGTGTCGAGCTTGACGACGCAGTTGTAGTAATCGTCGCCGCCCGCCTCGAAGGGCGCCGTGCGATACAGGCTCGACTTGCCGAGGATCGAGATGGTGCGCTGCTGCGCAAGGCACACCACCGCGTCCTTCAGGGTCTGGCGTGCATCGCCGAGATTCGCCCCCAGTCCGATATATGCAACCGTCATGGCATCACTTCCTACGTCGTTCGCCGGCGCGCGCGTCAGTCGTCGGAACCGCTCGCGGTACCGCCTGCGGTGTCCGGCGCCTGCTCGGCTGCGCCTTCGTCCGGCTTGCGGTTTCGCACACCGCCGCGGCGGCGCCGCTTGCGGGGCGATTTTTCCTTCGAGCCACCCTGCGTGAGGAGTGCCTCACGAGCGGCTGCGTCGCCTTCGATGAAATCCGTCCACCACTGGCCGACAGCTGCTTCCAGCTCGCCGGATTCGCAGCGTAACAGGAGGAAATCATACCCCGCTCTAAACCTTTGGTGTTCCAGCAGCCGCATCGCGCTGCGGCCCGAGCGTTTTTCCAGGCGCAACTGCAGGCCCCAGATTTCGCGCATGTCGGCCGAGTAGCGCTTGTGGATCGCGAGCTTCTCGGTCTGCATGTCGATCACGTCGTCCATCGCGCGATGGAGCGCCGGTACCGGGATTTCGCCTTCGGCCGTGTATTGTTCGAAGCGCTGACGCATGTCGTGCCACAGCAGCGTCGCGAACAGGAAGCCCGGCGACACCGTCTTGCCGGCGCGCACGCGCGCGTCGGTATTGTTCAGCGCGAGCGTGATGAACTTCTCGCCCTGCGGCTGTTCGAGCACGACGTCGAGGAGCGGCAGCAGCCCGTGGTGCAGGCCTTCCTTGCGCAGCCGCTGCAGGCACGCGAGCGCCTGGCCCGACAGCAGCAGCTTCAGCATTTCGTCGAACAGGCGCGCGGCCGGCACGTTGTTGATCAGGTCGGCCAACGCGTTGATCGGTTCGCGCGTGTGCGTCTCGATCTCGAAGCCGAGCTTCGCCGCGAAGCGCACGACGCGCAGCATCCGCACCGGATCCTCGCGATAGCGCGTGGCCGGATCGCCGATCATCCGCAGCAGGCGGGCGCGGATGTCGGCCATCCCGTCGTGGTAGTCGAGCACTGTCTGCGTCGACGGGTCGTAGTACATCGCGTTGATCGTGAAGTCGCGGCGCGCGGCGTCTTCGTGCTGTTCGCCCCAGACGTTGTCGCGCAGCACGCGGCCGCTTGCATCCACCGCATGCGTGCGGCGATCGAGTTCGTCGCGCTTCAGCCGCTTCGGCGGCTCGGCAGCGGCGGCTTCGGGCGGCGCGTCGACCATGGCGCGGAACGTCGACACCTCGATCAGTTCCTGGCCGAACTGCACGTGGACGATCTGGAAGCGGCGGCCGATCAGGCGCGCACGGCGGAACAGGCGCTGCACCTCGGTCGGCGTCGCGTCGGTCGCGACGTCGAAGTCCTTCGGCGCGATGCCGAGCAGCAGGTCGCGCACCGCGCCGCCGACGATGAACGCGCGAAAACCCGCCTGCTGCAGCGTGTCGGTCACGCGCACCGCGTTCCGCGAGATCAATGACGGATCGATCTGGTGCACGCTGGCCGGCACGACGGTCGGTTCGTGATTGCCGCGCGGCTTTTTGGCGGCGGCGCCGCCGCGGCTAGCCTTCGCGGGGCGCGGAGCGGGGGCCGTTTCGACGGCGGGCGCCTCGACGGGTGACGTTTGTTCGGCATCGTCCTGGCCGAGCAGCTTGCGAATGAATTTTTTGATCACGACGTTCAGAAGAGATCCAGGATGCGCCAGCCGCGGTTGCTTGCATGCGCACGCAGCGTGTCGTCGGGGTTGGTCGCGATCGGGTCGGTGACTTTCTCGAGCAACGGAATGTCGTTGTGCGAGTCGCTGTAGAAGTAGCTGTGTTCGAAGTCGTCCCAGTGCTTGCCGAGCGACGCGAGCCATGCTTCGGTGCGTACGATCTTGCCTTCGCGATAGCTCGGCGTGCCGGTCGGCCGGCCCGTGTACGGCGAGTCGGGGTGCCCGTCGGTCGTTTCGACCTCGCACGCGATCAGCGTGTCGACGCCGAACGCGGTCGCGATCGGACGCGTGATGAATTCGTTGGTCGCCGTCACGACGCAGCACAGATCGCCGGCATCGACGTGCTTGCGCACGAGTTCGAGCGCGGCGGGCGTCATCGCGGGGCGGATCACCTCGTGCATGTACTGCTCGTGCCATTCGGCGAGCTGCGCGCGCGAGTACTTCGCGAGCGGCGTGAGCATCGCGCACAGATACGCATGGATGTCGAGCTTGCCGGCCTTGTAGTCGGCGAAGAACTGATCGTTCTGACGCGAGAAGCTTTCCGCGTCGACGATGCCGAGCTTCACCATGAAGCGACCCCATTCGTGGTCGCTATCGGTCGGGATCAGCGTGTGATCGAGGTCAAAGAGTGCCAGATTAGTCATGGATGCGCATTTTACTCGAAGCGGTTGGGGCCTGTGCCGGGCGGTGCGATGTCGTCGCCGGGGCGCGCCAGCATCCGGCGCAGCAAGGGCAGCGTGACGGCGCGTTTCTGCTCGAGCGAGAAGCGGTCGAGCGCGTCGAGCAGCGCCATCAGGCTCGGCATGTCGCGGCGGAAATGGGTCAGCAGATAGGCGGCGATGTCGTCGGTGAGCGCGATCCCGCGCTCCTTGGCCGCGAGCTTCAGCACGGCGATCTTGCCGGCGTCGGACGGCGGCGACAGGTGGAACACGAGCCCCCAGCCGAGGCGCGTGCGCAGATCCTCGCGCACGTCGAGCGCGAGCGGCGCCGCCGGGCCCGCCGCGACGAACGCGCTCGACGGGTGCGCGCGGACCTCGTTGAACAGGTTGAACAGCGCGACCTGCTGCGTGTCGCTCATCCGGTCGCAGTCGTCGATCGCGTAGATGCCGATGCGCGGGTCGAACGTGAACGCGCCGAGCGGGCTCTGCGGTGTGAGGTAGCGCGCGTAGCCGTACGACGCGTCGCTCACGAGCGCCTGCAGCAAGTGGGTGCGGCCGCTGCCCGGCTCGCCCCAGATATAGAACGACCGGTCCGGCACGGGCCCCGCCGCGAGCGCGAGGTCGAGCTTCTGAAGCCGCGAGATGAGCTCGTCGTTCTCTTCATTCATGATGAAGTTGTCGAACGTGGCGGGCGGCGGCGTGCCGAGATCGAGCGTCAGTTGACGGGACACAACAGTCACAATGCGGGTCGGTTGATGAAACGCGCGCCGTACGCCGGGCACGCGCGAGGGGCTGCTCCGGTGCCTGCACACGCGGCCGCACGCACGGCGGCGCGCGGGTTTCGGCGCGGCTCGCGGAGCGATGAAAACGGGGACGTGTCGACCAAGATGCAATCCCTGACGATTCGGTGCGGGGAATTCCGGCCAACGGGCCGGCTTCGGGTAAAATCGCATTTTACCGACCTTCTCGCATTCCCCCATGAATCCTCCGAAATCCGCTCCCGACGCTCAGGGTCTGTCCTACCGCGACGCAGGCGTCGACATCGACGCGGGCGACGCGCTCATCGACAAGATCAAGCCTTTTGCGAAGAAAACCCTGCGCGACGGCGTGCTCGGCGGCATCGGCGGGTTCGGCGCGCTGTTCGAAGTGCCGAAGAAGTACAAGGAGCCCGTGCTCGTGTCGGGCACCGACGGCGTCGGCACCAAGCTCAAGCTGGCGTTTCATCTGAACAAACACGACACCGTCGGCCAGGATCTCGTCGCGATGAGCGTGAACGACATCCTCGTGCAGGGCGCCGAGCCGCTGTTCTTCCTCGACTACTTCGCGTGCGGCAAGCTCGACGTCGACACGGCCGCCACGGTCGTCAAGGGCATCGCGCACGGCTGCGAACTGTCGGGCTGCGCGCTGATCGGCGGCGAGACGGCCGAAATGCCGGGCATGTACCCGGACGGCGAATACGACCTGGCCGGTTTCGCGGTCGGCGCGGTCGAGAAGAGCAAGATCATCGACGGCAGCACGATCGCCGAAGGCGACGTGGTGCTCGGCCTCGCATCGAGTGGCATCCACTCGAACGGCTTCTCGCTGGTGCGCAAGATCATCGAGCGCGCGAACCCCGACCTGTCGGCCGATTTCCATGGCCGCTCGCTGGCCGACACGCTGATGGCGCCGACGCGCATCTACGTGAAGCCGCTGCTCGCGCTGATGCAGAAGCTGCCGGTGAAGGGCATGGCCCACATCACCGGTGGCGGTCTCGTCGAGAATATTCCGCGCGTGCTGCGCGAAGGCCTCACCGCCGAGCTCGACCAGAACGCATGGCCGCTGCCGCCGCTGTTCAAGTGGCTGCAGGAGCACGGCGGCGTCGCCGACGCGGAAATGCACCGCGTGTTCAACTGCGGGATCGGCATGGCGGTGATCGTGTCGGCGGCGGATGCCGACGCGGCGATCGCCGACCTGACGGCCGCCGGCGAACAAGTGTGGAAGATCGGCACCGTGCGTGCGAGCCGCGAAGGCGAGGCGCAGACGGTCGTGGTCTGACGCAGCACACGCAGGATGCAGCAACGAAAGCCGCCCGGAGTCGATCCGGGCGGCTTTTTTTCTGGCGCGGGCAGGCATCTCGACGCGCCCCGAAGGAGGAACGACGATGACCGAAGACGAACGCGCGATTCGCGACCTGGTAGAAACCTGGTTCGTGTCGAGCCGGCGCGGCGATCTGGCGACCGTGCTCGACCTGATCGCCGACGACGCGATTTTCATGGTGGCCGGCAAGCCGCCGTTCGACAAGGCGGCGTTCGCGGCCGCGTCGCGCGACGCGAACGCGGCGGCCGGCAACGGGCCGAAGGTCGATGGCCGCTACCGGATCGACGAACTGCGCGTGATGGGCGACTGGGCGTACCTGCGCAATTTCATCGAGATCGACGTGACGCCGCCGGGCGGCGACACCGTGCGCCGCTCCGGCCATACGCTGACGATCTTCCGCAAGTCGGATGGCCGCTGGCAGCTCACGCGCGATGCGAATCTGGTGACGCCCGCGCAGTGAGCGAGGTGGCGTGAGCGCTGCCGGGCAGCTGGCCGCCGGTCACGTGGACGGCCGCGGGGCGCTCGTCGGGCGCGCGCCCACCAGCAACGGCGGCACCAGCAGATAGAGCAGCGCGGCCGCGGCCCATACGAGCCCCGGCCACGTGCCGCGGCTGGCCGCGTAGGTCGTCGTGACGACGAGCGGCCCGGCGACGCCGATGAGGCTCGCCACGCTCGCGAGCGTGCCCTGCAGTTCGCCTTGGCGGGCATCGTCGACCTGACGCGCGAGCATCGCCTGCAACGCCGGCAGCGTCATGCCCCCCGCCGCGAACAGCGGCAGCAGCGCGAACGGCACCCATGCGGCCGTCGCGAACGCGATCACCACCAGCCCGAGCGCGTCGCCCGCGAGGCCCAGCGCGAGTGCGCGGCGCTCGCCGAGCCGTGCGATCAGCGGCCCGATCGCGAAGGCCTGCGCGAGCGCGTGGCACGCCCCGTAGCCGGCGAGCGACAGCCCGGCGACGGGCGTGGACCAGCCGAAATGCTCCTGGCCGTACAGAATCCACAGCGTCGCGGGCGCCTGCGACACCAGCGCGACGATCACGTAGATGCCGATCAGCGGGCCGAGCGCGGGCGCGCCGCTCAGCCGGCGCAGGCCGGCGAACGGGTTGAGCGTGGCGAGCCCGCGACTTTCCCGGGCCGCGCGCGGACGTGATTCCGGCAGCGCGCGCCATACGAGCGCGAGGTTCAGCGCATTGAGCAGCGCGGCCGCGACGAACGGCGCGCGCAGGTGCAGCGCGCCGAACAACCCGCCGATCAGCGGGCCCGCTATGAAGCCGACGCCCATCATCGCGCCGAGCTGGCCGAAGCGCCGTGCGCGGTCGGGTTCGGCCGTGACGTCGGTCACGTACGCGGTTGCGACCGCGACGTTCGCACCGGTGATGCCGGCGATCAGCCGCCCGACGTAAAGCCACGCCAGCGTCGGCGCGAGCGCCATCAGCAAGTAGTCGAGCGCGGCGCCGGCAAGCGACGCGAGCAGCACGGGCCGGCGGCCGAAGCGATCGCTCAGCGTGCCGAGCAGCGGGGCGCACAGGAACTGGGCGAACGCGTACAGCGCGAGCAGGATCCCATAGTGGGTGTCGGTGCTGCCGGCGCCGGCGAGCGTGCGCAGCAGCCCGGGGAGGATCGGCATCACGATCCCGACGCCGATCGCGTCGAGCAAGACCGTGGCGAGGATGGCAATCAGGGACGGATTCAAGGCGACCACTCTATCGATGATAGAGTGACGATTATTCCATAGTTTCCCTATCGGTGATAGAGATGAAGGACACGGGTGCGCGGCTCACGCGCGACACGGTGATGCGCGCGGCGCTCGATCTGCTGAACGAGGTCGGTATCGACGGGCTGTCGACGCGGCGGCTCGCGGAGCGGCTTGGCGTGCAGTCGCCGACGCTGTACTGGCACTTCCGCAACAAGGCCGAGCTGCTCGACGCGATGGCCGAGGCGATCATGCTCGAGCGCCACGGCGCGTCGCTGCCGCGGCCGGGCGACACATGGGATGCATGGCTTCTCGAGAATGCGCGCGGTTTCCGTCGCGCGCTGCTCGCCTATCGCGACGGCGCGCGCCTGCATGCCGGTACGCGGCCGCGCACACTGCATTTCGATTCGATCGAACGGAAGGTGGCGCTGCTGGCCGCGGCGGGCTTTGCGCCAGACGAAGCGGTCGACGTGATGTATGCGCTCGGCCGCTTCGTGGTCGGTTGGGTGCTGGAAGAGCAGGCGGAAGCAGAACGCGAAACCGACACGACGCTGCCTGACACGGCCGAGCATCCGCTCCTCGCGCAGGGCTGGACTGCGCTGCGCGAGCGTGGCGGCGACGAAGCGTTCGAGCGTGGCGTTGCGTTGATCGTCGATGGCGCGCGCGCGCGTCTGGCGGCGCGCCAGCGCGGCGGTTGACCCGCGCCCGCGCCGGGCTCAGGTCGGCAGGCGGTCGTCCAGCACGCGCTCGAGCGTGTCGAGCGCGTGCGCGGTCGCATCCGGCGCGACACAGTCGACGACGATCCGCTCGGGCATCGCACGCAGCCATGTGATCTGCCGTTTGCACAGCTGGCGCGTCGCGAAGATGCCCTTGTCGCGCATGGTCCGGTAGTCGGTGTCGCCGTCGAGGAATTCCCAGGCCTGCCGGTAGCCGACGCAGCGCATCGACGGCAGGCCGAGATGCAGATCCTCGCGGCGGCGCAGCCGTTCGACCTCGTCGATGAAGCCCGCGTCGAGCATCGCGTCGAAGCGTTGCGCGATGCGCGCGTGCAGCACCGCGCGGTCCGACGGCTCGAGCGCGACCGGCATGAAGCGGTACGCGGCGGCCTCGTCGTCCGCGCGCCGCGGCGCGGCGAGCAGCACCGACATCGGCTGCCCGCTCAGCAGGAACACTTCGAGCGCGCGCTGGATCCGCTGCGAATCGTTCGGCGCGAGCCGCGCGGCCGTCGCCGGGTCGACCTGCGCGAGCCGCGCATGCAGCGCGGGCCAGCCGTCGCGCGCGGCGTCGGCGTCGAGCTCGGCGCGCACGGCCGGATCGGCGGTCGGCAGGTCGTTGAGACCCTGCGTCAGCGCCTTGTAGTACAGCATCGTGCCGCCCGCGAGCAGCGGCGTGCGGCCGCGCGCGGCGATCTCGCCGATCAGGCGCAGCGCGTCCGCGCGGAATTCGGCCGCCGAATACGCATCGGCCGGGTCGATGATGTCGATCAGATGGTGCGGCACGCTCGCGCGTTCGTCGCGTGTCGGTTTCGCGGTGCCGATATCCATGTCGCGATAGACGAGCGCCGAATCGACGCTGACGATCTCGATCGGCCGGCGCGCGGCCAGCGCCAGCGCGGCGGCCGTCTTGCCCGACGCGGTGGGGCCGAGCAGGCAGGCGATCGTCGTCGGACGGGACTGCGATGAAGCGCTCATTGGCCGCGCATGAAGAGGCGGTCGAGATCGTTCAGCGTGAGCTGATACCAGGTCGGCCGGCCGTGATTGCACTGATCCGCGCGTTCGGTCGCTTCCATCTGGCGCAGCAGCGCGTTCATCTCGTCGAGCGTCAGGCGCCGGTTCGCGCGCACCGCGTGGTGGCAGGCGAGCGTGCCGAGCAATTCGTGCTGGCGCTCGGTGAGCACGCGCGAGCCGCCGAACGCGTGCAGGTCGGCGAGCACCGCGCGCGCGAGCGACTGCAGGTCAGCATCCTTCAGCAGCGCGGGCACCGCGCGGATCGCGAGCGTCGTCGGCGACAGCACCGCGAGGTCGAAGCCGAGCGATTCGAGCGTGTCGCGCTCTTCCTCGACCGTGCCGATCTCGACCGGCGTCGCCGTCATCGAAATCGGCAGCAGCAGCGACTGCACGGCGATCGTGCGGTCGGCGAGCGCGTTCTTGAACTGTTCGTACAGGATCCGCTCGTGCGCCGCATGCATGTCGACGATCACGAGGCCGTGCGCGTTCTGCGCGAGCACGTAGATGCCGTGGATCTGGCCGAGCGCGAAGCCGAGCGGCTGCTCGTCGTGCGCGGTGGCCGCGAGCGGCGACGCGACGAAGCCCGGCGGCGTGTTCGGCGCGCTCGCCGAACCGTGCGCGATGACGGTCGTGCCGTCCGGCGTGCCGGCGCCCGTGTCCTTGCGGCCGAACAGCGCGTCGTAGAGCGCGAGCGGCTGTGCGACCGGCAGCGTGCCCTGCGTCATGCGCGCCTGGCGCATCCACGTGTTGCCGGACGACGATGAGGATGACGACGGCGACGAGAAGCCGCTGCCGCCCGTGCCGGTGGCCGCGCTCAGGCCGAGCGGCGTATTCAGGAACGACGCGGGGCCGCCCGGCGCCGGCGACAGTTGCGCGGCGTGGCCGCCCGCGGTGGTTTCCGGCGACGCACCCGCATGGCGGGCGAGGGCGCGCTGGACCGAGTGGAAGACGTACTGGTGGATCGAGCGCGAATCGCGGAACCGCACTTCGATCTTCGACGGATGCACGTTCACGTCGACGGCTTCGGGCGGCAGGTCGAGGAACAGCACGTACGACGGGTAGCGGTCGCCGTGGAGGACGTCTTCATACGCCGCGCGCACCGCGTGCGTGAGCAACTTGTCGCGCACGAAGCGGCCGTTGACGAAGAAGTATTGCTGGTCGGCGCGGCCGCGGCTCGCGGTCGGCAGGCCCGCGCAGCCGTAGACGGCGAGCGGCCCGGCCTGCTCGTCGAGCGGCAGGTGCGCGGTAGCGAAGCCGTCGCCGAGGATCTTCGCGACGCGCTGCGCGGGTTCGGTCGCGTTCCAGTGCTCGACGGCCTTGCCGTTGTGCAGCACCGAGATCGCGACGTCCGGCCGCGCGAGCGCGGCGCGGCGGATCATTTCGAGGCAGTGGCCGAACTCGGTCTGCTCACTTTTCAGGAACTTGCGGCGCGCGGGCGTGTTGAAGTACAGCTCGCGCACCTCGATCGTCGTGCCGACCGCACCGGCGGCCGGCGACAGCGCGCCCGTGGTCGCGTCGATCTTCGTCGCATGGGCGACCTCCGCCGTGCGGCTCGTGATCGACATTTCGGCGACCGACGCGATCGACGCGAGCGCTTCGCCGCGAAAACCCAGCGTCGCGACCGCCTCGAGCTCCTCGAGCGAGCGGATCTTGCTGGTCGCGTGGCGCATCAGCGCGAGCGGCAGTTCGTCGGGCGGAATCCCGCAGCCGTCGTCAGTGATCGAGATGCGCTTGACGCCGCCTTCCTCGAGCACGATGCGCAGCGTCGTCGCGCCCGCGTCCATCGCGTTCTCGAGCAGCTCCTTGACGACCGACGCCGGGCGTTCGACGACCTCGCCAGCGGCGATCTGGCTGATCAGCTGGTCGGGCAGGGGCTGGATCGCGCGCAGTGGGCGCGAAGCAGGGGCGGGCGCGGCGCCCGCGGCCGTTTCGGTGATTTCGGACATGGCCGAATTATAGCGAGGCGGCGGATGCATGCCGGGGCCGCGGCCGGTTACGTTTTTTCACGGAGCCTTAAGGTAGTTTCGGTATGATGGCTCCGTTCCGCGCGCCGCCTTGTCTGGCGGGCGCTTCCGCTTTTTCCGGCCGCTACGGCCTTTTCGCCTTCGAGGAATCGCATTTGGATACGCTGCTTCATTTCGTCAACCTGGTCCTGCATATCGACGCGTTCCTCGGCGACTTCATCCGGCAGTACGGCGCATGGGTGTATCTGGTGTTGTTCCTGATCGTGTTCTGCGAGACGGGGCTCGTCGTGCTGCCGTTCCTGCCCGGCGATTCGCTGCTGTTCATCGGCGGTGCGTTCGGGGCGACGGGCGACATGAACGTCGTCGTGCTGATCGTGCTGCTGCTGGTCGCGGCGATTGCCGGCAATACCTTGAACTACGTGATCGGCCGCTGGGTCGGGCCGAAGGTGTTCAATACCCATATCCCGGTGCTCGAGCGCTTCCTCGACCGCGCGGCGCTGGAGAAGACCCACTCGTTCTACGACAAGCACGGCGGCAAGACGATCGTGCTCGCGCGCTTCATCCCGGTCGTGCGCACGTTCGCGCCGTTCGTCGCCGGGGCATCGTCGATGAGCTTCGCACGGTTCCAGCTGTTCAACGTGATCGGCGCGCTGGTCTGGGTGCTGCTGCTGGTGCTGCTCGGTTACTTCTTCGGCAATATCCCGTTCATCCGCCAGTATCTGAACGTGATCGTGCTGGTGGGGATCGGCGCGGCGATCGTGCCGATCGCGTTTGGCGCGCTGTGGAAGCTGGTGCGCGGGCGGCACTCGGGCGATGCGCGGAAGACGGGCGGGCGCTGAGCCGGCACGTTTCGCTTCGGCGCAGTAAAAAGCGTGGCGGTCGCCACGCTTTTTTTTCGTCCGTGCGGTTCGTGCGGTTCAGGTGGTGCGATGCGCGAGCGGCGTTTCGGGCGTCGGGTATTGCGCGTCGCGGAACGTCTCGAGGATCACGCGGTTGGTATCGCAGTACACCTGCCAGTAATTCTCCGGCTGCGTCGACGGGCGCACGAACAGCAGCGGGCCTTCCGGCGTGAACTGCAGCACGCCGACGTCCGGCGCCGGCACCTTCAGCACGTTCGGGATCACCTGGATCTGCGTCTTCAGGCGGTTGATCGCGTCGACGGCATCGACGCTGTTGGCGATCTTCGCGGTCAGGTCGACGCGGCGATGCGGCGTCGCGCTGTAGTTCGCGATGTTGTCCGAGAAGATCTTGTTGTTGCCGACGATCGTCACGATGTTGTCGGCGGTGATGATCGTCGTGCCGAACAGGCCGAGTTCCTTCACCGTGCCCGTGACCCCGCCCGCGCTGATCACGTCGCCGATCTTGAACGGACGCAGCACCTGCATGAACACGCCGGCGGCGAAGTGGGCGAGCAGGCCGCCCCAGGCGGTGCCGATCGCGAGGCCGAGGCCGGCGAGCAGTGCGGCGAACGACGTGGTCTGAACGCCGAAGATCTGCAGGATCGCGAGGATCAGCAGGATCGTCAGCAGCACGCCGACGACCGAGGTCAGGTAGTCGGTGAGCGTCGGATCGACCTTGCCGCTGCGGCGCACGACCTTGCCGAGCAGACGGGTGCCGAGGCGGATCGCCCAGCGGCCGATGAACCACAAGACGACTGCGGCGAGGAGGTTCAGGCCGAGGTCGAGGCCGCGGGTCATCAGGAATTGCTGGGCGGTTTCCAGGTTCGGCATGGGGGCTCCGGGGTGAGATGAATCTGGCGGTTTCAGCCTGTATCCGGTCTGATTATTACCGGATTTTACAACACGCTGCGACAATAACTCGCAGGTCTGCATTGCGCGACAAAGGGGCGGCATTTTTTACTGCGGCAAGCAGATGTGTTGCGCAAATCGAAAGCATGTGTAGAAGCGTTAACAACGTTTAAAGGTAAGGAAGTTTTCTCGCATGTAAGCTGGTACAATGCGGCGCCTCGGTAGTTTGAGGTGATTTAAAAAATTAGGAGCGTGGGGCAAAAGTTTCACCACGCACGGGGCGCAAACGATAAAAGTGGGACCGGGGTTGGGTATGGTAGAGCCGCCAGACGAGGAGTCCAGGCTGGGCGAAGAATTTGCTATTCAGCGAAGAGTCGTTTATGCATTGTTTTTGCGCGAACTGAAGACCCGGTTCGGCAAGCACAGGCTTGGATATCTGTGGGTATTTCTCGAGCCTGTCGTTCACATGCTCGTATTGTTCGCAATCCTGGGGCTGATTGCGAAACATACGATGCCCGGTATTTCGTTTCCTGTATTTCTCATCTGCGGTCTGGTACCGTACTTCATGTTCATCAACATCGCGCTGCGATCGTTGAACGCGCTGGAGGCAAACCTCGGACTGCTGAGCTATCGTCCGGTGCATCCGCTGGATACACTGATTGCACGTGCGGGTCTCGAATGTATTATCAGCGCGGTCGTCCTGGTTGTATTGCTGGTTATTCTCGGCCTCGGTGGGCAGCCGGTTCAATTGGGTGATATTCCGGAACTCGCCGGAATCTGGACGATACTCGTGCTTCTCGGGCTGGGTATCGGGATCATCTTCATGGTTATTGGCCATGAGTTCCCGATCAGCGAGAAGGTCATCCCGTTGTTCATGCGGCCCCTTTATTTCACCAGTGCGGTGATGTATCCGTTGACAACCATTCCGGCGGAATACCGCAGCTGGGTATTGTGGAATCCTCTCGTTCATATTCTCGAGTTATTGCGGCACACGATCGTGCCGGCATACGCGGCTGAAAACGTCGGTCTCGCATACCCCGCGTTTTGCGCGCTTGTCGTTCTGTTCGCCGGTATGGCCCTGTACAAGGCACGTGAACCCTCCCTGCTGAGATCATGATTCGACTCGAGAATCTCACGAAATCGTATAAGACGCCGTCGGGTCGGCATTACGTGTTCAAGGACGTCAATGTCGAAGTGCCATCGGGGAAAAGTATTGGTTTGATCGGGCGTAATGGCGCTGGCAAGAGCACGCTGCTCAGCATCATTGGCGGCATTGATCGGCCCGATCGCGGCCGGGTCGTGACGAACCGGCGCATTTCGTGGCCGGTTGGTCTCGCAAACGGATTCCAAAGCAGCATGACGGGGCGCGAGAACGTCAAATTCGTCGCACGCCTGTACGCGAGCAAGGGCGAACTGGCGGAGAAGGTGCGGTTCGTCGCGGATTTCTGTGAACTCGGCAAGTTTTTCGACATGCCGATCCGCAGCTACTCCACCGGCATGCGGGCGCGATTGGGGTTCGGGCTGTCGATGGCGTTCGACTTCGACTACTACGTGATTGACGAGGTGACGGCGGTCGGCGATGCCGTTTTTAGAAAAAAAAGCGAGGCGTTGATGATGGCCAGGCGCGCCGTCAGCCAGTTCATATTTGTGTCGCACGGCCTCGACGAGGTAAGTCGGGTTTGCGACGTCGGGTTGCTGATCGGCGACGGGAAAGTCACGTACTACCCCGACGTGAATGAGGCGATCGAAGTTTACAAGCAAGAGAACAATGTCTGATTGGTTGGGGAAGCTGCGCGGGCATCGGCTGCAGGTGTCGCTTGTCGCGGTACCGCTCGTTGTGTGCGGGTTGTATCTCGGGCTGGTTTCCCGGGATCGCTACGTCAGTGAATCGCAGGTGCTGGTCAAAGACTCCGGACGTTCCGTCGGCACGGGGCTGAATATTCAGGCGCTGCTTGGCGGCGGCGGCGATGCATCGGCGCGGGACGACGCAGTCGTGCTCAAGCAGTACATCGAATCGCCGGACATGCTGGCGAAAGTGGATGCGCGGCTGAAGCTCAAGGAGGCGTTCGGGCATGTCGGGCTCGACTGGTTCAACCGGCTTTCGCCGCACGCCACGCGAGAGGAAACGCTGAAGTACTACATGCGGCGTGTCAGCGTCGATGTAGACGACAAGACGGGGCTGTTGACGATTCGGACACAAGGTCTGTCGCCGGCCTTCGCGCAGACGTTCAATCGAACGTTGCTGAGCGAAAGCGAAACTTTCCTGAACGAGTTGTCGCATCGCATTTCGCGTAACGACATGCTGTTTGCGCGTGAGGAAATCGATCGGTCGTATGACGAAGTCAAGACGGCACGCGATGCGGTGATCGCGTTCGAAAACAAGACCGGCATGCTGGATCCGACGGCGAGCGCCGAGGCGGGCGGACGCATGGTGGTCGAAATGCAGTCGAAGCAGGCGGAGCTCGAAGCGGAATTGCGCAACCTGCAGACCTACATGAACGACGACGCGCCGCCGGTCGTGGCGAAGCGCAACGCGCTATCGGCGCTTGTCGCGCAGATTGCCGTCGAGCGAGCCAAGCTCAGTGCGCCCGGCGACGGCAAGATGAACCGTACGGCCGCGCAGTATGCGGAACTCAAGTCGCGCCTCCAGTTTGCGGCCGACCTGTACAAGGTATCGCTGTCGACATTCGAAAAAGCTCGGATCGAATCGGGGCACAAGGCAAAGAGCCTGTCCGTGATCGTGACGCCCAACCTGCCGGAAGAGGCCGAGTACCCGCGCAGGCTGCACATCATGATGTCCCTGGTTGTCGGATTGTTGTTGTTGTTCGGTGTCGTGAGGCTGGCACAAGCGATCATCGAAGATCACCGGACGTAACGGACACGACTGCCGCCGGGATGTCGTATCGGGGTGGCAGTTCGCACGAACTTGAATGGCCGGTACAGCGTCGTTGCCGTGACGGGGTGGCGAATGCAAGCAGGCATCGACGAATGCAAATATTGAGATGATCAATCTATCAACAGGCCGAAAGGCATTGATTGCCCTGATGCTGGGCGCCGCGAGCACGGCGGGGTGGGCCGGGCTCAGCGATACGCTGTTCGGGCTCTCGGGAACCGACAGCGATAGTGGTTCGACGTCGTCCAGGGCCGCGGCTGACGGCGGACAGCGCGGTGCTGCCTCGACGGGTTTCGGGTACAACCCGGACGACGTCGCGGCCGGGGCGATGATGCTTCAGGGCGGCAAGGTGTCGCGTCAGCAAGGTGGATCCGGCGGGATGGCTCCGAGTCCGGTCGACGTCAGTGTCGCTCCGCAGGCGCCGAACAGCATGTTCGGCTCGCAGTTGTTCGGCGGGACGTTCCACAACAGTCGGGGGACCGGATTCAATCCGGCTTATCAGGTTGGCATTGGCGACACCGTTACGCTGCGGATGTGGGGTGCTTTCGTATTCGACGGGCAGCTGACCGTCGATCCGCAGGGAAATATCTTCGTGCCGAATGTCGGGCCGGTTACGGTCGCCGGTGTTCGAAATGCCGACTTGAACGGGCGTGTGCTGAATGAAGTGCGCAAAGTCTACAAGGCAAACGTGAACGTTTATGCCAGCCTGGACGTCGCGCAGCCGGTAAAGGTTTTCGTCACCGGATATGTCAAGCAGCCGGGCATGTATGGCGGCATCGCGTCGGAAAGCATCCTGTCCTATCTCGACAAAGCCGGTGGTGTCGACGTCGACCGAGGCAGCTATGTCGACGTGATGGTGAAGCGCGGCGGAGCGGTGCGCAAGCGCTTCAACCTGTACGACTTCCTGTTGAACGGTGAGATCGATCAACTGCAGCTGGCCGATGGCGACGTGATCGTCGTTGGGCCGCGCGAACACGTCTTCTCGGTGCGCGGCGAGGTCTACAACGCATACGACTTCGAGTTCGCCACGCCGGTCATTACGCTTCAGCAGGCGCTTGCGGTTGCGCGACCGAAACCGGGTGCAACGCATGTCAGCATCGTGCGTCGCCAGGGCACCGAACGGACCACCGAGTATTACCCGATTTCGAATGCTTCGAACGTCAGGCTCAACGACGGCGATCAGCTCGCGGTCACGTCGGATCGCTACGCCGGCACGATTCAGGTTCGCGTCGAGGGCGCCCATTCGGGAGAGCATGCGTTGGTGCTCCCGTATGGCTCCACGATGGCGCAGGTGCTGAGCCAGGTTCGCAAAAATCCATTGTCACGCGTGGACGAGGCCCAGTTGTTCCGCAAGTCGGTGGCGGATCGGCAAAAGGAAATGCTCGGCGTCGAATTGCAGAAGCTTCAGGAGGCGGCGTTGTCCGCGCCGTCCGCGACGAGCGAAGAGGCCAATCTGCGCTCGAAGGAAGCCGAGAACATCACGAAGTTTGCTGCGCTCGCGAGCAAGACCGAGTTCAAGGGGCAGGTGGTGCTCAACGAGCAGACGATGGGCAACGTGATTCTGGAGGATGGCGACGTCATCAACATCCCCGAAAGAACCAGTGTCGTCATGGTGCATGGAGAGGTGCTCTTCCCGAACGCGGTCGAATGGCAATCGGGCATGACGACAAGCGACTATGTCGCGCATGTCGGCGGATACACGCAGAAGGCCGACAACAGCAAGATCATCGTGATTCATCAGAACGGCAAGGCCGAACTGGCCGACAGCGGTACGAAGGTCGAGGCCGGCGATGAGCTCATGGTGTTGCCGAAGGTGAGGTCGAAGAGTATCGAGATCACGCGCGGGATTACGCAAATCCTCTATCAGATGGCAGTGGCCGCGAAGCTGATCTTCTGGTGATGGTGGCAGCACGTCACATGACGCGTAGAGGGCGCGTCACGTGACACCGAGAGGGCCGCGGGCGGCTCGTTGGCACGAACGCACCGGCAGATTGCTCCTTCGGGGGCTCGTAAAAAATAATAGCAACGATAATTATCATGAAAATTCTGACCGTGTTTGGCACGCGGCCGGAGGCGATCAAGATGGCGCCGCTGGTACACGCGCTTAGGGGGAGGTCGGGTGTGGATTGCCGCGTATGCGTCACCGCACAACACCGGCAAATGCTGGACCAGGTACTCGACCTTTTCGAGATAAAGCCGGATTACGATCTGAATCTGATGAAGGCGGGGCAAACGCTCCAGTCGATCACGTGCGACATCGTGAACGAGATCACGCCGGTTCTCGCATCGTATCGCCCGGACTACATGTTGGTGCATGGCGATACGACGACCACCTTCGCGAGCGCGCTGGCGGCGTTCTACCTGAAGATCAAGGTGGGGCACGTCGAAGCGGGGCTGCGTAGCGGCGACATGCACTCGCCGTGGCCCGAAGAGGGCAATCGGAAGCTGACGGGCCAGCTCGCCGACATTCATTTCGCGCCGACCGAGGCGTCGCGCGAGAACCTCGTAGCCGAACGGGTTCGCGACGAGGACATCATCGTGACGGGCAATACCGTCATCGATGCGTTGCTCTCGGTTACGCGCAGGCTCGAACACGATGAGGCACTCCAGCGTCAAATGCGCGACACGTTTCCGGCGCTTGCAGGCGGGCGTCGCATGGTGCTCGTGACGGCTCATCGCAGGGAAAATTTCGGAGAAGGGATCCGGAATATCTGTCAGGCGATCCGCCAACTGGCGGCGCACTACACGGACGTCGATTTCGTGTACCCGGTTCACCCGAATCCGCAGGTCAAGCAGCCGGCGGAAGAGATTCTCTCCGGCATCTCGAACGTTCATCTGCTGGCGCCTCAGGACTATCTGCCGTTCGTCTATCTGATGTCGCGCGCCGCGCTGATCCTCACCGATTCGGGGGGAATTCAGGAAGAGGCCCCGTCGCTCGGCAAGCCGGTGCTCGTGATGCGCGATACGACGGAGCGACCTGAAGCGGTGGCGGCCGGAACGGTTCGTCTGGTTGGCTCGGACAGCAGCCGAATTGTCGAGGCCTGTCGCCAATTGCTCGACGATGCGGTGCGCTACGAGGAAATGGCGCGTGCGCACAATCCGTATGGAGATGGGCGTGCGTGCGAACGCATCGTGCATCACCTCGTCGGCGAAAGCGATCGCAACGAACCACTGGCGTTCTCTTCGATTCCAGGTCCGGTTCGCGCGTTCGCCGGGTAATGCCGCGCACGATAAGGGCGATCAGTCAGCCCTGATTCGCGCGGCATGTCAAAGCGTTGCCGCGCCTCCATACATCATCAAGGACGTTCCGTGAAAAATGCCATCCAATCCATATCCGTCATCGGACTCGGATATATCGGTCTTCCGACCGCGGCCGTGCTCGCATCGCGCAAGATCAAGGTCGTCGGTGTCGATATCGATCAGCATGCTGTCGATACGATCAATCGAGGCGAGATTCATATCGTCGAGCCGGAACTCGATATCGTCGTGCACGCGGCGGTGAAAGAGGGATGGCTTCGCGCGACAACCCGGCCTGAAGCCGCAGACGCTTTCATGATCGCGGTGCCGACACCGTTTCACGGTAACTACGAGCCGGATCTGTCATACGTCAAGGCTGCGTGCGAATCGATTGCCCCGGTTCTCAAGAAGGGCGACATCGTCATTCTCGAGTCGACCTCGCCGGTCGGTACGACCGAGCAGATGGTGGAATGGTTGGCGCGCGCTCGACCGGACCTCGTATTTCCGGAGAAGGACGCGGGCGACTGCGACGTCTACGTCGCCTATTGTCCCGAACGTGTCCTTCCCGGACAGGTGATTCGCGAATTGATCGAAAACGATCGCGTGATCGGTGGCGTCAATCCGCTTTCCGCAGTACGTGCGCAAGAGGTCTACCGTACGTTCGTCAGCGGTCAGTTGCTGGTCACGGACGCGCGTACGGCGGAGATGTCGAAGCTCACCGAGAACGCATTCCGCGACGTCAACATCGCGTTTGCCAATGAGCTTTCCCTCATTTGCGACAAGCTCGACATCAATGTGTGGGAATTGATCGATATCGCGAATCACCATCCGCGCGTCAATATCCTCCAGCCCGGGCCGGGCGTCGGTGGTCACTGCATCGCGGTCGACCCGTGGTTCATCGTCAACAAAACGCCGGGCCAGGCGAAGTTGATTCGACAGGCTCGGGAGGTGAATGATTCGAAGCCGCAATGGGTGATCGACAAGGTGCGCGCTGCGGTCGATTCGCTGTGCGAAGCCGGAAAACCCCGACGCGACATCCGAATTGCGTGTTTCGGTCTCGCGTTCAAGCCGAATATCGATGACTTGCGAGAAAGTCCGTCGCTTGATATCGCGCACAAGCTCACCGACGCGTATCCGGAGCAAGTCCTCGTTGTAGAGCCGCATATCGACGCGATTCCGGAGAAGCTCGAGCTTGGCGGCGCGCGATTGATGGATCTGGACGACGCACTGGCACGCGCGGACGTCCTTGTCATGCTGGTCGACCACGCGCAATTCAAGACGATGAAACCGACTCTGCGCGAAACACAGCGACTCGTCGATACAAAAGGCATCTGGGGCTGAGTTGCTCCCGTTCGCGCTTCGGGCATGGCGCGGAAAAGCAAAGACGAATTTCAAAAGGCAGGGAAGTCGGGATGAGCGTGAATGTCGATGTCGGTGCGGGTGATGGTCTGGACGAGGTTGCCGCTTTGCGACGGGAGCGCGACCGTTATGCGGCGCTATGCGCGGCATTGCGGGCCGAACGAGCCGCGCAGGACGAACTCGTGTCGCTGCTCGAGGAGGAAGCCGCGCGGTTGCGCGAGCCTCGGGAGGCCACGACCGGTATCGACGCCGGCCTGACATCGCTGTGCGTCGACGGCGCGGCGGATGTCACCGGGTACCAGCGGACGATCACCGATCTCACGAGCCGATTCAACGGACTGAAGGCAATACGGGAACGGGAAGAGGAGACTTTCCGGCAGTACCGCGCGGACACCGGTGTCACGATCGACGCGCTCGCGGACGAGCTTTCACGGCACGGCGAGACGATCGGCAGCCTGACCAGCGAGGTCGATGCGGCAAGGGCCGTTGCGCGCCAGCAGGAGCAATTGCGGGCGACCGGTGTAGCGGCGCTCGAAAAAAAGATTGCGGCTTTGGAAGCAGAGCGCAGTGCGCGCGCGATCGAGCGCCAGGAGCTGGGCTCGATGCTCTCGGTGCTGCGCTCGGAAGCGAAGTCATCGTCGACGACCCTCGAGAAAATCAAGCTGGACGCCGTCCGCAACAAGATGGCACTCACCGAAGCGAACGCGCAGATCGAACGTTTGCGCCAACAACTGATTGCCGCAAATCAGCAGATACTCCGGACGAAGAACACACTGTCGTTTCAGCTTGGGCACGCGCTGATATTCGGCACCAAGTCGTGGAGCGGGTTCTTCGCCCTGCCGGGCAAGCTGCTGGCGATTCATCGTTTGTCGAAGCAACGCCGTGACGACAACCAAGCCAAGGGACTGAAGCGTCCCAACGTTCGACCGATGCTGCAAGCGGCGCCGATTTCATCGCGCGCAGACGCCGTCGAGCCTGTGGCGGTCGCTGCGCGTGCGCGGCTGCAGGGTTTGCACGACGATGACGGGCAGCAGCTTGCCCATCGGATGAAGCAACTCAAGGTGGCGGCCATCATGGACGAGTTCACGTTCGGCTCGTACGATCCGGAGTGCAACCTTCTGCAACTGACGCCCGCTCACTGGCAAACCGAATTGAATGCGTTCAATCCGGACATGCTGTTCATTGAATCGGCGTGGCGCGGGAAGGATGATCTTTGGGGCAGCAAGGTCGGCCACCTCAGTCAGGAAGTCCTCGGTATCGTTCTATGGTGTCGGGATCACAAGATTCCGACGATCTTCTGGAACAAGGAGGATCCGGTCCATTTCGAGACGTTCCTGACGACCGCGAAGTTGTTCGATTTCGTTTTTACGACGGACATCGACTGCATCCATCGTTACAAGGCCGCACTCGGCCACGACCGGGTCTATCTGCTGCCGTTCGCCGCTCAACCGCTCGTCAACAATCCCGTCGAGAAGTACGAGCGGAAAAACGCGTTCTGCTTTGCCGGCGCCTATTACGTCCGATATCCGGAGCGCACGCGCGATCTGGGGAACTTCATTGTCAATTTGCCCGAGTTTCGACCACTGGAAATCTACGACAGAAACTACGGAAAAAGCGACGCGAACTACCAGTTTCCGGAGGAATACCAGCCGTTTGTCGTCGGCAATCTGCCGTACGCGGAGATCGACAAGGCATACAAGGGCTATCGATACGCGATCAACCTCAACTCGATCAAGCAGTCACAGTCGATGTTCGCGCGTCGCGTCTATGAACTGCTGGCGTCCAATACGATCACGATCAGCAACTTCTCGCGCGGCGTGCGCCTCATGTTCGGCGATCTGGTCGTGACGAGCGATAGCGGCGCCGAGATTCGGCGACGTCTGGAGGCATTCGGCAACGACGAAGCAGGCGCGCGCAAGTTCCGTCTTGCCGCGCTTCGCAAGGTGATGCTCGAGCATACGTATCAGGATCGACTGGCTTACGTTATTTCGAAGGTCAGCGAGGAGACCTTGCCGTCGCTGCTCCCGCAGATCATTGTGGTTGCGTACGCCAAGGATCAGGCACAAGCCGACGGCCTGCTGCGCGCGTTCGAGCGGCAGCAATATCGGGCCAAGACGCTGGTATTGGTCGTGCCGGAGCAGTTCGACCCGGCCGGAGTGCCGGACGGACGCGCTGTGCGCGTGTTGTCTGCGCTTGAATCGGATACGGTCATGTTGCAGGCGCTGGCATCGCCTGCCGCGTGGCTCTCCGTCATGGTCGCGGACGACTACTACGGTGCCCACTATCTGACGGATCTCGCGCTGGCGACGCGCTACGCGCAGGCGCCAGCGATCGGCAAGGTTGCCCAGTATGTTTGGTCGGGCAGCAAGGGCCTGTCGCTGCTTCGGGATGACGCAGCGTATACGTTCGTTACCGAGATCGCTGCACGATCGGGTATCGCGCGTTTCGATACGTTGCCCGCGGTGTCGTTGCGCGACTGGGTGAGGGAACTGTATACCGCGCAGTTCAACCACGCTTCGTGCTTCGCTGTCGACGAATTCAACTACTGCCGAAGCGGTGTCGCGCTGGATGAGGCGGGCCGCTCGACCGTTGACGATGTGCTCCTGTCCGATCACGGACTGACGCTCGACGAAATGCAGCGTAGAGCGGAGGCAGTCGCTGCGGAGCGACTCGACAGCAATGCGCTTCCGCAATTGCGCGGTAGCGATTTGGCATCGCTGTTGACGAAGGCGCCGGCGAACAGTCGTGTATCGATGGTCGAGCGCGGCGGCTGTCTGCAGGTCGATTCGGCGTTGCCTGATGGCTCACACGAATATTGGTACGCCGATCGCGATTTTTCGCCGTCCGATCTGTCGGTCGATAACGGGAAGCTGCAACTCCATCTTGAAGTTTCGCCGGGTCTGAACGTGCAGGTTGTCGTGTTGTTTCTCGATGGCGAAAAGGCGCGGATCGGCCATGTCGTGAAGGCTTCGAATCGCAATCACGATATCGAGGTGCCGGCGGGCACGGTGTACTTGCGGATCGGCTTGCGGGTCTACGCCAGCGGCTCCGCGCGCGTGCAATCGTTGCTGCTCGGTCACCGCTCGCTCCTGCCGGCGGATATGTTTTCTCAGGGCGAACATCTCATCCTGACAAACCACTACCCATCCTACGACGACCTGTATCGCAACGCGTTCGTGCACAGCCGGGTGCGCGCCTATCGCGCACATGGTGTGCGATGCGACGTGTTCCGCTTCCGTGACGAACAGACAGTGGAGTTTCAGGAGTTCGAGAACGTTGATGTGATGACAGGCGGCGCTGAGGTGCTGGACCGACTGCTCCAGACGGGGCGATATCGCTCGGTCCTGGTCCACTTCCTCGACGATGCGATGTGGCGCGCGCTGCAGCCTTACGCTGATCGACTGAAGATCGTCGTCTGGGTTCACGGCGCCGACATCCAGCGCTTCGAGCGTCGCGCATTCCTGTACGACGATGCCGAACAACGTTCCGCCGCTGCGCTGAAGAGCGAGCGCCGCGCGCAATTCTGGGGGACTCTGCTGACGGATCGTCCGCCCTCATTGCACTTCGTCTTCGTCTCGAAGTATCTCGCGACAACCGCGATGGAAGACCTCGAGTTGATCCTGCCTGACGATGCGTACAGCGTCATCCATAACCCGATCGATACCACGCGATTCGACTATGTCGAGAAGGATGCCGAACTGCGCTGGAAGGTGCTGTCGATTCGGCCGTATGCGTCCAAGGTCTATGCCAACGATCTGAGCGTCGGGGCGATTCTTGAGCTATCGGGCCAGCCGGATTTCGACCGGATGCAATTCCACCTGATCGGCGACGGCGCGCTCTTCGATGAGACGGTAGCGCCGCTTCGCGGATTCTCGAATGTTCGAATCGAGCGACGCTTCCTGACGCAACGTGAAATTGCGGATCTCCACAAGGAGTACGGCGTATTTTTGTGCCCGTCGAGAATGGATACGCAAGGCGTTTCGCGCGACGAAGCGATGGCGTCGGGCCTGGTCCCGGTGACCAATGCGGTTGCCGCCATTCCGGAATTCGTCGACGCAACGTGCGGTGTGCTCGCGCCGGCAGAGGACGCGCACGAACTTGCCGAAGGACTGCTGGCGATCATTCGGGACCCGCGACTGTTTGCAAACATGAGTGCCGCCGCGGCGCAGCGTGTGCGACGGCAGAGTGCCCACGATGCGGTGATTCAACGGGAAATGGCGTGCTTTGCGAGGCACCCCGAAGAGGCTGGGTCGCGAGAGCCCTCGGTCTCGCGATGATTCGCAATGCCGTGCAGGGAATCGTGCATGCGTGAAAGGGGCGGGCCTGAAAAGGATAACGGTGCGGGTCGTTGACGATCGGAACCGCACCGTCGACAAGAACTGCTGCGGGGAATGATGGCTGACCAATACATGGATCGCGTCGTGTTGAGCGAGCGGCATTCGATGATCTACTGCGCAGCGAGCGTCGCAGCGAGGACCTCGGTCGAACTCAATGCGACGATCGCGGGGGGATTGCCGGATGGCACGAATCTGATTCTCGTCATCAACGGTAATGCACTGACCGAGCAACACGCGACGGAAATCGGGTTCGTGCCGACGAAAGGCGGCTATTACCAGTACCTGAAGCCGTCGGTGAAGGGCGAACGACTGTGCCACGCATTCGTCGTCCTGCCGGAAGTCACGTCGATCAATATCCGATTGTGGGGCATTGGCGTGCCGCCCGTCGTGCTGGACGACGTTCGCGTGACGGGCGTCGAAGAAGGCATTCGATTCCTGGCCGCGCGTCCGCGTCGCATCATCAAGAAATGGGAGTCGCTTACTGCGCAAGGGCAGCGGCCCGTTGCGGCGAATTTGCTCCTCGCGAAGCATGCGTGCGCCCCGGCATGCGTCGTACATTGCAATAAATGGTTCGACTCGATGGATGGGTACGAGCAGCGGACAGGGCGCTCCGAGTTCGGACGCGACGACGTTTATGTCGAACGCGACACCGGGGAACTGATCCCGGCGAGCATGCAACGCGCGCGGCCTGCGATGCTCGGGATTCCGGATTCGATCGACGCGTATTGGTCGGACATCGGTGATAAATCGCGCAATATGGTGCGAAAGGCGCGGCGGCTCGGCTACCAATTCCGTGCAATCGATCCTGACGAATATGGGCAGGACATTTACGAGATTCGAACATCGGATCCGATGCGCCAAGGCCGTCCGATTCCCGACTACTACTACACGAATCCGCCCGAGCATGTATTGCAGCCGAGTTCAGTCGGTTGCCGGCTGCATACCGAACGCTTCTATGGTGTGTTCAAGGACGATCGCCTGGTGGCGTACGTCACGCTTTTTCTCTTCGGCGAACTTGCGCAGGTCAATCACCTGCTGTGTCATCGGGATCACGCGAGCAGCGGTGCGATGAATCTCAACGTGTTTCACGTTGTGGACGAACTCATCAGGCATCAGCCGGAGGTACGCGTCCTCAACTATCTGTACATCGGACAATCCCAGGGCGGGATCAACCTTTTCAAGGAAAGTGTCGGCTTCCGGGATGTCGCTTTCATGACGTACGACAGCGTGGTCGAGCTGTACGCGCGGCATACGGAGATTCGGTCGTCGATCGACAGCGTGACGGCGCCCTTGGCGCCATCCTTCAAGCCGAAGGTGAAAGGCGCCAACCGGGCGTTCATGCGCGAGCAGGTGAGCGGCGACGTCATGCAGGCGATCGAGAGCCGCATTGGCCGGCGCGTTGCACGTTTGCCGATGCCCATCTATCACGAGTTCGAGCGCTATCTGTCGCGCGGATTGAGCGAGACGGTGATCGACTGGATGGATGGAAGCTGCTTCGCGGTGCCGTTCCCGGACCGTATCCCGGATGCCGATGACCGTCTCTGCAATTACATGCGACGGCGTTTCAAGCAGAGCCCCATCTCGAACGACGATTTCGAAACCGCGTTCAAGGGCAGCGATTTCCGCGTTCTGGGGTATTTCCAGGTCAGCGACGACGATGCTCTGTTTTTCCGCGGGTTATTGGTGGTCGAGAAATTGACACCGGTGGGAAAGAGCAGGGTCCGTGGTCTGACCGAGGCATTCGAGAAGTTCGGAAAAGCTGGCTTGCGTCCGGATTCGATTGTGCGGAACAAGCCGCAGGGAACATTCTTGACGCGAGATCGTTTCATGGCGTCTGTTCCGACGGATGGGGCGTCGCTGGACCGAGTGTGCCTTGCCGACGAGTATCAGCCGTTGGCCGACGGGTGGCGGCACGGGAACGTCGTGAAGATGTCGTTTCCGTATTCGACGGCGACTGTCGATGTCGAACTGAACAAGAAGTTCGCGTGGAACTCGGAGCTACCGAACAACTCGGTACGCATGTGGTACTACTCGCTGATTTATATCGGACGATTGCTGGCGACGTACCATAAGTCCAACGATGCCGCGTCGCTGGATCTGGCGTTGTCGTTGACGTCCGACTATCTCGACTACGTAGCCGTTGCCGAGCATCGTGCCGGCGTCAACGGCATTGCGTCCGCCGATCATGCCACGGCTGAGCGATTGAAGGTAATGCTGACGCTGCATCAGATCGTCAGGGAATCGAAGGATGTCCGAGGCGTCGCTCTGTTGCCGCGATTGCTCGATGAGATGCATTACTGCGCCGAGTGGCTGACCGAGGAGGCCAATCTCGGTGTCGGCAATCATCAGCTGATGGGCTGCATGTCCCTCATGTTCACGTATTCGCTTCTGACGAACGAGGCCGGTGCGGTTTATCTCGACACGGCCCTGCGCCGCGTGCGCTCGCTGCTGGGCGAGTCCTTCGACAAGGACGGGCTGTGTAACGAGAACACGATCGGTTACCACAACTTCAACCTGTCGTTGTACACGAAGATTCATGACGCGCTCGGAAAACTGGGGATTGCGGCATCGATGCGCGCCGACATCGAACCCGTGCTCGACAACGCAATGCGCGCGCTGCGGCTCGCCATTTTTCCGAACGGCATGATCCCCCCCATCGGCGACTCGCCTCGCTATGACTCGCACGTCACCTCCGTCAACGAGTCGTTCTGCTTCTTCGAATCCGGGTTCGCGGTCGTCAAGCGCGACGACTTCTATCTGTCGTTGATCTGCGGCGGGCGGACGAACTGGCACAAGCACATGGACGACACGGCGATTTATCTGCAGTACAAGGGGGAAGACGTGTTTGTCGATGGCGGCAGCTACTCGTACGACCAGCGCAATCCGCATACACGTTGCATCACCTCGTCGGCGGGCCATAGCGGCGTGTTTCTGTCCCAGTTCGACGGCCTTCCGAGATACGAACTGATCGCGAAGTACGGGCCGGTGTCGGGCAGCATCAAACGGTTCGAGGAAAGCGACGACGGCGTGCGCATCGAATGCGCTTACTCCGTTCCCGGCTGCTGGACCAGCTTCCGGAGATTCGTGTTTGTCCACTGGCTGGGCGAGGTTGTCATTGTGGACATGGTCAAGTCGCCGGATCCCGCGGCGGCCGTGCAGCGCTTTCTTCTTGCGCCGGACGTTTCGGCGCACGCGGAGCAAGGGATCATCCGCCTGCAGGGCGAGACGTTTGAAGGGGCCATCATTCATTCGTCGCGGCATGCCGATTTCTATCGCGGTGAACAGGATGGAAAAGTGCGGGGCTGGAGTACGTACGATTTCGGTGAAATCTCGCCGACCACGGGTGTCGATCTGAGCGGAGGACCGATTGCCGGGGAATTCTCGTCGATCGTCGTGTTGAACGGCACGGATCCGCAAGGCGGTTCCGACCGGGCACGAGCGTTTGCGAACAAAACCGACCCGTTCTTCACGAATTGATCGGTGTTGTCACCGATCCCGGCGCTGCATTTCCCAGATTTACTGTCTCGGCTTATGAACGATACTTCAAACTGCTACCACTCGACCGATGGCATTCAGCTATCCGGCGCAGGCGTGCAGTTTTCGCTCGACATCACGGACGTGCAGCGATTCTCGGTCTGCATGGATCTGGTCTGCGGGCCACATATCGGGACCAATTGCGCGTTGGTTCAGGTCGAATTCAGCGAGCCGCCGAATCAGCTCGAGCGACTGGGACTGGTACATTCCCATCATGGTTGGTGGTATCGATACGTGCCGACGCGTGCGGGACGTGTGTCAGTCGATTGGGAATTTTCCCAGGCTACACCCTTTGCGGGTACCGTCCGCTTCAAGATCGTCACGTGGGGGGCGGACGACTTCGTACGTCTTCACTCCTTCGTCGCCGTCACGAGTCCTTCCGCCCAGCAATTGACGGCACGGTACGCAGCTGCGCGCGATGCCGCGCGATATCCACCGAAAGTGTGGGCCAGCATCAGCGAATTTCTGTCCGCGACGGTGCTGCCCAATTCGGCGCACATCATCCCGGTCAACGATCTGTTGATCGAGTTCCTGCTCGTCGACCGGCGCAGCCCGGCGCTATTTTGCTTCCTTCACGGCAATGCACCGCGATCGGATGTGTTCAAGCTGCCCGTGTTCAGTGGCGTATCGATGATGAGTGACGTGAACAGTTCCGTCCTCATCTTCTCCGATCCCGCGTTGCTGCTGGATCCCGATTTGACGCTTGCCTGGCACGTCGGCACGTCGACCACGCCGCTGCAGCACCTGTATGAATTGATCACGGAGAAGGTCCGGTCGGTTCTTGCTCCGGAGAGGCTGGTGTTCTGGGGCGGATCGGGGGGCGGCTTCGCAGCGCTGTATCTGTCGACGAAGTTTGCCGATTCAACCGCCTTCGTGTGGAATCCACAGACTTCCATCCTGGCGTTCGAGGAGACGGCCGTACGGAATTTCGGCCGCGTTTGCTTTGGCACGGAGGATCTCGCGACGCTTCGCGAAAGGCTCGAGAAAGTGGCCGTGGCCGATGTGTGGCGGGTCTATCCGAGCGACGGGAATCACGTGGTTTATTTGCAGAACTTTACCGACTGGCATACCGATTACCACCTGAAGCCGTTCCTGTCGAATTCGAGATTGCCTCACGTTCGTGGAACCGAATTCTGGGGATGGCTGGAAGATCGATTCTTCCTGCATCTCGGCAGTCTTGCGCAAGGACACGAACCGCCGCCGAAAGAGGCGATCAATGCGTTCCTGGTCAGGCTCGCGCAGTCAGGGCCGGACGCGATCGAATCAGTCAGCGTGGTGCCGGGCCGAAGGACGAATCATGTCGGCGTGTTGCACGACTCGCATGTCAATGAAGAGGGGCCACGGGCCTGAGAATAATGAGCAAGGTGTGGTGCCGCCATGAATGAAGCATGGGTCGATCGAGTTGTACTGAATCGTGGGCGTGGGGTGCTGAGCGGTGTGTTCACCGTTGAGCGCAAGAGCGCGGTTCGTCTGTCCGCGAAGGTCGGATGGACGCTGCCCGAAAAGGGCAACATGCTTTTCGTGATCACCGGCGAATATCTGACCGAAGCAAAGGCGGCGGAAATCGGCTTCATTAAGACGTCGTCCGGCTTCTATCGCTATCTGCTTCCGTCCATCAAAGACGGAAAGCTCGCGTTCGACTTCGATGTGATTCCCGAGGTAACCGGATTTCAGATTCGGCCATGGAACATGACGACGCCTGTCGTGCTAGAGGACGTCGTACTGACAAGTGAAGACGCCGTTCCGGTGTTTTCCGGCCCATCGAGCAGGATCGTGAAGAAGTGGCACCCGCTGACCGCGGACGGCAGCCAGCCGCTTTCGGCCAATTTCCTGACTCGCAACGCGAGCTGTGGCTTCCATTGCGTCGCACATTGCAATCGCTGGTTCGAGTCGATGGACGAGTTCGCGATCCGGACGGGCAGTGATGCGTTCGGCCGAGAAGATGTGTATGTCGAAACAGGCACGGGGGAACTGGTTCCCGCTTCGCTGCAGCGCGCTCAACCCGCGTTGCTCGAAATCCCGGCGTCGCTCGACGCGTATCTGAAGTCGATCGGCGACAAGTCGCGAAACATGATCCGGAAGGCCCGGAAGCTGGGCTACGAATTCAGGCGCCTCACGCCCGAGATGCTGGGCCAGGACATTTACGAAATCAGGACGTCCGATCCGATGCGCCAGGGGCGCCCGATCCCGGAGTATTTCCATACCAACCCGCCGCAATACGTAGTCGCAGCGAATCCGGCGGGTTGCGAGCTACATACCGAGAACTTTGTCGGCATTTTTCTCGGTGATCGGTTGGTGTCCTATATCACCGTCCTCCTGTTCGGCGAGTTGGCGCAGGTCAATCATATTCTTTGCCACAAGGAGCATGCGACGCATGGCGTGATGAATCTCAACGTGCTGCATATGGTCGATGAGTTGATCACGCGTCATCCTCATGTGAGGGCGGTGAACTACATGTACATCGCCGGCCACGATAGCGGCATCGACAGATTTCGGCGTAGCGTCGGATTTTCTCCCCGCAGCTTGCTGACGTATGACGGTGCGCCGGCGACATTTGCCGGCACCCGTGCGCAATCGGTGTCTCCGGACCCGGGCGACGTGCGGAGCGGGCAGCACCCAAGCAAGGGAAAGGAAAAACTCCGGTTGTCGCAATGGACGTTCATTCGCGAATCGATCGGGGCAGAGGGGGCGCTTGCACATGTCGCCGACAGAATCGGGCGTGCCGTCATCGAGATGCCGAAGCCGATCCCGGAACAATTTGTCGAGTACATCGGCAAGGGATTGATGAGGTCTGTTGCGGTTCAGCCCGCGGGGACGATCATCGCTGTTCCGTTCCCCGCTCGGGCCGACGCGCAGACCGGTCACGGCGTCGCCGACTATCTCAATCGACGTTTCAAAGGAATCCCGGTCGGAAACCACGGCTTTCAGGCCGGTTTCAAGGGGGGCGAATTGCGTGCACTCGCGTTCTTTGAAATCACGGATTGGGCTGAACAGTTCTGTAACGGCATCCTGGTGCTCGAGAAGGTGACCGAGGCGCCCGGCGCCTCGCTGGATGCCGCCGAGACGACAGACGTTCAAGTCAAGGCCGAAGCCGATTTCCTGGCAGCGACGGCAGTCCGTCCATCCAGACTGGAGTGTGTGCGACTGGTCGATGACTACCAGCCACTTGCCGAGGATTGGCTGACCGCCGGCACTGCTCAGATGTCGTTCATGACAGGGGCCACGCGCATCGACGTCAAGGTCGGTGCACGGTTCCCGTGGAACCACACGTTCGCGCTGAATGCCGACCGGATGTGGTATTACTCGCTCGCCTATATTGGTCGTCTGCTCGCAACCTGGGCACAACGCAAGGATGCTGACGCAAGCAAGCTGGCAATCGATCTGATCTCCAACTTCATGGATTTCACGGCCATTGCCGAGAATCGGCTTGCGATTGGTCGTATTCCGTCCGCGGACCACTCGGCAAGCGAGCGGCTGAAGGTGTTGCTGACCTGCCATCAGATGCTCGACGAGGTTGGGGCGTCGACGGCGCTGCGGGTGCGTCTACTGCGCGAAATTCACCGCTGGGCAGAATGGCTTGCCGACGACCGAAATCTTGGCGTCGGAAACCACAAGCTGATGGGCGCGACATCGCTCATCTATGTGTGTGCGTTACTGGCCGATGGTGAAGGCAGCGGTTATCTGAAGGTCGCAGAGGATCGGATTCTGTCGCTTGCCGCGCAGTCGTTCGACAAGGACGGTCTGTGCAACGAGAACACGATCGGCTATCACAATTTCAATCTGTCGCTATACCGCAAGCTCCGCACCGTACTAGCGAACCTCCAGATCGCCGACGACCTGCGCGACAAAATCGATGCACTGATTGGAAGAGCGTCCCATGCGCTTGAACTGTGCGTGCTTCCCGACGGTAAAATTCCGCCGATAGGCGACTCGCCGCGCTACGATCTCGGGCTGCCGTCGCGGGATGGCGCGTTTTGCTTCTTCGAATCGGGATTCGCCGTGGTGAAGCGCGACGGCCTCTATTTTTCATTGGTGTGCGGCGGGCGCACGGAATGGCACAAGCAGATGGACGATTCGTCTATCTATCTGCAGTACAAGGGCGTGGACGTCATCGTCGACGCCGGCAGCTACTCCTACGATCAGAGCGATCCTTATTCACGCTGCATCACATCGACCACTGGCCATAGTGCTATTGTTCCGGCCCTGCTCGATGGCTTGCCGCGACACGAGGTCCAGTCGAAGTTCGGCCCCGTCTCGGGTTGCATCGAGCGCTTTGAAGAATCGGATGATGGCGTCCGGATCGCTTGTGCCTATTCGGTGCCCGGATGCGGCGCGATGCTCAATCGTTATGTGTTCGTGGGTCGATCGCATGAAGTCGTCGTGGTGGACACGTTCGACGCACCCGACACTGCCGATGTGGTGCAACGCTTCCTCCTCGGTCCGGGC
The DNA here is from genome assembly GCF_046534915.1 of Burkholderia sp. SIMBA_051. Classification (NCBI taxonomy): domain Bacteria; kingdom Pseudomonadati; phylum Pseudomonadota; class Betaproteobacteria; order Burkholderiales; family Burkholderiaceae; genus Burkholderia; species Burkholderia sp. SIMBA_051. Next base: position 220,627 of record NZ_JAWRXS010000007.1, on the reverse strand, counting down.
GTTGAAGCGGCGAGCGACGGCGCGTGCCTCCATCTGAGCGCACAAAAATTTGCCGGCACCCTCATCCATCGGGGTTCAGATGCCGATATATACAAGGGCCAGCGTGACGACAAGATTCGCGGCTGGACTGCCTTCGAGTTCGGCAGGGTCACGCCGGCCACCGGCGTCGATCTTCGCTCGAGAGACGGGGAAAGGACGTATTCGACGATCGTTCGCCTCGAGGGAGGCGGATGGAGCGATTGCTCACCCGCCGCGGTGAACTTCGCAGGGCGTACGGACCCGTTCTTCGGGACAGGCGCTGCGCGATTGCGTGACGACAACTAAAAACAAGTACGAGGAAAAATGGATGGCGCGCAGTAAACCGAAGCTTCTGATTCATGGAAGTTGCGTGAGCCGGGACGCCTTTACCGACCGATTTCCGCAAGCCGAGCACTACGAGCTTGCGGGTTATCTTGCGCGCACTTCGCTGGCGACTGCATTCTCTTCGGGTGTGGTGGAGGACGTCGACTTTGACGCGATCGCGTCACCGTTTCAGCGCAGGATGGTTCAATCGGACGTCGAGCACGGGTTGGTGGCGGTACTCGCCGCGGGCGGATTCGATTTGTTGCTGATGGACCTGATCGATGAACGTTTCAGCGTGTTCGTTGATGACCGTGGCGCGTCCTGCACCGTATCGGGTGAACTGCTGTCGTCGGGATTCGATGCGCGGGCGCGTCGCGGCACGGTAATCAAGCCATTCACGGATGCGTTCTTCGACCGATGGGAAGCGGGTTGGCGCCAACTCGTCGCGGCGTTGAGCGTGCAGGGGCGGCTCGACGCGCTGATCGTGAACGAGGTGTACTGGGGCTCGGCCTGCTCGGACGGCACCGATTTCTCGCCGGCATATTCGCGCGACGACGTCGCGCAGGCGAACGCATTCCTGGCGCGGCAATATGCGCGGATGCGAGAAGATCTCGCCGACGAGCAATTCCTGCATTTCGACTCGACCTTGCTCGTCGGCGCAATCGACCATCAGTGGGGAAAGAGTCCATTTCACTATGTGGCCGGGTATTACACCCACTTGCTCGATGGTCTCGATCGATATGTGGCGCGGACCGGAGCGGCTGTCGCGGAAACTTCTGACGAGCAGGGGAGCAGCGTGGGTATCGTAAGGTATGTGCGGGACAAGCTGCGACTCGCCGGAAGCCGGTTTCGCCACGAAGACGCAACGCCGGTGACCGCGTGGTACAGCGATCGCGTGACATTGCAGAAAGGGATGCAAGGTCTCGAGGTTTCGGTACGCGCGACGGCAGCGACACGCATCCGTCTGAGCGCGACCGTCAACGGCGATTTATCGGGCAACCGCAACTTGTTGCTCGTCGTCGCCGGCGAAAATCTCGTCGATGCCGACATGCATGCGATGGGGTACATGAAGTCGTGGGTCGGTTACTTTCGTTATCTCAAGAGCGACATGCGCGAAAAGCGGCTGACGACGGAGATCGCAGTCGATAGCCGGATCACGTCGCTCAAGATGCTGACCTGGAACTTCGATGGTCCCGTCGTCCTCTCGGACGTCAGCGTGGATTCCGGTGGCGCCGTACTCGATAGCCCCTTGCTGATCGCGAAACGCAAGGACGGCAGCCAGTCGGTCAACATCACGCGCGAGCCGGCGATTCGCGCGAACCTGCTGCTTAAACGGCACCAATGCGGCCCGGAGTGCATTGTCCATTGCGACAAATGGTTCAGGTCGATGGATGCGTTCGCGTCGAGGCACGATGTCGATCGTTTCGGCCGGGAGCCCGTCTTTGTCGAGGCCGCGAGCGGGGAATTGATGCCTGCGAGCCGCCAGAAGGCGAGCCCGGCATTTCTGAGGATTCCCGATACGGTCGAGGAATATCTGCGGTCGATCGGCGACAAGTCCCGGAACATGATTCAAAAGGCGAATCGCCTCGGATACCGGTTCCATGAAGGTGGCCCCGCAGGTTTCGAGCAGGACATCTACGAGATTCGCACGTCGGATCCGATGCGCCAGGGGCGGCCGATTCCCGAGTACTACTATTCGAACCCGCCGATTTATGTGCTGAACCCGAGCGCCGCCGGGTGCGAATATCACACGGAACGATTCTTCGGCATCGTGCACGAAGGGCGCCTGGTCTCGTACATCACGCTCTTCATGTTTGGCGAGCTCGCGCAGATCAATCACATCCTGTGTCACAAGGAGCACGTGAAGAACGGGGTAATGAACCTGAACGTATTTCACGTCGTGAAGGAATTGATCGAGAAGTATTCGTGGGTCAAATCGATCAACTATCTGTACGTCGTGGATGACGGGATGGGGATCAACCTTTTCAAGCGCGGCGTCGGATTCCGGTCACAGCGCTTCATCGCATACGACAGTACGCTGGATGCGATTTCCTATATCGAGGCGGAGCGCGAGTGCCATCCGGACCCGGACCCAGCTCCGGCCGTCCCGCGCGAAAGCCAGAAGCCGCGTTTCAAGATGAAGAAGTGGGACTTCGTGCGGGACGCGGTGCAGCGGGAATCGCTGGCCGCGAAGCTTGATTCGCTTCTCGGCAGACCGTGGGTCGACGTCAAGTATCCGGCCGAAGCCGACTTTGCGCGGTTCTGTTCGGTCGGATTGGTGGAAAGCACGGAAACCCATCCGGTGGGTTCATGCTTTCTGGTGCCGTTTCCGAGCCGTGCCGCGGAAGACAGCCATCCGGACGTCGCGCAATATTTGGCTAAACGTTTCAAAGGTAACCCGATCCCGGACGACGGATTCTCGGTCGGGTTTCGTGGCGGAAATTTGCGTGCACTCGCCTATTTGAGTATCGAGGAAGATGCGGCGGATCTACTCGACGGCGTGCTCGTGCTGGAGAAGGTGGCGTAATGCGGCATCGAAGTGCTTCGGTGGCGCGCGGCGTTGCGCCGTGCGTCGATCGTCGGGAGTGGAATTGAGCATCAGAACGCATCCGACTGTCGCGCTGGTCGCGGACGGACTGACATCGTCGAGCCTCGTTTTCGATAGTCGAGTCATTTCGCTGGGTCCCCGCGGATTTCGCTGGCGGCTGGCATTTTCGCGCCCGGACTATTTGCTGGTCGAGTCGGCGTGGTCGGGCCTGCGCGATCGATGGAAGTACAAGATCGCCGCGTATCCCGAACACCCGGAACGAACGAATCACGCGCTGATTCGGCTCGTCGAAGCCGCGAAGGATCGTGGCATTCCGACGGTGTTCTGGAACAAGGAGGACTCGGTTCACTTCGATCGTTTCGTGGAAAGTGCGAAGCTGTTCGATCATGTATTTACGGTGGATGCCAATGCCGTGGCGCGGTACAAGGCGGTGATGGGTGAGCAGGCGTCGGTGCACACCTTGATGTTCGCGATTCAGCCCAGGACGCACGGGTTCACCGGCTTCGACTTCAAATTCCGGCGGGCGAATTTCGTCGGCAGCTACAGCAGCGAGAATCACGCGCGTCGCCGCGTGTGGCAGGACGCGTTGTTCGGTGCGGCATGCGGGAGTGGTTTGGGCCTGACCGTCGTCGACCGCAATTCGAGCCGCAAGGCGTCGCATTATCGCTTTCCGGCGCTCGACGGCCTGGATGTCCAGCATGCGGTCCGACACGAACAAACGGCCCAAATGTACCGCGACTACGTCGTGTCCCTGAACGTGAATACCGTCGAGGACTCGCCGACGATGTTCTCGCGGCGTCTGGTCGAGATTCTCGGTTGTGGCGGAATTGCCGTCACCACGCCGGCGCGATCGGTCGATGCGATGTTCGCGGACTTCTGTCATGTCGTGCGCAGCGGCGACGAGGCGAGCGAGCTATTTGCACGGCTGCGCGGTGGTCCGTCCAACAGTGATCTCGAGCGCGCACGAGCCGGTGCGGAGGATGTGGCGAAGCACCATACATGGCAGCATCGCCTCCGCCAGATTGCAGAGGTGTTGGGGCAGTGAGCGCGATCATGCAACGCGGGCGCGATCGTGTGCTGTTGCGCGTGTGGTGGCGATGCGCGGCGCTTGTAAGCGATCGACCGCCGCAGCGCGTACTGGTCCTTGGGGATTCTCACGTTCGTGTGTTCGAGCACGCGTGGTTCGCATTAGCGCTGCCGAACGTGCGATTCGATATCGAATACGTTCCGGGCGCGACCGCGATCGGCATCGACAACCGCCATTCGATTACGTCCGCATTGCTACGTTTCACGAACCGGCTTCAGTCGTCGAGACATGATTGGGTTCTGCTCAATCTCGGTGAAGTCGATACCGCCTATTCGCTGTGGAAACTAGTGGAATTCCGGTCGTGTCCGATCCCTGTATTGCTTGACGAGGCGGTTCGCAACTATTGCGACTTCATCGCCGAAGTGGTCGCGGCTCACCGCGTCGCAGTGCTGAGCGCGCCGCTGCCAACGCTGGCGAACCAGGCCGCGCCGCGCGACGAGACGGCCGCGGTACGTCAACAGGTGTCGGCCACCCAGCGCGAGCGGACAGAGCTGGCGCGGGAATTCAATGCCCGTATCGAACGATATTGCCGCGCGCGCGGGATTCCGTACCTCGATTCAAGTTCGCATGCGCTCGGGGCGGATGGCCTGGTAAAACGGTCCTGGCGCCATCCCCGCCGGTACGATCATCACTATGCGCGTCGGCCGTATGCACGTTGTCTCGTCCAACAGTTGAAGGTGCTGCTTGCGATGTCGCGGGTGAGTACCGAAGGTTCGATCGGGCACGGCGGGACGCGCGACGGGGGGGAATCATGAGCCATCCGCCGCGCTGGATCGTTCCCATTCAGAGCGTTGGCCTGTGGACATGGTGTGGCACCACCCCCTGGCTCGACGGTGTTATTTCGTGCGGCTTGCCATGGCAGCGATCCGGCATCTCCGGCATTCTCGGCTGGGGCCTTCGTGAAAGTGGCCAGCGCGCGCAGGCGTGGGCGCTGCGCGCCGGCGTGGACGTGCTGCGCATCGAAGACGGCTTCCTCCGCTCAGTCTCCCTGGGCGTTCTCGGCGATCCCGCCTTGTCGATCGTCATCGACGATCTGGGCATCTACTACGACGCCAGCAGGCCATCCCGTCTCGAGATGCTCGTGAAGGACGCCGCCACGCTGCAGGATGACCATGCCGATGAATCGCGGATCAAGGCCGACCACGCAATGTCCCTAATCGTTCGCCACGGCCTGTCGAAATACAACCACGCACCCGATTTCGTTCCCCCGGACGACTGGCATGACGACGCGGTCCTGGTCATCGACCAGACCAGCGGTGACGTCGCCGTCCGCCTGGGCGGGGCCGACGCGTCGTCGTTCCGCGCGATGCTTGCCGCCGCGCTCGCCGAAAACCCCGGCAAGCCGGTCTGGATCAAGACGCATCCCGACGTGATGTGCGGCAAGAAAGCCGGCTATCTCGTCGACGCTGCATTCGGTGATCCGCGCGTGCGCCTGCTGTCCGCCGATGTCAGTCCGCCTTCGCTGTTGAAGCGGGTCGGGAAGGTCTATGCCGTTTCGTCGCAAATGGGCTTCGAGGCGCTGCTGTGCGGCAAGCCGGTCGTGACATTCGGCTTGCCGTGGTACGCCGGCTGGGGGCTCACCGACGATCGCCATGTGCACGCACCGATCGTTGCCGCTCGTCGCGGCAGCGCGACGCTGCAGCAGCTGTTCGACGCAGCGTATCTGCGCTATTGCCGCTACATCGATCCGCAAACCGGCAGTCGCGGCACGATCTTCGACGTGATCGCCCATCTCGCGAAGCAGCGCCGGCTGAACGAAGTAACGAGAGGCGAGCTCGTGTGCGTCGGGCTGAGCCTGTGGAAGCGCAGCGTGGTCGCGCCGTTTCTACGGCACGGCGGCGCGCGCGTGCGTTTCGTCGACTCGCCGGCGGCGCTGCGGCGCCTGCCGCCCGACGCGTCGCGGCGCGTCGTGCTCTGGGGTGCCCGCCGTCCCGATGTCGCTGCGGCCGCGCAGGAACTGGGCTTGCCCGTGCTTCGCATGGAGGACGGGTTCATCCGGTCCGTCGGGCTGGGCTCGAACCTGGTCGCACCGCTTTCGCTCGTGATCGACGATCTCGGCATCTATTTCGATCCGCGCACGCCGTCCCGGCTGGAGGCGATCCTCGAGCGAGGCGGCTTCGACGATGCGGAACTCGCCGAGGCGCGCACCGTGCGCGCGGCGCTGGTCGACGCACGCATTGGCAAGTACAACGTCGGCAACGGTGGCGTCGCGCTGCCGTCGCCCCGTCCGGCGAAAGTGATTCTGGTGCCAGGGCAGGTCGAAGACGATGCATCGATCCGGACTGGCTCGCCGTGGATCTCCACGAATCTCGGCTTGCTGTCGAGGGTGCGGGCCGCCCATCCCGACGCGTTCATCGTCTTCAAGCCGCATCCCGACGTCGTCTGCGGCAATCGCGCGGGTGCCGTTGCGCTGCACGATGCGTGCCGACTCGCCGATGCCGTGGCGCCTGAATCCGACGTGATCGCATGCGTCGAGCAGGCCGACGAAGTGCATACGATGACGTCGTTGACCGGCTTCGAGGCGCTGCTGCGCGGCAAGCGGGTCGTCTGCTACGGTGCGCCGTTTTATGCAGGCTGGGGGTTGACGAATGACGTCTTCGCGAGCGTGTCGCCAGGCGCCGAGCACATGCCGGTCGGCGGCAATAGATCCGATATCCATCCGGTCTGGTCGCGTCGCAGTCGCCGGCTGACGCTCGACGAGCTGATTGCCGGGACGCTGCTGCGCTATCCACGTTATGTCCATCCGGTATCCCGCGCCGTGATCGACGCGCAACACGCAATCGGCTTGCTGCACTCGCAGCGACAGTCGACGGGGCAGGGCAAGTTGAAGCGAAATCGACTTGAGCAACAGTCCGGGAAAGTCAAGATGTGGATGCTGACGACTTACTCGGAATATCGGATTTCGGCGCGCAAGAAGCTTTACATGTCGCTGCAGCGCTGGCTCGCGAAGCTTTAGCCGGCAGCCATCGGGGGACGGTGCCGACGGGTTCGATAACGCAAATCAACGTTAGCGTTTTTCAAGCGACCAAGGTTGTATGGTTATCTCGTAAAACGATACAATCGTTCACCTATAAATCCGGGGCGAAAAATCGGGGCAGGGTGGTGATTTAAACTGCCGGCGCATTCAGCGTTCAATTCGTGTGCGTGCGTAAAAATATTGAAAAATGATAAATCATATTAATAATGCGACGCTCTTTTCTGGTTCTGCAGGGCACGGCATCGCCGTTCTTTAGCCGGTTGGCCGATGCGTTGCGGAGTCGCGGCCATCGCGTTCGCAGGATTAATTTCTGTGGAGGAGACCTGGTCTATTCCGGCAACGGTGCTGCGAGCGATTACACCGCGCATCCGGACGAGCTTGCCGCGTGGTATGCGGCAGCACTTCGAACCGGCGACGTGACGGATGTGATCCTGTTCGGCGACTGCCGGGCCATTCACCGGCCCGTGCATCCTGTCGCCCGCGATCATGGCGTTGCCGTGCATGTATTCGAGGAAGGATACGTGCGTCCGCATTGGCTGACACTCGAGCGCCATGGCGTGAATGGCCGCTCATTGCTGCCGCGCGATCCGGCGTGGTATCTGGATCAGCGCGGCGTAACGCCCCCGCGCGAGCTCGGGCAGGCCACCGGATATCGGCTGGCCGTGCGTGCCTATCACGACATGCGCTATCGGGCGGCCAATACACTGTATCGATCCCGTTTTCCGAATTACCGCAGCCATCGTCCGCGCAACGGTTTTGTCGAATACGCGGGACTGGCAACCCGCGCGTTGAAACAACCGATATTCGATCGCGAGTCCACGCGCGTGACGCAGGGTCTGCTTGGCCGGCGGCCCTATTATCTGTTTCCGCTGCAGGTCAATGCGGACGCGCAAATCGTCCACCATTCGCCATTCGGCAGCGTGCGCGCATCGATCGACGTCGTACTGCAATCATTCGCGCAGCACGCGCCCGACGGACACGACCTGCTGGTCAAGAACCATCCGCTGGATACGGGCGTGTTCGATTATCGCGGGCACGTCCGGCAGCTTGCGCGCTCGCTCGGGGTGGCGGATCGCGTGTCGTTCATCGACGCCGGCCACCTGCCGACGCTGCTCGATCACGCACGTGGCGTGGTGCTGGTCAACAGTACGACCGGGATGTCGGCGCTTTACCACCATTGCCCGCTGATCGCACTGGGCGTCGCGATCTACGACATGCCGGGGCTGACGTGGCAAGGCGGGCTCGACAGTTTCTGGGCGCATGCCGAGCGGCCCGACGAACGCCTGTTCCATGCCTTTCTGGATTATGTGATTCATCACACGCAGATCAACGGCGACTTCTACACGGATACCGGCATCGAGATGGCCGTGGCGGGTGCGGTGCGACGACTGGAGGCCACCCACGTGGAGATCGAGCATGCGTTCGCATGAACCGCGTCATGTCGTGATCACCGGCGCGACCGCCGGACTCGGGCGTGCGCTGGCGCTCGCCTATGCCGCGCCCGGCGTCGTTGTCGGGTTGATCGGCCGCGATGCCGCGCGCCTCGACGAGGTCGCGGCTGCCTGCCAGGCGCGTGGCGCGGCGGTCGAATGCGGACGCGTCGACGTATGCGACGCCGAAGCGATGTGCACGTGGCTGAACGCGTTCGACGACACGCATCCGATTGACCTGCTGATCGCGAACGCGGGCGTGGCGAGCACGCTGGCGCACGCCGACGATTGGGAGGAACTCGAGCGCACAGCCGTGGTGGTCGATACGAATCTGTACGGCGCGCTGCATGCGGTGCTGCCGGTGATCGCCCGCATGCGCGCGCGCCGTCGTGGCCACGTTGCGATGGTCAGCTCGCTCGCGGCGTTGCGCGGAATGGCGATTTCTCCCGCCTATTGCGCGAGCAAGGCGGCGATCAAGGCCTATGGCGATTCGGTGCGGCCGGTACTCGCACGCGACGGCATCAGGATGTCGATCGTGCTGCCCGGATTCGTGAAGACCGCGATGAGCGACGTATTCCCGGGTGACAAGCCGTTCATGTGGTCGGCCGATCGCGCCGCGCGGCATATCCGCCGCAGGCTGCACGCGGGACGAGCGGAAATCGCGTTTCCGGGCGCGCTCGCCTTCGGGATGCGTTTGCTGACGCTGTTGCCGGCGCTGCTCGCCGATGCGATTCTCGGCAAGCTGTCGTACTTGCCGCGCGAGGGGCGCTAGCATGTCCGGCACGCTGGTACTCGTCTACGCGATGGCATTGGCCGCATCGTTCGGCCTGGATGCCGTCGCGGTGCCGCGTGCGCCATTGCGCAGGCCCTGGCGTGCCGTGCTGCTGCATGTGGCGGCCGTGTCGTTCGTTGGCGCTTGCGTGCTGATCGCCACCTCGCGGCCGGTGTTTTCCGCTGGCATCGCGGCGGCGCTGGTGGCGCTGCTGGCCGCCATCAGCAACGCGAAGTCCGAATCGCTGCGTGAACCCTTCGTCTTTACCGATCTCAGCCTGTTCAGCCAGTTGTTTGCCCATCCGCGGCTCTATCTGCCGTTCCTGAGCGCCGGCAAGGTCGTCGCGATCGCGGCCGGCGTCGTGCTGCTCGTCGCGGGCTGCCTGCTTGACCATGCAGTGGCGCCCGCACGCGCGGCCGCCGCGGCTGTCGCGCTCGTCTGTCTACTGATCGGAGTGTGGCTGGCCGCACGCTTGCCATTGACGCTCGATGCGGCGGCGGACCAGCAGCGACATGGTTTCTTCGCGGTGTTCGTCGCCTATTTGCTCAATGGTTTGCGGCCCGCAACGCTGAAGACGTTCGACGCCGCAGCCCGTGCGAGCCGATTCTCGTCCGGCTCGCCGTCGCGTACGCCCGACGTCGTCGTGATTCAAAGCGAGTCGTTCTTCGATATCCGGCGCGCGACGTCCGCGATCGCGCCGTCGTTGCTGTCGGCGTTCGATCAAGCCCGGCGCGAAGCCATCGCGCACGGCAAGCTGACCGTTCCCGCATGGGGCGCGAATACGATGCGCACGGAGTTCGCGGTTCTCACGGGCATTCCCGCCGATCAACTTGGATACGCGCGCTTCTATCCGTATGCGTTTCTGCGCAAGGTGTGTCCGTCGCTTGCTGGGTGGTTCAGGCGCGGCGGCTACAGGACGCTCGCGGTGCATCCGTATCACGCGGATTTCTTCGGGCGCGATCGCGTGTTTCCGCTGATGCACTTCGACGCGTTCATGGACATTCGCAGCTTCGCCGGTCGTGCGTGCGTCGGGCCGTACGTCGCGGACGCGGCCGTCGCCGACGCGATCATCGACGTGCTGGACGCCTCGCGGGAGCAACCCGCGTTCGTCTTCGCGATGACGATGGAGAACCACGGGCCGCTTCATCTGGAGACGGTGGCCGCTGGTGAAGCGGCTCGCTACCATTCGCTCGGCGACGACGATGCGTGGCACGACCTGACCGCATACCTGCGTCACCTCGATAACGCCAACCGGATGATCGCGCGACTGCTCGATCATCTGAGGCAAAGCGACCGCGAGACGATCGTCTGCTTCTACGGAGACCACGTACCGGCCATGCGGCGCGTGTTCGACAAGCTCGGTGTGCTGCCCGATCGCAGCGACTATTTCGTCTGGAAGAATGATGCGAGCGCCATTGCCTGCGCACAGGATATCCGGGCAGAAGAACTGGGCCGAATACTGATGTCGGCCGTCACCCATTCGAACGAGCCGCGTGCGTGTGATCGCAATGCGCTGGCCAAATCAGAAAGAGCATGAACAAGCAAATAGCGATCATCGGGATGGCGTGTCGGTTCCCCGGTGGCGTCGAGAGTCCCGACGACTTCTGGCAACTGCTGCGCGACGAACGCGATGCCGTGACCGCCATTCCACCGGACCGTTTCGGCACGGCGTTTTATCAGCACCCGTCGAAACGGGAGCCGGGAAAGAGCTACACGTTCGCGGCGGGCGTCGTTGACGACGTCGCGGGCTTCGACGCCGAATTCTTCGGCATCTCGCCGCGCGAGGCGGCGCAGATGGATCCGCAGCAGCGGCTGTTGCTCGAACTCGCATGGGAGGCGTTCGAAGACGCCGGCGTGCGTCCCGCCGCGATGCGCGGACGCGACTGCGGCGTGTTCGTCGGCGTGGCGGGCATGGATTACGGCAACCGCAATATGGACGACATGAACACGATCGATCCATATTCGGCGACCGGCAACACGCTCAGCATCGCGTCGAACCGCGTGTCCTACCTGTTCGACCTGCGCGGCCCGAGCCTGTCGGTCGATACCGCATGCTCGTCCTCGCTCGTCGCACTCCATCAGGCGGTCCGCGCGCTGCAGTCCGGCGAGACCGCGATGGCGCTGGCCGGCGGCGTCAACCTGCTGCTGCATCCGTTCGGTTTCGTCAGTTTCTCGAAGGCGTCGATGCTGTCGCCGCGTGGCCGTTGCCGCGCGTTCGATGCGACCGGCGACGGCTACGTGCGCGCCGAAGGCGGCGCGTTCGTGCTGCTCAAGCCGCTTGACCAGGCGCTGGCCGATGGCGACACGATCCATGCGGTCATCGCCGGATCGGGCGTGAACTCGGATGGCCATTCGCACGGCGGCATCAACGTGCCGGCGGCGGCGACGCAGGCCGACCTGCTGCGCGCCGTCTATCGACGCGCAGGCGTCGACCCGCGCACGCTCGCCTATCTCGAGGCGCATGGCACGGGCACCGCGGTCGGCGATCCGATCGAGGCGCGTGCATTGATCGACGCGGTATCGGGCGGCCGGCCCGAGTCCGATCCGCTGCTGATCGGCTCGGTCAAGACCAATATCGGACACCTCGAAACGGCATCGGGCATGGCGGGCCTGCTGAAGGCCGTGCTGTGCCTGAAGCACCGCGCGGTGCCGCGCTCGCTGCATTTCGACACGCCGAATCCCGGCATCGATTTCGAAGGCGGCCGCTTGCGCGTGGTCGATCGGTTCACGCCGCTCGAGCGCGGCGATGCACCGCTGACGATCGGCATCAACTCGTTCGGCTTCGGTGGCACGAATGCACACGTCGTCATCACCGAAGCGGCGGCGCCGGCGCCAGTCGCGCAGCCGGTTACGACGATCGATGCGCCGCCGCTCGTGCTGGCCGCACGCACGCCGGCCGCGCTGGCAGCCGTCGCCGCACGTCATCTCGCACGCGTGCAGTCGGGTGTCGACTGGGCCGCGCTCGCCGCGGCAGCCGCACGGCGTCGCCAGTGGCTCGAGCATCGCGCGGTCGTCGCCCCGGCCGACCGGGCCGAAGGGCTGGCGGCGCTCGCGGCACTGGCCGAGCCGTCGGAGCACGGTTTGCCGGCGTGTGCCGTGCAGGGGCAGGCCGTTGAAGACGACGCGCCGGTCGCGTTCGTCTACGCGGGCAACGGCTGTCAATGGGCCGGGATGGGCAAGCGACTCTATGCCGAGGATGCCGTGTTTCGCGCGGCACTCGACGAAGTCGACGTGCTTTGGCGTGCGGACGGCAACGCATCGCTCGTCGAAGTCATGTGCGAAGGCGTCGACGCCGAATGGCTCGCCGCGACCGAGAACGCGCAGCCACTGTTGTTCGCGATGCAGGTCGGCATCACGCGCGTACTGACCGCGCGCGGCATCCGCTTCGATGCAGTGGTCGGCCACAGTGTCGGCGAGATCGCCGCGGCCTGGGCGTCGGGCGCGCTCACGCTCGCCCAGGCCGTGCGCGTGATCCGGATTCGCAGCGGCGCCCAGGGCCTGACGCGCGGCGCGGGCAGGATGGCGGCGGCTGGTATCGGCGAAGCCGCGGCGCGCGACTGGATCGCGCGTCTCGATCTCGTCGCGGCCATTGAAATCGCGGGCACCAACAGCCCCGACGCGGTGACGCTCGCGGGCTCGCAAGCCGCACTGGAGGCGATCGGTGCGGCATTGACGGGCGTGGGCCATTTCTACCAGCTGCTCGAGCTCGATTACGCGTTCCACAGCCGCCGCATGGACGCGATCGAACCGGTCGTGCGCGACGGGCTGGCCGATCTCGCGCCGCGCGATACCCATACGCGGTTCGTGTCGACGGTGACCGGCGACACGCTGCCGGGTACCGCGCTCGATGCGGGTTACTGGTGGCGCAACATTCGCGAGCCGGTCCGTTTCGGCGAAGCAATTGCGCGCCTGGCCGACGATCGCGTGCGCGTGTTCGTCGAGATCGCGCCGCACGCGATCCTGCGCACGTACGTGAAGCAGACGCTGGCCGCGCGCAACGCGCCGGGTGTCGTCGTGCCGACACTCAAGCGTCAGCACGATAGCGCGGAGATGCTCGCCCATTCGGTCCTGTCGGCGGTCGCGCAGGGTGCCCGCGTCGATCTCGACCGCTTCGTTCCCGACGCGCCGCATGCCGCGCTGCCGACCTATCCGTGGCAGCGCGAGCGTTACTGGCTGGTGCCGAGCGTCGAGGGCTACGGGCTCGTGAACCGGCGCGTCGATCATCCGCTGCTCGGCTATCGCCTGCACGAGCATGCGTTCGCCTGGGAGAACCAGCTCGATCCGCAGCGCGTGCCGATGCTCGCCGATCACGTCGTTGATGGTGGTATCGCGTTCCCGGGCGCCGGTTATGTCGAGATGGCGCTCGCGGCGGCGCGCACGTTGTTCGGCACACCGGATGTGGCCATCGAGAACGTCGAGATCCGCATGCCGGTGGTGTTCCAGCCGCAGCATGCGAAGCTGTTCCGGTTCGCGATCGACGTGCGCACCGCGTCGTTTACGATCGAGACGCGCGACCGGATGACGGAAGGCCCGTGGAACCTGAACGTGACGGGGCGCCTGCTCGAAAGCGGCAATACGCTCGACGCGGACAGCGCGCCGGATGCTTCCGTCATCGCGCACCTGCAGTCACGTCCGGCACTGTCCGGTGATGCGCTGTATGCGGGTACGACGGCAATCGGTCTGAGCTACGGACCGGCGTTCCGGTGGGTGCGATCGCTGCGCGTGTCGGGCGACGATGTGCTGGCCGAGCTCGAGGTGCCGTCGGTCCTTGCCGACGCGCGTGCGCGGTCGGACTATCTGCTGCATCCGGCACTGATGGACAGCGGCTTCCATCCGCTGTTCGCCGTGCTGGGGCAGGCCGGCGCCGCGCCGGACGATGCGCATGCGGCATTCGTACCGGTCCAGATCGGCCGTGTGGATTTCCTGAGCGGTGAAGCGATTCGCCGCGTGCTGGCGCGCATTCATCGTCGCAGCCCGCATTCGATCGTCGCGTCGTTCGAATTCATCGACGCGCACGGCAGAGTCGTCGCGCGCCTCGGCGCGTGCCGCTTCCGTCGCGTCGATCTCGCCGGGCGCCGTCATGGCGCGCCGGCGCGCTTTGCCTATGTGCTCGAAGCGCGGCCGCTGCAAGCCGGTTATACCGCCGACGCGTTGCCGCCGCCGGGTGTGCTCGTCGAGCGAGCGAACGCGCATGTCGCGGCACGTGAGGACCTCGCGCGCCGCACGCGGCATCTGACCGAAATGCTGCCGCTGCTCGACGTGCTGGCCGGTCTGCACGCGCTCGATGCGCTGGATGCGCTTGGCGCATTCGCCCAGCCGGCACGCCCGGCGCACGCAGCCTCGCGACTGGTCGCGCGACTGGCGGAGATCGTCGTCGAGGATGGGCTGGCCCGCTTCGATGGCGATCGTCTGGTTCGCGACGACGAGGCCTGCGTGGCGATGCCCGCGCGTGACGCGCTGTGGCGCGACGTGCTGGCGGCATCGCCGGCCCATGTCGCCGAACTGACGTTGCTGGCGCACGTCGGGGCGGCGCTGCCGCGCGTGCTGCGCGACGCGTCGCCTGCGGGCGCGCTGCTGTCGTCGACTGGGCGCAGTCTGGTCGAACAGTTCTTCGATGCCTCGCCGACGTGGGCGCATGCGCGCGCGCTGCTCGCCGCCTGCGTGACGCAGGCTGTCGCGGCGTGGCCGGATGCACGCCGCTTGCGTGTATTGGAGATCGGTACCGCGAACGGCGACGTGCTGCAACCGCTCGACGTGGATGTACCGGCCGGTCGCTGCGAATACATGCTGGCGGGTACGCAGCAGCAGCTTGCCGGGTTCGACGCGGAAGCGCATGCACATGTGCGGACGCTGGTGTTTGCGACCGACGCGCCGCTGTTCTCGCAATGCCGCGATACGACGCCGTTCGACATCGTGATCGTCAACCGGATGCTGGGCGATCACCCGAACCCGCTCGCCGCGCTGACGGCAATCGCCGAACGGCTCGCGCCGGGCGGGCTCGTCGTCGTCGCCGAGGCGCGCCGCAGCCGCTTCTCCGACATCGTGTTCGGTGCGGCCGGCGGCGAAGTTGCCGCCAGTGCGTATGGCGCGCTGGCGCCCGCCGCGCTCGCGTCGATGTGCGAACGCGCCGGGCTGGTCGACGTGGTGCGCGATACCGAGCAAGGCCTCGATCTCGAAGGCGTGCCGACCTTCATCGTCGCGCGCAAGCCGGGAGCCGACGCGCAAATGGCAGCCGCTTCGTCAGCCGACGATCGAGCGCATCGCATGGCCGGGAGCGACGGCGCGCACTGGCTGATCGTGCAGGACGATGACGACGCGTTCGGCACCGCCGTGGCGGGCGAACTCGAGCGGCTGGGTTGTCGCGCCGAGTCGGCATCGGTGCGTGACGCCGCGGCATGGTCGGCGCGCCAGCCGGCCGAACGTTCGGCGCATGTCGTGTTCGTTGCGCCGCTCGCGTCGCTGGACACGGCCGACGGTGCGGCCGTGATGCGCGCGCAGCAAGGCGGCGCGCTCGCGCTGGCATCGCTCGTGCGCGACCTCGATGCGGCCGGCGCCACGGAGCGCGGCAGACTGTGTGTCGTGATGCGCGGCGGTGCGCCGTTCGCAACCGATGCATCATCGTCACATCCCGAACACGGAACGTTGTGGGGTCTCGGCCGTGTGATGGCGAACGAGTATCCGACGCTGCCGATTCGTTTGATCGACGTCGATCAGGCCGTCGAACACCCGGCGCTGCAGCTTGCGATGGCGCTGCTTGGCGACGATGGCGAGGAAGAAGTGCTGCTTGCGCCGCAGGGTCGCTACGTGCCCCGCATGCTGCCGGCCGCGCACGCGGCTGGGCGCGAGCGTGCGCTGCCGAGCGCATCGGACCATCCGGGCGCACGACTCGCGTTCGACATGCCGGGTTCGTTGCGCAACCTCGAATGGTTCGCGATGCCGGCACGCGATCTCGCCGCTGGAGAAGTCGAGATCGAGCCGATGGCGACGGGGCTCAATTTCCGCGACGTGATGTACGCGATGGGGGCTGCTGTCGGACGAGGCCGTCGAGACGGGCTTCGCGGGCGCGACGATCGGCATGGAAATGTCGGGGCGGGTCGCGCGGGTCGGCCCGGACGTCGACGGCCTTGCACCGGGCGACGCGGTGCTGGGTTTCGCGCCGGCATCGTTCGCAACGCGCGTGGTCACGCGCGCAACCGCGATCGCACGCAAGCCCGAGTCGATGTCGTTCGAGGAGGCTGCCACCGTCCCGACGACGTTCTTCACCGCGTACTACGCCCTGTGCGAACTGGCACGGCCGCGGCGCGGGGAGCGCGTGCTGGTGCACGGCGGCGCGGGCGGGGTCGGCATCGCGGCGATCCAGATCGCGCGGCATCTCGGCGCGGAAGTCTTCGCCACCGCCGGCAGCGACGAGAAGCGCGAGTTCATTCGCCTGCTCGGTGTCGAGCACGTGTTCGATTCGCGCAGCCTCGCGTTCGCCGACGAGATCCGCGCGCGCACGAACGGCGAAGGCGTCGACATCGTGCTCAACTCGCTCGCCGGCGAGGCGATGGTGCGCAGTATCGATACGCTGCGTCCGTTCGGCCGCTTCCTCGAACTCGGCAAGCGCGATTTCTACGAGAACAGCCAGATCGGCCTGCGGCCATTCCGCAACAACATCAGCTATTTCGGCATCGACGCCGATCAGCTGATGGGGGTGCTGCCGTCGCTGACGACACGGCTGTTCGAGGAAGTGATGGCTCTGTTCTCGGACGGCGTGCTGCATCCGTTGCCGTACCGCGCATTCCCGGCCGCGCGTGCGGAGGAGGCGTTCCGCTACATGCAGCAGGCGCGCCAGATCGGCAAGGTGCTCGTCACCTATCCGTCCGGCACGCCGGTACCGACGCGTGGTGTCGCATTGCCGACGCTGCGGCTCGACCCGCATGCGGCGTACCTGATCGTCGGCGGCACCGGCGGGCTCGGATTCGCGACCGCACGCTGGATGATCGAGCGCGGCGCGCGGCATTTAACGCTCGCGAGTCGCGGCGGCGCACTGGGCGCGGAGATGCAGGCGGAAGCCGATCGCTGGCGCGACGCGCTCGGCGCGGACGTGTCGGTCGAGCGATGCGACGTGACCGACGGCGCGGCGCTCGACGGCCTCGTCGACGAGATCGAGCGTCGCGGGACGCCGCTCAAGGGTGTGCTGCATTCGGCGATGCAGATCGACGACGGGCTGCTGCGCAACGTCGACGACGCGCGCTTCGCGGCCGTGCTCGAACCGAAGGTTGCGGGCGCATGGAACCTGCATCGCGCGACGCGGCGTTGTGCGCTCGATTTCTTCGTCGTGTATTCGTCGGCGACGACCTTTCTCGGCAATCCGGGGCAGGGCGCGTATGTGGCCGCCAACGGTTTCCTCGAGGCGTTGGTCGCACATCGTCGCGCGGTCGGCCAGCCGGCCATGTTCATGGCGTGGGGGCCGATCGAGGACGTCGGCTTCCTCGCGCGCAACGCCGGCACGCGCGAGGCGTTGCAGTCGCGGATCGGCGGGGCGTCGATCACGTCGAACGAGGCGATGGCCGCGCTCGAACGCGCGCTGGTGCAAGGGGGCGCCGGCGAAGCCGTCGTGCGTCTGGACTGGGGCGCCGTCTCGCGCGGCATGCCGGCCGCGCACGCGCGGCGTTACGCGGCGTTGCAGGCGGGTGGCGCGGCCGAGACGACGAGCGAGGATCGCATGTTGCTGGAGCAGGTGCGTGCGTTGCCGCCTGCCGACGCTGTCGCGCTCGTCGAGACGGCACTGCGCGGCCAGATCGCGCGGATTCTGCACATGTCGCCAGAGCGTGTCGACGCCGGCCGGTCGGTCCTCGATCTCGGGATGGATTCGCTGATGGGCATGGAGCTCGGCATGGCAGTCGAGGAGACGTTCGGCGTCAAGCTGTCGATCATGGCGATCGCGGAAGGGGCGACGGTGCATACGCTGGCCGAGCGCATCGTCGAGTTGCTCGATACGCAGAGCGGCGACGAGAAAGTCACGGCGGCGGACGAACTGGCGCAAGCGCTGGTCGCGCGGCATGCGCTGGGTGATGAAGCGCGGGCCGAGCTCGAGCGGGGGTCGAATTGAACGAGCCAGGAAGCGAAGGCGTGCCAGTCGACGCGGAGATTCCCCGAATCAAGCTACCTCCGGGCTGGCAGGCGAGCGAGGGCACGCTTGCGCGGCCGCTGGCACTGTCGGGACATGGTTTGCATACCGGTCGGCGTGTGCAGGTGCGGATCCAGCCGATGACGCCGGCGGGCGGCCGGCGCGGGATCGTGTTTCGAAGAATGCGCAAAGGACGGGAGCTCGGTGTGCTC
Organism: Burkholderia sp. SIMBA_051; assembly: GCF_046534915.1. Lineage (NCBI taxonomy): Bacteria > Pseudomonadati > Pseudomonadota > Betaproteobacteria > Burkholderiales > Burkholderiaceae > Burkholderia > Burkholderia sp. SIMBA_051. Next base: position 202,147 of record NZ_JAWRXS010000007.1, on the reverse strand, counting down.
GAGGTCGATCCCGCCCTGCGCCGCGCACAGCCGCTTTGCACGATGCTGCGCAACGCCGATGGGGTCGGCGTCCGCACGATCGAGCATCTGCTCGCGTCGCTGCTGGCATGCGAAATCGATCATGCCGTCGTCGAGCTCGATGCGGAGGAAGTGCCGATTCTCGACGGCAGCGCGGCGCCGTGGGTCGACGCGATCCGTGCCTGCGGTCGCATCGCGCTTGACGCACCGAAGCGCTTCATTCGGGTGCTTCGGCCTGTCGTCGTCGCGGACGGCACCGGGGACCAGCGACGCGAAATGCGGATCGAGCCGGCCGCGCGCTACGAACTGAGCGTGCGCAACGATTTGCGCGGCTTCGGCGACATGCACTGGGATGGCGTGTTGACACCGGAGACGTTTGCCACCGAAATCGCGCCGTCGCGTTCGTACGGGCGCGTGAAATGGGCCGTGCCGGCGATCATCGCCGGGTATGTGCGCGGGGTGCCGATCCTGCGCGGCGCGCGGCCGTCCTGCACGGCGTCGATCGTCGGCAAGCGCGTGCTGGGCGGGATGCGGCTGCCGGAGGAGTTCGTCCGGCATCGCGTGCTCGATCTGGTCGGCGATCTCGCGCTGGCCGGTGCACCGCTGCTTGCGCGCGTCAGTGCATTGCGCCCGAGCCACGAGATGAATTTCCGGTTGATCGATGCGTTGCTGGCCGATACCGATGCATGGCGGTGGGCCGAGTTGTCCGACGCGTGATCCACGTCTTTTTTAAAAATATCTGGCGTAATATCGCGCCATTTTTGAGATAAAGCGAAGGCAGGAATGGCACTCGGAGAACACCTTCGCCAGCAACTGGCGGCGAAAGCCCTGAAACGGCAACTGGAGCGCGCGACGGAAGCCGCCGCGGCCCCCGGCGTGCCGGATACGCCGACGACACAGGCCGCATCGGCGCGCAGCCGTTTCGAATCGATGCCGCAGTATCAGCAGGTCAGGATTATGCGCGAGATGGGCGAAAAGCTGCGTGTCGACTCGCCGTTCTTCCGCGTGCACGATGGCGTGGCCGGTGCGACCACGCGGATCGGCGGCCGGGAATACCTGAACTTCGCGAACTACAACTACCTCGGTCTCGCGGGTGATCCGACTGTATCCGAACGTGCGAAGGCCGCGATCGACCGCTATGGCACGTCGGCGTCCGCGAGCCGGATGGTCGCGGGCGAGCGCCCGGTGCAACGTGACCTCGAGCGCGCGCTGGCCGCGTTCTACGAGACCGACGATTGCGTCGCGTTCGTGAGCGGCCACGCGACCAACGTGACCGTGATCGGCGCGCTGTTCGGGCCCGGCGACCTGATCGTCCACGATGCGCTCGCGCACAACAGCATCGTGCAGGGTGCGCAGCTGAGCGGCGCGAAGCGGCTGAGTTTCGCGCACAACGACTGGCAGGGGCTCGATGAACTGCTGTCGCGCGTGCGCCGTGAATACCGGCACGTGCTGATCGCGATCGAAGGGCTGTACAGCATGGATGGCGACTTCCCGGATCTGCAGCGCTTCGTCGACGTGAAGACGCGTCATGGCGCGTTCCTGATGGTCGACGAAGCGCATTCGCTCGGCGTGCTCGGCGTGACGGGCAAGGGCATCCGCGAACATTGCGCGGTCGCGCCCGACCAGGTCGACATGTGGATGGGCACGATGAGCAAGACGCTCGCCGGCTGCGGCGGTTTCATCGCCGGCTGTCAGCCGCTCGTGGACATGTTGCGCCATCTGGCGCCGGGCTTTCTCTACAGCGTCGGACTCGCGCCGACGCTCGCCGAAGCGTCGCTGGCCGCGCTCGAACGCCTGCAGGCCGAGCCGCAGCGGGTTGCGCAACTGCAGTCGCGCGGCCGGCAGTTCCTGACCGAGGCGCGCGCCGCCGGGTTGAACACAGGCACGAGCGCCGGGTATGCGGTCGTGCCGGTGATCACGAGTAGTTCGCTGAAGGCTGCGCAGTGGGCGAACGCGATGTTCGACGAAGGGATCAACGTGCAGCCGATCTTCTATCCGGCCGTCGAGGAGAAGGCCGCGCGCCTGCGTTTCTTCATCTGCTCGACGCACGAGCCGGAGCAGATCAGTCGGACGGTCGCCGTGCTCGCTCGCCTGGCGGGGCGGACATGATGCCGGCCGGGGCGCTCGCGTCGTCGTTCGGCGTGCCGCAAGCCGGTGCGTCGACGCCGTTTCGCGCGGCATGCGCGGAGGATGCGGCGGCATGTGCGCCGCTCGTATTCTCATCCGGCGTGCGCGAATTCGCTTTCTTCCTCGGGGAAAGCGACGCACGCTGCATCGCATTCCTGCAACGGGCGTTCCGGTCGCGTCACGGCCGGTTTTCTTGGCGCCGGCACCGCGTCGCGGTCGGCGCCGACGGCACCGTGCTTGCCGTGATGGCGGTCCATGACGGACGCCGGACGAGGTTCGACGACCTTCACCTCGTGTCGGCCCTGGCGCGCTTCTTCGGCGTGCGTCGCACGATCGGCCAGTTGCTGCGCGGACTGGTGCTGGAGACGGAAATTCCGGCGCCGAAGCGTTCGCAGATCCTCGTCGCGCATTGCGCGACCGACGAGCGCCAGCGGGGCACGGGCGTCTTCACCGCATTGTTTTGCGATGCGCTCGCTACCGGCGCGCTGCCGGACGACGGCAGTCGCGACATCGTGCTCGACGTGCTGACCCGCAACGCGCGCGCCCGCGCGCTGTACGAGCGGCTCGGCTTCGTTGCGCTGACGCCGCGCCGCGCTCGCTCGCGCCGACTGCCCGCCGAACTCGATTCCATACGCATGCGGCTTACGCGCCGCAGCTGACGGCGCAAGCGTGTTTGCGGCTTACGTGTGCCGCGGATTGAACGGCCGCTGCTGCACATCGGCGCCTTGCGCGACGATCGCCGTGCTTTCGGGCACTTCTTCCCATGCCCCACGCAGGTCGACGAGCGGCTCCGACACGACCATGAACGCATCGTCGCCCGCTTCTGCGATGCGCGGATTGTGCGGATAGAGTTCGTGCAGGTGCTTGAACGACGTCGTGTGGAACAGCGAGCGCGATTGCCGTTCGCTCGAGTAGCGCACCGCGATGATCCGGTCGCCGTCCGTCGCGCAGATCGTCATGTTGAGCGGCTCGTCGACGCGATACCGCGCGGCGGTTTCCTCGATCATGCCGACCATCCGCTCGAGCGCAGGCAGCGGCGTCTGCTCGAGGCCGTAGGTCAGCGCGAGTCGAAACATCAGCTCGGAGTCGGTCGAGCCTTCGAGCGTCGGGAACAGCGCCGGGTCGACCTTCATCGTCAGGTCGCGGCGCAGCTTGTGGAAATCGCGGATCAGCCCGTTGTGCGCAAACAGCCAGCGGCCGTGGCGGAACGGATGGCAGTTGGTTTCCTGGACAGGTGTATCGGTCGCCGCGCGGATATGCGCGACGAACATCCGCGAGCGAATCGCACGCGCGGCTTCGCGCAGGTTGCGATCGTTCCACGCGGGATGCACGGAGCGGTAGCGAAACGGCAGTTCGTCGGGGTCGCCGTACCAGCCGATACCGAAGCCGTCGCCGTTGGTGGTCGTCGCGCCCAGTTCCGAATGCAGGCTCTGGTCGATCAGCGAATGCTTCGCGCGAAACAGTACGGTCTCGAGATGGATCGGGTTGCCCGTATAGGCGAGCCAGCGGCACATGGAGCGCTCCTTCGCGATGCGTCTTCGCGCATGGTAGCCGAGTTCGTGGCGCCGTTATGCGCGAGCGCCGCGCACCCGCCGGCCGGCAGCGCCGGTCGCTCGACCGATCAGCCAGGAAGGATGCGGCGGGCGCCGCACCCTTCATGTGCCCTGCGCGTCAGTCGCCGAGCGCGTCCATCACGCGTGCCGAGTAGACGAGCGCAGCACCCGCGTTCAGCGCGATCGCGACGCCGAGCGCTTCGGCCACTTCCTCCTTGGTCGCGCCATGCTTCGCGGCTTCGGCCGTGTGCACCGCGATACAGCCGTCGCAGCGCGTCGTGACGGCCACCGCGAGCGCGATCAGTTCGCGCGTCTTCGCGTCGAGATGGCCCGTCTTGGCACCCGCGCCCGACAGCGCCTGGTAGCCGGCCAGCGTGTCGGGCGAGAGCTTGGCGATGTCGCCGATGCGCGTCGAGAGTTCCTTCCGGTATTCGTTCCAGTTCAGCATGATGCGTCCTTTCGAGAAGTGGTGGGTCGGTCGGCGGATGCCGCGATCTCGGGCGATGCAGGGCCTATTCTGATCGCTCGCACTGAGGGTTTCGATACGCTAGAATGTCAATTTTTAGCGCAAACGTCTCATGGATGCGTTGAGTCAACTGTTGTCGCTCGGCCGCAGCCATGTCGAACTCGACGTGCGCTGCCTGCTCGATGGCCCGTTCGCGATGCCGCACGACCCATTGCCGCCCGGCGAGGCGGCGTTTCACCTGCTGCTGTCCGGCACGTGCCGGTTGCGCACCGCCGACGGGCGCACGCTGCGGCTCGTCGACGGCGACTTCGTGCTGCTGCCCGCGGGCGACGCGCACGATTTGTCGGATGGAGGCGCGGGCGGCACCAGGTCGGTCGCGTTGCTGCGCGAACCGCGCGCGGCAGGCGGCGCGGTGCTGCCGGTCAAGTCGAACCGCGATCCCGCGGATGAGGGCGAGGCGGGCGTCGACCTGCTTTGCGGACGCTTCGTCTATGCACGCGGTGCCGGTGAATTGCTGATGCGCACGCTGCCGCGCGTGCTGCACGTCGGGCTGCGAGAGGCGTCGTCGGGGCTGGCGTCGCTGCAACTGCTGACGAGCGTGCTGCGCGCGGAGGCATCGAATGCGCAGCCGGGTGCACGTGCGATCGTGAACGCGCTCGGACAGGCGCTGCTCGCCTATGCGTTGCGCGCGTACGGTCGCGATGCGCGCGTGCCGGCCGGCTGGCTCGCGCTGGCTGCCGATATGCGGCTCGGCCCGTCGGTCCAGGCTGTGCTGCAGGCGCCGGCGAAACCGTGGACGGTCGAATCGCTCGGCGCGGCGTCGGCGATGTCGCGCGCGACCTATGCGCGGCATTTCCGCGAGAAGGCCGGGATGAGCGTCGGCGCGTTCGTCGCGCAGATCCGGATGATGCATGCGTGCGCGCTGCTGCAGGACACGCAGCGCGGGCAGGCGGAGATCGGGCAGGCGGTCGGCTATCAGTCGGAGGCGGCGTTCGGCAAGGCGTTTCGCGCGGTGCTCGGCACGACGCCGGGGCGCTGGCGGCGCGCGCAGCGCGGCATGTAAGACTGCAAGCGAGCCTGTCGTGGCACGCGCCAAAGCTGCTACCATGCGCGAAACGCAGTTCAACGAAAAACGATTTCGAACAAGAAGAAAGAGAGGGCAAAGCAATGAACCAGACCACCATCCAGCAGCCGTCGTTCGCATTCGTCGCGGCGTCGTGGGCCGCGCTGCTCGCCGGTTTCGCGGCATTTCTGATCGGCCTGTGGAACGCCGGCATGCAGCTCAACGAGAAGGGCTACTACTTCACCGTGCTGGTGTTCGGTCTCTATGCGGCAATCTCGCTGCAGAAGAGCGTGCGTGACCGCGCGGAAGGCATTCCCGTCACGGGCATCTACTACGGGCTGAGCTGGGTTGCGCTGTTGCTCGCGATCGCGCTGCTGGTCGTCGGCCTCTTCAACGCGACGCTGCAATTGAGCGAGAAGGGCTTCTACGCGATGTCGTTCGTGCTCGCGTTGTTCGGTGCGGTGGCCGTGCAGAAGAACACGCGCGACCTGCAGAACGCGAAGCCGCGCTATCCCGACGCCGAATCGGCGCCGTCCGTCCAGGAGTGACGGCATGCGAAGCGGGCGCCTTCCAGGCCGCCCGCTTTGCGACGACGGTCGCGGGCGACCCGCATTCGCCGATGCGCGGCGGGCTCCCCGCCCATTCGTTTCATCCATGCCGGTGCGCATGACGATGGAGATATTCCGGATGCCAGACTTCACAGAAGCCACGCGACACACCCGCGCGGCGGCCCGCGCCGTGGCGGCGCAGGCCGCGCTCGTGCTGGAGACGAACAACCTGCGCGGCGGCGCGGGGCTCGTGCAGGCCGTCGACAGCCTGAAGCGCCTCGTATCGGCGCTGTCGAAGCAGACCGTACCGCCCGCGGCACTCGCGCAATGGATCATCACGCACGACGGCCTGCCGGCCGATGCGTGCGCGGAGATCGCCGCGCTGGCCGGCCGCCCGATCGACTTCGTCGAGATCGGCGCGAGCACCGGCTACTACGATGCGAAGAACGACGGGTTCGACCACGTCGACGCGGCCCGCTGCGACATCGTCGTGTTCGGCGATGCCGATTGCCGGCCGGCCGACGACTGGCTCGAGCACCTCCTCGCACCGTTCGCGCGCGAAGCGGGCGATGCGCCCGCCGCGGTGGCGGGGCGCACCAGCTATGCGCCGAACGTGCTCGGCATCGCGCTGACGTCGATCGATTTCATGTATTTCCCGAGCCCGCTGCGTGATGGTGCGACACGCAATTTCTACGCGAACAACGTCGCGTTCCGGCGCGACGTATTCGCACGATTCCGCTACGAGCCGCTCGACGGCGTCTATCGCGCACATTGCCAGGTGATGGGGCTGCGGATGCAGGCGGCCGGCGTGGCCGTCGAGTTCGCGCCGGCCGCGCACACCGAGCATCGGCTGCCGGACACGCATCGCGAATCGCTGAAGCTGCGCTGGATGCGCGGCGAGGACAGCGTCGGGCTGACGCCGTATCTCGTGAACGCGTACCTGCCGCGCGGGTGGCAGTGGCTCGGCCGCAGCGGCCCGCTCGGCCCGTTCTGCGTGATGGCCATGCGGCTCGGCTACAGCCTGCGCGCGCTGAATCGCCAGCAGTTGCCGCGACTGGGCGCTGCCCGCTATCTCGCGGCCGCGGGCGTCACGATCGCCGCGTCTGCCATCGATACGCTCGGCGCGCTCGCGCGCGGTTTCGGTCTCGCCGGGCGTGCATCGGCGCGGCGCGATCTCGAAGCGCTCTCCTATCACCGTCATTGAGCCGGTGCCGCGCATCGCGCGTCCATGGCACGCCCACATCCTGCACCCATCCCGACAACGACCATGTCCTCTCTCGCCGCCCGTGTTGCCTGCCTCGCCCTGTTTGCCGCCAGCGCCGGCGCCCATGCCGCGCCGGTCGACCATGCGGGGCGCGGGATCTACCACTTCGCATCGCAAAGCGGCTGCCCGTTCGCGAACGCGGTCGCCGCGGACTGCAATCGCGTCGCGCTCGATGCGCCGGACGTTCACGCGAGCATCGATACCGATGCGCACGCGATCGTCTTCTCAAGCGACGAGACCCGCCGCACGAAGGACGTACTCGGCGACGTGCTGCTGCAGGGCACGGGCGTCGACGGCGACGGCCGGCGCGTGCCGCTGAGCGTGCATGTGCTGCTGCGTCGCAACGGCGCGAAATGGGACCGCGACGTGTACGTCCATGCGCCCGTGCACGGCACGTTCACCGATGTCCGGATCGATCCGTATCGCGTGCGGGTGAAGGAGGGCGACGGCGAGCGCGACGTGCTCACGCCGGACGAAACGCTGGCACTGTTCGCGCATCCGTCGCTTGCATCGCGGCTCGCGCGGCATCTCGTGAAGGTGAGCGCGACCGATCCGAAGCAGCCGTCCGCAGATGACATCACGATTGGGCTTGGCGTCGGCGGCCTGACGAAGTCGGTCGCGCGTGCGAGCTTTACGTCGAATGCGCCGCACGATGCCGACGTCGATCGCGCACTCGCAGCCGGCACGTGGACGATTCGTTTCGATGCGCTGAGCAATCACATTCCGGTGTGGGTCGCCCGGCGCGAGCTGTTCCTGTTCGGCCTGGACGGCAGCGCGCTGGTGAAGGACATGCGCACGCGCGGCTTCAGGAAGAACGACCGGATCGAATTCGGCGCGCGTGACGGAAGCGGCTATCTGCGCGTCAACGGCCGCGAGGAAGCATTTGCGGGGGCGACCGCATCCGCGCACGCGTTCATGCAGGAAAGCTTCATCGGCCTGATCCTCGGATGGCGTCGCGATCCTGCCGGCGCTGCGGCGGCTGCGACGAAATCTGCGTCTGTACGAGGCGAGCCGGCATGAGCGCGGCAGGCGAACTGCCGGCGTCGCCGCAGGCAGCGCACGATGCACGCTTCGACTGTCTCGATGCGCCCGTGCCGCGCGGGGCGGCGCGGGTGCGCGCGTACCTCGTCGATCGCCTCAAGCGAGCCGCGATTCGGCAGTTGCATCGCAGCGTGCATGGCGAGCGCTGGGTGCTGCGCATGTACCTGATCGGCGAGGAAGCGACTGAGTGCGCGTTGCACGAGGACTGGACCGGACGGCCACCGGACTGGCTTGCGCCGCGGATCGAGCAGCACCTCGCGGACGAGCGTCGCCACGCCGCGGCGTTCGCCGATGCGCTGCGCGAGCGCGGTGTCGCGCCGTCGACTGCACCGCATGAGCCCGACTGGTTGAGCCGGCGCAAGATCATGCGATGGCGCCGGCTCGCGCAGCGCCATGCACCGCATTTCTCGCAAGGCGTGCTCGTGCCGGCCTATGCGACGGGCCTGTGTGCGGAACAGATGGCGATGCGTGTGCTCGCGCGTCACTGCGCGACGATCGGCGATGCACATCCGTTGTACCCGCTGCTCTCGCGCGTGCTCGCCGACGAGACGCGGCATGTCCGGCTCTGCTCGGACACGCTGCGCCGTCTGGTTGCGCCGTCCGAGGCAGCGCATCTCGCCGCGTTGCTGAACGAGATCCGCGCGATCGAAGCCGGTTTCGGCGTGACGGGCGCGCTGGCGATGGTCGCGGCCGGCTGGTTCCAGTCGCTTCGTCCGCGCGCATGATGCCGCGGATCGTCTATCTCGCGACGGCCGACGCACGCGGCCACCTGATGCGCGCGCAACTGCTCGTGCATGCGCTGCGTGCGGCCGGCGCGCAGGTCGCCGTGCTGACGACGTCCGATGCGGGGCAGGCATTCCTGGCTGCGTTCGACATCGACGCGGCCGTGCTGTCCCGTCACTACGCGGTGCAGTTCGACGAACGGCAGAACATGCTGCGCGACGCGACCGATCGCAATGTCGCGCACTACGTGTTCAGGCCGACGCGCATGCCGCGTGACATCGCGCGGCTGCGTGCGATCGTCCGCGATGCCGATCTCGTGATCAACGACTCGTTTCATCCGGCGCTGTTGTTCATGGGCGCGATGCCGGGCTGGCGACGCCGCATCGTCCACGTATACGGCGGCAGCCTGCGCCGCGCGTTGACCGCGAATTTCGACGCACGTCTGCCGCGCGCACTGGCGCGTGCATTTGCACGGATCGTCGACTGGCAGATCGATTCGGCACGATGCTGCATCGAACACGATTTTGCATACGATGCAGCCGATGACGTCCGGCGATCGCGCACGCATTGCCGGCTGCCGACGCCGGTGCCGATCGTCGCCGAGCGGCCGGCTTCGGAGCCGGCTGCAGCCGCCATTTATCTGAACCCGCACTTTCGCGATATCGCGCTCGCCGATGCGTTGTCCGCCGGCATGCGCGACGCGGGGCTCGCCACCCATCGCGTGGGCGAGGGCTATGCCGGGCACGACGGCTGGACCGGCGTCGACGCCGACTGGGTGACGCGCGCCGCCCATGCTCCGCTGATCGTGTCGGCACCCGGCATGGCCGCGCTGTCGATCGCACATGTGTATCACCGCCCGATCCTGCTCGTGCAGTCCGATCAACCCGAGCAGGCGAGCAACGCCGCGCGCGCCGCGCAACTGCAACTCGTGCATCGCGTCGTCACGTGGCGCGGCGACGCGGCCGCGTTCCGGCGGGAAGTCGGGCAGGCTGCAGCCGAACTGATGCGCCATCCCGGTACGCGGGCAGGGACGATCGCCGGCCGCGAGCATGCACGTGCGCGCGTCGACGCATGGACGTCACGCCTTCTCGCGTTGTGTCCGCATGCGAAGGTGGTCGATAGGGAGACGCGATGCGAGGCGCCGGCACCACGATGAATTCGCTGTCGCTTCGTGACGATCGCCGGCCCGACATCCGGCAGATGCTGGCCGCGACGTTCGGCATGGCAGCCGGCCTCGCGATCTTCTTTCTGCTGGAGCGTAGCGTCACGCCGCGCTACGTGTTTGCCACGTCGATCGATGCGCGGATTCCGTTCATCGCGTGGTCGTGGCTCGTCTATGTCGGCTTCTTCCCGTTCGTGATTGCGCTTGCTGCGTATGCGCGGCCGCCCGCGTTCGCCGCGTTCAAGGAGGCCGTGCTGATCGCGTTCGTGCTCGGTGTCGTGTGTTTCCTGCTGTTTCCGGAGGCCGTGCCGCGGCCCGACGTCGCGGAGATCGGCAACACGTTCGTGCGTCACCGTCTCGCGCGCATGTGGCAGCTCGATCTCGCGGCCAATGGTTTTCCGAGCCTGCATGTCGCGGTGACGTGCCTTGCCTGCCGGATGCTGGTGGACCGACGACGGCTCGTGACCGTGGCGGTCGGCCTGCTGATCTGCACGTCGACGCTGACGCTCAAGCAGCATACGGTGGCCGATGTGCTGGGCGGCGTGGCACTCGCGATGGTCAGTGCGCTGTGGGTCGAGCGGCGATCGCTGCGCGGGAGGCTCGCGTGACGGATACCCGTGTTCACCAAGCCGGGCCGAATGCCGGGCTTGCGCGGTTCGTGCCCGATCCGGCGTTGTTTCGCGTGAGCGCCTCGCGCGTCGGCGCTGCGCTGGCAGGTGACTGGCTGATGATTGCCGCCGCGTTCGCGGTTGCGATCGCGTTTGCGCATCCGCTCGTGTACGCGTTGGCAGCGATCGTGATCGCGCGCAGCCAGCTTGCGCTCGCGGTCATGATGCACGAAGGTGCGCACGGTTTGCTGGCGCGGAACCGGCGCGTCAACGACGCGCTGGGCCAACTGTTCGCGGCCGGCCCGCTGTGGTTGTCGCTGCGGACGTATCGTGCCGGCCATCTGAAACACCATCGCGCACCGATGGAGCCGGACGATCCCGTAGCGCTGCTGTTCGGCGTGCACGACTATCCGGTGACGCGCGGGCGGCTGATCGGCCGCCTGCTCGCGTATGCGTGCGGGATCGGCTACGTGACGAGCGTCGTGAAGCTCGCCCGCGGCGAGTTTGCGCATGCAATGCCGAAGGTCGGGAAGTCGCGTGCGTACGCCGCGTGGGAAGTCGCGTCGATGCTGGCCGGCAACGGTGTGCTGTTCGGCGCGCTCGCATGGGCTGGGCATCCGCTGCTGTACGTCACGTTGTGGATCGTGCCGTCCGTCACGCTGCTGCCGCTCGCCGGGCAGGTGCGCGCGATCTTCGAGCATGCGGGGCTGCCGGCCTGTGCCGACCAGAGCCGCAACGCGCGCACGATCGTCCGGCGTTCGTGGCAGACGTTCCTGTTCGGCCCGCACGCGATTCATTTTCATATCGAACATCACCTGTTCGCGCGGATGCCGTTCCATCACCTGCCAGTCGTGCATCGGCAGCTTGCGCAGCGGCAGTTGCTGCCCGACGGCAATCTGTACACGGGATATGGTGACGTACTGCGCAACGTGAGCGTGCGCTGATGCACGGGCGGGGCACGGTGCGTGCCCTGTCCGGTAGCGGAGTCGGGAGGGTGCGGCTGAGTGCGTTGCAGACATCACCGGGATGCCGCGGCGATACGGATGCGACAGACGCAAAAAAGCCTCCACTTGGGAGGCTTTAATTTGCACTATCAAAGATAGTTGGTAGGGTGGGAGGGACTCGAACCCTCGACTCTCTGATTAAAAGTCAGATACTCTAACCAACTGAGTTACCACCCCACGTTCTTGAAACTTGTCAGCCCGTTGCGCTAACAACTCGCCCAACGACCTAAAGAGCAAAAAATTATAGCGGCGAATTTCAGGTCAGTCAACAACCCGGCACGCTAATTTATTTGATGCTCTCGATCTTGCCCTGCGCGGTCTGCGCAGCGTTCGATCCGGCGTACTGCGACACGACCTGCTCGAACGTCTTCTTCGCGGCCGCCTTCTGGCCTTGCTCGAGCTGGTTCGTACCGATTGCGACGAGCGCGTCGGCCGCGCGCGGATGCTGCGGATACTTGCTCACGACCGCTTGCCACGTCGCGGTCGAGCCGCGATAGTCGCGCAGCGCGTATTGCGCATTGCCGAGCCAGTACTGCGCGGTCGGCTGGTACGGGCTCTGCGGATACTTCGCGATGAAGCTGCGGAACGATGCCGCGGCCGCCTTGAAGTTGCCGTTGCGGAACTGCTGCTGCGCCGCATTGAGCGCATCCGTTTCACCCGGCTGCACGGTGCCTTCGACACCATCGATCGTCGCCTGCTGCGGCTCGAACTTCTTGAGTCGCGTGTCGAGATCCTGGTAGTACTCCTTCTGCTGCCGTTCGAGCGTCGTCAGCCGGTTCGTCAGGTCCTCATTCTCGCCGCGCAGCGTCGCGACCTGCTGGTTCAGCTGGTCGAGACGGCCGGATTGGTCGAGGATCGTACGCTGGGCGGCGGACAACTGGCTCGCCAGGTTGTCGGTTTTGCTGCGCAGATCGAGCACGGCGCGGCGCGCTTCGTTGTCGTCGAACACGCCGGCGTGCGCCGGCGCGGCCGACCACGCCGCGCCGACGACGCAGAATGCTGCGGCAACGCGCAGCCAGGTTACACAGTGCGTCATACGGCAACTCTTCCGTTACTTACTGCTGGTAGACGAGGTCGGCGCGACGGTTCTGCGCCCACGATGCTTCGTCGTGGCCCGATGCTTGCGGCTTTTCCTTGCCGAGGCTCACGGCTTCCATCTGCGAGTCGTTCACGCCGAGCAGTGCCATCGCGCGGCGGACAGCTTCCGCACGCTTCTGGCCCAGCGCGAGGTTGTACTCGCTCGTGCCGCGTTCGTCGGTGTTGCCCTGGATCAGCACGTGACGCTGCGGGTGGCTCTTCAGGTACTGAGCGTGCTGCTGCATCAGCGGCTGGTACTCGTCCTTCACCGAATAGCTGTCGAAGTCGAAGTAGATGCTGCGCTTCGCGAGCGGGCTGTTCGGATCGTTCAGCGGATCGACGTTCACTTGCGCGACGTTGTCGGCGCTCGGCTGCGTGCTCACCGCACCAGCGTTGGCCTTGTCGTCGAGCTTCACGCCCGACTTACACGCTGCGAGCGCGCTGATCATCATCACGGCCAGGGCCAGACGAGCTTTATTCGACATCATGGTTACTCTCCTTGTGGTCATTGCATGAAGGGCCCCCACGACGGCTCGCGAACGGAGCCGCCCTGGACGGACAGGATCTGAGGCGGCGCGCTGCCGTCGGAGGGCACAGCTGCCAGCACGTTGCGACCACCCGACTGGGTAGCGTAGAGAAGGTACTGGCCGTTTGCCGCGAAGCTCGGCGATTCGTCACGATTGGTATTCGTGATCGCGTTCGCCGCGCCGGTTTGCAGATCCTGAACGTACAGCTTGAAGCCCCCACCCGTGCGGGAGATGTAAGCGAGCAGCTTGCCGTCCGGGCTGATGCGCGGGCTCGTATTGTAGCTGCCGGTGAAGGTCACGCGTTGCGCCGCGCCGGCGCTTTCGCCCTGCGCGGGCATCCGGTAGATCTGCGGCGCACCGCCGCGATCGCTCGTGAAGTAGATCCAGCGGCCGTCCGGCGAGTAGTACGGCTCGGTGTCGATCGAGCTGCTCTGCGTGAGACGGCGCAGGCCGCCGCCGTTCGCATTGACCGTATAGATTTGCGTATTGCCCGTCAGCGACAGCGCGACGGCGAGCGTGTTGCTGTCCGGCGACCACGCCGGCGCGCTGTTGTTGCCCTTCTGGTCGGAGACCATGTAGCGGCGGCCGGTCGGCAGGTCGTGGATGTAGACGATCGGCTTCTTGCGCTCGAACGACACGTACGCGACCTTCGTGCCGCTCGGCGACCACGCCGGCGAGATGATCGGCTCGGTGCTCGACAGCGCGATGCGCGCGTTCTGGCCGTCCGAATCCGAGATCTGCAGCTGGTAGCGGTTGCCCGTCTTGATCACGTACGACAGGCGCGTGGCGAACACGCCGCGCACGCCGAGCAGTTTCTGGTAGATGTAGTCGGCGATCTTGTGGCCGGCCGTGCGCAGCGTCGTGTCGGTGGCCGTCAGCGACAGGCCGCCGAGGCTTTGCTGCTTCACGGTGTCGTACAGGATGAAGTTCACCTTGTACTGGCCGTTCGCCTCGCGGTTCACGCTGCCGGCGACGAACGCGTTCGCGCCCTTGGCCTTCCACGCGCCGAGATCCACCGAAGCGGTCTCGGGCACGGGCGTGCTGCCCGCATCGATGTTGGTGAATTTGCCGCTGCGCGCGAGATCCGCGCGGACGATCGACGTGACCTGCTGCGGCAGGCCCGCCTCGTTCGCGAAGTTCGCGGTGGCGATGGGGAACTGGGTCGAACCGACGCCGGTGATCAACACGTTGACCTGCGCGTTAGCGGCGCCGCCGGCCGCAATCAGACACGAGGCCACGAGTGCCCTGAAACCTAGTTTCGTCATCAATCTCATGCTTCTGCTTCCCATGTGACTTGGATCGCTGCGCAACCGCAGAGACAGTAAAAATACCCGATTCGTTCCCGTCCGGTAGCGACGCACGGAGTGTAAGCGCATTTGCGCTCACTCCGCCGCCTTGAAGGTAATCGTAATGCTGGACGGCGTATGACCGTCAGTATCGGGCGGTAACGGAACCGACGCCTGGATCGCATTGACGACCGCCTGATCCCACCCCGAATTGCCGCTCGGCCGCGAGACCGACACGCTCAGCAGGTCGCCCGAAGGCGTACAGCGGATCTTGACGATCGTCGTGAGCCCCGCACGCTCGCCGCCCCAGACGATGTTCGGCTTCACGCGGCGGCGCACCTTGTCGGCATAGCCGGGCGACGCGGCATTGCCGCCGGAACCCGTGCCGGTGCCGCTTTTCGCAAGCCCTTGGCCGCCGCCTTCGCCGGCACCCGCCAGGCCCTGCATCTGCGCGAGTCGCGCATTCCGTTCCCGGTCGAGCTTCGCCTTCGCCGCCGCATCGGCCTTCGCGTGCGCAGCCGCTTCGGCCTTGGCCTTCGCCTGGGCTTCCGCCTTCGCCTTCGCGGCCGCGTCGGCCTTGGCCTTCGCCGCCTCCTGGGCTTCCAGCTGCGCCTGCTTCTGTTGCTGCTGTTTCTGCTGCTGGGCCTTCTGCTGTTCGAGCTTCTGCTGCTCCACGAGCTGTTGTTGCTTGAGCTTGTCCGCCTGCTTCTGCTTGTCGCGTTCGGCGGCCTTCTGCGCGGCGAGCGCGGCGGCCTGCTGGGCCGCGAGCTGCTCGCGCCGGGCTTCTTCCTGCTGGGCCTTCAACTGCTGCGCGCGGCGCTGCTGCTCGAGCAGCGCTTCGCGCGCGGCCGCTTCCTGCTGTCGTTTCTTCTGCTGCAGCGCGATGTCCGCCTGCTCGTCCCGGACCGGGGGAGGGGGCGGTGCGAGCTTCGCGGGCGGCGCGGGCGTGACGACGGGCCGCGGCGCGGGGACGTCCGGCACCTCGGTCCACAGCTCGGCTTCGGCGCCGGCCGGCGTGCTGTTCTGCCACTGCACGCCGTGATAGAGGAACAGCGCGAGCAGCACGTGTATCAGCGCGGCAAGCGCGAACGCGCGCCAGGTGCCTCGCTCGCGAGGCGGCCGATACGGGTACGCGTTGCTGCGCGGGGATTGCTGCCGGTTCATTGCGATTTGACGAGGAGGCCGACGCGCTTGACGCCGCGCGCCTTCAAATCCGACATCACGGTCATGACCGCATCGTACTGCACGGTCTTGTCGGCCGCGATCACGACCGGCTGGTCGGGATGATCGGCCTGCCGGGCCGACATGAAGCTGTCGAGCTCGGCCTTGGTCATCGTGTCTTCCTGCGTCGCGCCGGAGTCGCCCTTGTACTTGACGCTCATCGTGCGGTCGGCCTTGATGTTGACGACGACGGGCGGCGTCTGTTCCTGCGGCGCCGCATTGCCGACGGTCGGCAGATTGATGATCGACGGGGCCACGAGCGGTGCCGTGACCATGAAGATCACGAGCAGCACCAGCATCACGTCGATGTACGGCACGACGTTGATGTCGGCCATCGCGCGGCGCGAGCGGCCGCCGCGCATGCTGGATCGAATGGGACTTCCTGCCATGGCGTGCTCCTTACTGGGCCTGACGCTGCAGGATGTTCGAGAACTCTTCGATGAAGGTCTCGAAGCGGATCGCGAGGCGGTCGATGTCGTGCGCGTAGCGGTTGTACGCGACCACCGCCGGAATCGCGGCGAACAGGCCGATCGCGGTGGCGACGAGCGCCTCGGCGATGCCCGGCGCGACGTTCGCGAGCGTGGCCTGCTGCACGTTCGCGAGGCCGCGGAACGAATTCATGATCCCCCACACGGTGCCGAACAGACCGATGTACGGGCTGACCGAGCCGACCGACGCGAGGAACGCGAGGTTCGCTTCGAGCACGTCCATTTCGCGCTGGAACGACGCGCGCATCGCGCGGCGCGCACCGTCGAGCACGAGGCCCGGGTCGGTGAGGCGCTTTTCCTTCGCCTTCAGGAATTCACGCATCCCCGATTCGAAGATCCGCTCGAGCGCGCCGATCGTGTGGCGGTTGTTGGCCGCGCTCTGATACAGCGCCTGCAGGTCGCCGCCCGACCAGAAATCCCGTTCGAAGCGTTCGGTCTGCGCGCGTGCGCGGCGAATCGCGAACCACTTGCGGAAAATGAAGGTCCACGACATCAGCGACAGCAGCAACAGCAGCCCCATCACGGCCTGGGCCAGCACGCTCGCGTTGAGCACGAGGGAAATGATCGACAGGTCTTGAGAAGTGTTCATAGAGTTTTGAGTAACGTCCCATCGGGGGTGCCCGGCGAGGGCGCACGGCATGCGTGCGGCGCGGCGCGCCGGCCAGCCCTGGCGCCGAACCTTGCTTAGTATCGATTCAGGAAGGCAAGTTCATAGGCTTTGTCTAAACGGGGCTCATGCGAGCTTCGTTGACAGTACAGTTTGCCCGGCATCGGTGACGGGCCCGCGTTGCAGCGCGTCGAGCACGACCGGCGGGATCGCCGCGGGCCGGATGCCGGTGCGGTCAACGCAGCCGAGGCGAATGTGTCCGGTGACGAGCAGCGTGTCGCCACGCCAGGCTTCCTGCGTGAATTCCACCGATGCGCGGCCGATGCGGCCGGGCCGGCTCGTGACCGTCAGCGCGTCGTCGAGTCGCGCCGGCGCGCGGTAGTCGAGCGACGTGCTGCGGACGATGAAGATCGCGCCCGTGTCGTCGGCGAGCCGACGCTGGTCGATGCCGCACGCGCGCAGCCATTCGGTGCGGGCGCGTTCGAAGAATTTCAGGTAGTTGGCATAGAAGACGATGCCGCCTGCGTCGGTATCCTCGTAGTACACGCGTACCGGCCAGGTGAAGCCGGAGGGCGCGTCCGGGGAGCGGGTAGGCTGAGTCATGGCGCGCATTCTACCGGAAGGGCAAGGCCGGATTCGTAACCGATTCGTAACGGAATGTAGTACGTCGCAGTACGCCGCGGGCCGGCTTCAGCCGTGCCCGCGGCGGCGCTCGGACAGGTCAGCCGCGATGGATCGCGAGGCCGGCCGGCGCCTGGGCGACCGGCATCATCTCGATCGTGTTGATGTTGACGTGCGCGGGGCGCGTCGCGATCCAGTAGATCGTGTCGGCGATGTCCTCGGCCGTGAGCGGCTGAACGTTCTGGTAGACGTTGGCCGCCTTCGCGTCGTCCCCACGGAAGCGGACGTTCGAAAACTCCGTGCCGCCGCACAGGCCCGGCTCGATGTCCGTCACGCGCAACGGCGTGCCGATCAGGTCGGCGCGCAGGTTTAGGCTGAATTGTCTGACGAAAGCCTTGGTTGCGCCGTATACGTTCCCGCCCGGATACGGATAGGTGCCGGCCACCGAGCCGAGATTGAAGATGTGGCCGCAGCCTCGCGCGATCATTCCGGGCAGCAACGCGTGCGTGACGGTCACGAGGCCCGAGCAGTTCGTGTCGATCATGGTCTGCCACTCGTCGAGGCTCGCCTTGTGCGCCGGCTCGACGCCGAGCGCGAGACCGGCGTTGTTGACGAGCACGTCGAGCGCGGCGAATTCGGCGGGAAGTGCGGCCGGCACGGCTTCGACGGCTGCGCGGTCGCGCACGTCGAGCTCGAACGGCAACAGCGCGTCGCCGAGTTCGGCCGCGAGCGCATCGAGACGATCCTTGCGGCGCGCGGTTGCGACGACGCGGTGGCCGCCCTTGACGAAGGCTCGGGCGATGGCGGCGCCGAAGCCGGCGGACGCGCCTGTGACGAACACGATCATTGCTGCTCCTGGTCGGTAACAAAGTAGCGGATAGTATCGCGCAAGCGTACTGAGATTGCCGCACCGCGGCAAGGCGCCAACGCATGGCGGCACGGGTGCGCGGAGTCCGGCCCTTATTATTTCGGGGCTGCTGGCGTGCGGTTGCCTATTCATGACGCATCCAATACACTAACGCGCTCATCACCCCTGCGTGACTGGCGATAGAACCCTTCGGGTTCAAGGTGGAGCATCCCACCGTGAAGCGCGGGGCGCCGTTTTTGCCGTTCGCCTGGGCAGCCGTTGTGCGCCGTTGCGTGCATCGCCGGTGGCTGTCCTGCCTCGCGTCATACGGATTCTTCCGCCACGTCGAGCTGGTCCCGCCAGCAACGCAATGTACTCGGCCGCACCGGTCAACCTGTACACACTTAACGGAAACCGTATGTTTGACAGAGCCCAAAGCACCATCGCGAACGTCGATCCCGAACTCTTTGCTGCGATCGAGCAGGAAAACCGCCGCCAGGAAGATCACATCGAGCTGATCGCGTCGGAAAACTACACGAGCCCGGCCGTGATGGCCGCGCAGGGCTCGCAGCTCACGAACAAGTACGCGGAAGGTTATCCGGGCAAGCGCTACTACGGCGGCTGTGAATACGTCGACGTGGTCGAGCAGCTGGCGATCGACCGTGTGAAGCAGCTGTTCGGCGCGGAAGCCGCGAACGTGCAGCCGAACTCGGGTTCGCAGGCGAACCAGGGCGTGTTCTTCGCGATGCTCAAGCCGGGCGACACGATCATGGGCATGAGCCTCGCGCACGGTGGTCACCTGACGCACGGCTCGCCGGTGAACATGTCGGGCAAGTGGTTCAACGTGGTGAGCTACGGTCTGAACGAGCAGGAAGACATCGACTACGACGCCGCCGAGCAGCTCGCACAGGAACACAAGCCGAAGCTGATCGTCGCGGGTGCATCGGCGTTCGCGCTGAAGATCGACTTCGAGCGTCTGGCGAAGATCGCGAAGTCGGTCGGTGCGTACCTGATGGTCGACATGGCGCACTACGCGGGCCTGATCGCGGCGGGCGTGTATCCGAACCCGGTGCCGCACGCCGACTTCGTGACGACGACGACGCACAAGAGCCTGCGCGGCCCGCGCGGCGGCGTGATCCTGATGAAGTCGGAATACGAGAAGCCGATCAACTCGGCGATCTTCCCGGGCATCCAGGGTGGCCCGCTGATGCACGTGATCGCGGCGAAGGCCGTGGCGTTCAAGGAAGCGCTGTCGCCGGAATTCAAGGCGTACCAGGAAAAGGTGGTCGAGAACGCGCGCGTGCTGGCTGAAACGCTGGTCAAGCGCGGGCTGCGGATCGTGTCGGGCCGCACCGAAAGCCACGTGATGCTGGTGGACCTGCGCGCGAAGAACATCACGGGCAAGGCGGCGGAAGCGGCGCTTGGCGCCGCGCACATCACGGTGAACAAGAACGCGATCCCGAACGATCCGGAAAAGCCGTTCGTGACGAGCGGCATCCGCCTGGGTTCGCCGGCGATGACGACGCGCGGCTTCGGCCCGGCGGAAGCGGAGCAAGTCGGCAACCTGATCGCCGACGTGCTCGAGAACCCGGAAGATGCAGCGACGATCGAGCGCGTGCGCACGCAAGTGGCCGAGCTGACCAAGCGTTTCCCGGTCTATCGCTGATCCCGCATGCGCTGCCCGTTCTGCCGGCATGAAGACACGCAGGTCGTCGACTCGCGCGTGTCCGAAGATGGCGCCGCGATTCGCCGGCGCCGTCGCTGCTCGGCTTGCGACAAGCGCTTCACGACGTACGAGCGGGTCGAGCTGAACCTGCCGGCCGTCGTGAAGAAGGACGGCAGCCGCACGGAATTCGACCGTCGCAAGATCGTCGCCAGCATGCAACTCGCGCTGCGCAAGCGGCCGGTTGCGGCTGACGCGATCGACGCGGCGGTCGCCCGCATCGAATATCAACTGCTCGCTACCGGCGAGCGGGAAGTGCGTAGCGAGAAGCTCGGCGAACTCGTGATGAACGAGTTGCGCGGTCTCGATACGATCGCCTATGTCCGTTTCGCATCGGTTTACCGCCGGTTCGAGGACGTCTCCGAATTTGCCGACGTGATCGAAGAGTTCCGTCGCGCGTCCCCCTCCAAGCCTTCGCGTAAGCGCTGACGCGCTGCGTCCGTTCATCGTCTTCTCCGTGGGTTCGATTCGCGCCGATTGTGTCGGTCGCGATCGCATGTCGCCAGTCGGCCGTTCGGCCAATGGCGCGCGTTCGCTCGCGTCGCTACAGTCATCGCATCACGTTGACGGAGGGCGATGGCGATGGAACTGCACCGGCAGGTCGTCAAAAAAGGCATGCGCTGCTGCGGCGGCTTCACGCTCGTCGAGCTGATGGTCGCGATCGCGCTGGCCGCGTCGATCGGACTTTTCGCAGCACCCGCATTCAATCAATGGCACATGCGCGAACGGGTGGATGCGCGCTCGCGCGCGCTCGTCGGTGCGCTGTCGTTCGCACGCACCGAGGCGACGCGTCTCGGCGTGCGCGTCACGCTGTGCCGGGCCGGGCGCGACGGCGCCTGCATGCGTTCCGGCGAGCGCTGCGACCCCGCGGAATGGTCGTGCGGCTGGATCGTCAGCGGGCAGTTCGACGGACAGTCGCGTGTGCTGCGGCGTTATCCGCGCGATGCCGACATCGCCGTCGCTGGCGTGTCGCACGATCTGGCGTTCGCGCCGCCGGCGGGCCAGGTGATCGGCGGGATCAGGCGTTTCGAATTGCGTCCGCAGCGCATGCTGTCCGGCGACGACGCACGCGTGTCGCGTTGTATCCGGATCGCGGCGGGCGGCCGGGCGCGCGTCGCCACCGGGCGTTGCGACGCGGCATGAAGCGCGTGCGCCGATCGATGCGCGGCACGTCGCTGCTCGAAGCGGTGCTGGCCGTCGCGCTGCTCGCGGTCGTGATGCTGGCCGTGGCCGGCAGCCAGCTTGCGATGACGCGCGCGCAGCGGGCGACGATCTGGCGTGAACGCGCGCTGTGGCTCGCCGATGCACGCATCGAGCGCCGGCACGCACCGGCAGGCGCCGACGACGGCATCGCGGCGTTCGTGGCCGCATCGTTGCCGGGTGGTGCGATGACGCTCGACCATGGGCCGGGTGGTGTCCGGTACATGATTGTCGGCTGGCGCGGTGCGGGCGCGGCGGTATCGACGCGATGCGAAGGCGCGGGGGCGACGGTGACGCCGCCGTCGTGCGTACGGATTCCGTTTCGGGAGGTCGACGTCGATGCCGTTGAACGCTGATCGCCGCAGCCGCGCGCATACGCTGCTCGAAGTACTGATCGCGATGATCGTCGGTCTGCTCGTGCTTGCCGCGGCCGGTGCGCTGTATCACGCGCAGCGCGTCGCGCAGCGGCGGGCGGAAGACGGATTCCGGATGCGCGATGCGGCCGCGACCGCATTGATGCTGATCGGCCAGCAGATCCAGATGGCCGGGTTTCGGCCGCTCGATGTCGAAGGCGCGTCGTCGTTGCCGCCGCTGTTCGGCTGTTCAGCGGGCCGCGTGCGAGGCGATGGCGCGCAGGTGCGCTGCGAACCCGTGCGCGCGGCGTCGGATGCGGTGCTGGTCCGGTATGTCGGCGATCCCGTATCGACGTGGCCGACCAGCGGCGCACAGGTGTCGGATTGTCTCGGGCAGGGTGTCGGCGCCCCTAGTGAGCGGGCACTCGTGGAAAACCGTTTCGACGCGCATGTCAGCCCGTCGACGGGCGAGCCCGAACTGTACTGCGAGGGAAGCGGGCGTCCGGGCACGCCGCAACCCGTCGTGTCCGGGATCGACCAGCTGCGCGTGCGTTACCTGCGTCGCGACGGCGCGCAGTTCATCGACGCGCAGGCGATGGGCGCTGACGGCTGGCGCGATGTCGTCGCCGTGCATGTGTGCGTGCGGGCGCGTGGCGAACCGATGCCCGAGGCCGCGCGTCATGTCGATTGCGACGGCCGCACGACCATTGCGCCGGAGGGGCGCGCGCATCTGGTGCTGCATCGAATCGTCGCGTTGCGAAATTCCGCGGACGCATTCGCCGATCCTGTTCGTGACGCGGCAACGGCCCACGAGGCGTTGCGATGATTCACGCAAACGGGTTCATCGGTGACCTTGCGATGCGAATAGCGGCCGGAGGTGCGAGAAGGCGCGTCATGGCGCCCTGCGGCATGCAACTCGCGGCGGAGGCTTCATGTTGAGCGGCGGAGCGACGCGCGCCCGCGTTCCGTGCGCTACTCGTGGCTGGCGTCGCGACGCGGGCCTTGCGCTGCCTGCCGTGATCGCGGTCGGTGCGGCGGTCGCCGCGCTGACCGGCACGTGGTTCGAATCCGCACTCACGGAATCGCGCCGCACGCGTGCGTTGTCCGACCGGCTGATTGCATTCCACGCGGCCGATGCGGCACTGGCGGCCTGCACCGCGCGATTGCTGCGCGGCGGGGCTCCGTACCTGGACGAACCCGCATCATCCGCCGAGCCGGATGCATGGCGACGCACGCCCGCGCTGGGTGCCGCCGAAGCGTTCGCCCCGTTCGCGGCCTGGCCGATGGCCGCGCAGCCGCCGCGTTGCCTGATCGAAGCCTGGCGAGGCGTCGGTCCGCAACATAGTCGTGCGTACCTCGTCACCGCGCGCGGCGTCGGCGGCCATGCGTCGAGCGTGGTCTGGCTGCAGAGCCAGGTCGCGCTGCGCGACGGACGCATCGTTGCGCAGCGCTGGCGTCGCGTCGCGGCGGTGCATCGATGAACGGGCCTGCGCTGAAGCGTCGAGCGGCGGCGTTCACGTTGCTCGAACTGATGATCGTGCTCGCGATCGTCGCCGTACTCGCCGGGTGGGGGATTCCGTCGTATCGCGAGCATGTCGCGCGCATGCATCGCGCGTCCGCGGTGGCCGCGCTGTATCGTGCAGCCCAATATCTCGAAATGCTCGATGGCCCACCGCCGCAGAGTTTGCCGGACGCCTATGCGCAGGCGCCGCCGGACGGGGCGGCGATCTATCGCGTCGCGCTGCGGCGATCGGTCGGCGACGATGCCGCGGTCGTCTATGAACTCGTTGCGAGTCCGCTCGATGCGGGCCCGATGCGCGACGACGCATGCGGTGCATTCACGCTACGTTCGGACGGGACGAAAGGCAATGCAGGATCGAATGACGGCGGCGAGGCCGATGCGCAGGCGCGCACATGCTGGGGCGTGCGTTGATCACCGCCGCCGCCGTCGCCGTCTGCTGCCGCCGCGGCAACCGTTGGAAGGCGCGCGGAAAACGCGCAACGGCCCAGAGCCGTGCGCGTTTGTCGTTACGAATCAGTCGTCGTTGACGGTCGTTGCGCGCTCCTCGCGCGACTGCTTCCAGATCCGGTAGACCTCCCACGCGGCGAAGCCGACGGTGCCCCACTTCAGCGCGGGGCCCGCGCTCGCGCGCAGAAGCGAGCGGATGGGTTTGGCCAGCACGAGCGATGCGAGCGAGCTCAACATCGGATACTGGTTCACGAGGTGACCGAGGCTCGCGTTCAGGTTCTTGGCGGACTGGCCGAACGTACCGCCCGACAGGCCGGGAATGAACATCTTGAGCCAGCTGAAGCGCGTGACGGCGTGGCGCACGTCGGCGGCGGCTTCGGCAAGCTCGAGCCGCTCGACCTCGGAGCGCAGGATCAGCAGTTCCTTGCGCAGCGCGCGATGCTGCGACGCGCTCCAGTGCGATCGCGACGAATGGGGGCGGCGGGAATGGCCCGTGACGTTCTGGCTCATGGCGCGTCGGCGAAGTAGGTGAGAGGGGCGAACACGACTGCGTTCACGACTTGCCGCGGAAAATTTCGCGGTCTTTCTCGAGCTCGGCGAGCGTGGACTCGAACACGGTCGGCGCTTCGCGCAGGCCCGAACGCGCCTTCAGCCCACACGCGAGGGCGGCGATCGTGTACAGCGCGGTAATGCCCGCGAGCGACTGCCAGCGATAGGTGTCCCAGAACGCGATCGCGACGAGCACGGTCAGGCTGATCAGCGCCATCGTCGCGAGCATCATGGCCGCGAGCCCGAGGAACAGCACGCCCATCAGGCGTTCCTTCTCCTCGGCGAGTTCGATGCCGACCAGTTCGAGGCGCGTTTGCAGCAGGCCGATCGCTGAGCCGACGAGGCGGCGCAGCGGTCCCTGGCCGGACGGCTGCGGGTGAGTGTCTGTCGTCATGGATAAGGCGCTTGCGCGCGCAGTAAGCGGCTAGGTCAAAGCCGGCCGGTGGCGAACCACCGGCAGCTTCGGCACCCATGCGCCGCACCGTGCGGCACATGGGTCGGAACGGCGCTGAGCGCGTTACTTGCGGTTGATCAGCAGACCGATCAGCACGCCCACGCCGGCGGCGACGCCGATCGACGTCCACGGATGCTCATGCACGTAATCGTCGGTCGCGCGGGCCGCCTTCTTGCCCTTCTCGACCACCACGACCTGAACGTCGGTTGCCTTTTCCTTGGCCTGCTTCAGACGCGACATGGCTTTCTCGCGCAGTTCGGCCGCACGGTCGCCCGTGCTGCTCGCAGCTTGCTTGAGCAGATCCTCGGCGTCCGCGAGAACGGTTTTGATATCCGACATCAGTTTCTCCTTGTTGATTTCCGACATTGCAACTCCCTTCATGCTGTCATGCTGCAGGTTCACATCGTAACGAAACCCCTGCCTGCTGGCGAGCCGGGAACACACGGCGGCGGTGCGATACCGCATGTTAAACGACTCGTAATCTTCAACAGAGCCGCAAACCGTGCAAAAAGTTCTATCGCCGCCGTCAGGCCTGCTTCGACGCAGGGTAAAAATGACAAAAAAGTATGAATATCAAACGGAATAATCGTTCGCACGGCCCATTGCTTCCCGTAAGCTGATGGACTGTCCCGCGCTATCCAGCGCGCGGTTTCAACCAGCATCGTTCGAGGAGGCAACATCATGAGTCTGCGTCTTGGTGACATCGCACCGGATTTCGAGCAGGAAACGAGCCTGGGCCCGATCAAGTTTCATGAGTGGCTGGGCAACAGCTGGGGCGTCCTGTTCTCGCACCCGGCCGACTACACGCCGGTGTGCACGACTGAGCTCGGGTTGACCTCGAAGCTGAAGGGCGAATTCGAGAAACGCAACGTGAAGGTGATCGCGCTGTCGGTCGACGACGTCGAATCGCACAAAGGCTGGATCAACGACATCAACGAAACGCAGTCGACGGTCGTCGGTTTCCCGATCATCGCCGACTCGGACCGCAAGGTCTCGCAACTGTACGACATGATCCATCCGAACGCGAACGAAACGCTGACGGTACGCTCGCTGTTCGTGATCGACCCGAACAAGAAGGTG
Organism: Burkholderia sp. SIMBA_051; assembly: GCF_046534915.1. Classification (NCBI taxonomy): domain Bacteria; kingdom Pseudomonadati; phylum Pseudomonadota; class Betaproteobacteria; order Burkholderiales; family Burkholderiaceae; genus Burkholderia; species Burkholderia sp. SIMBA_051. The sequence continues at coordinate 176,568 of NZ_JAWRXS010000007.1, read as the reverse complement.
CGGCTCATCATCACCTATCCGGCCAGCACCGGGCGCAACTTCGACGAAGTGCTGCGCGTGATCGACTCGCTGCAACTGACCGATAATTACAAAGTCGCGACGCCCGGCAACTGGAAGGACGGCGACGACGTCGTGATCGTGCCGTCGCTGCAGGATCCGGAAGAACTGAAGAAACGCTTCCCGAAGGGCTTCAACGCAGTGCGTCCGTACCTGCGCCTCACGCCGCAGCCGAACAAGTAAGCATCGGCCGCGCGTGACGCACGCGCGCACCGATGAAAACGGCCCGCCCGGCAGCGATGCCGGGCGGGCCGTGTCATTTCAGCGCATGCGGCGCGCGGGCGCCGCGCGTTATGCGCGTTTGATCAGAAGAATGCCTGGATGCCCGTCTGCGCGCGGCCGAGGATCAGCGCGTGGATGTCGTGCGTGCCTTCATATGTGTTGACCACTTCGAGGTTCACGAGGTGGCGCGCGACGCCGAATTCGTCCGAGATGCCGTTGCCGCCGAGCATGTCGCGCGCGAGCCGCGCGATGTCGAGCGACTTGCCGCACGAGTTGCGCTTCATGATCGACGTGATCTCGACGGCCGCCGTGCCTTCGTCCTTCATCCGGCCGAGACGCAGCACGCCCTGCAGGCCGAGCGTGATCTCGGTCTGCATGTCGGCGAGCTTTTTCTGGATCAGCTGGTTCGCGGCGAGCGGCCGGCCGAACTGCTGACGGTCGAGCACGTACTGGCGTGCGGTGTGCCAGCAGGATTCGGCCGCGCCGAGCGCGCCCCAAGCGATCCCGTAGCGTGCCGAGTTCAGGCACGTGAACGGCCCGCGCAGGCCGCTCACGTTCGGCAGCAGGTTCTCTTCGGGAACGAACACTTCGTCGAGCACGATCTCGCCGGTGATCGACGCGCGCAGCCCGACCTTGCCGTGGATCGCGGGCGCCGACAGGCCCTTCCAGCCCTTCTCGAGGATGAAGCCGCGGATCGCGTCCTTGCCGTTTTCTTCCAGCTTCGCCCACACGACGAACACGTCGGCGATCGGGGAGTTGGTGATCCACATCTTCGCGCCGGACAGCGAATAGCCGCCAGGTACCTTCTTCGCGCGCGTGACCATGCCGCCCGGATCGGAGCCGTGGTTCGGCTCGGTCAGCCCGAAGCAGCCGATCCATTCGCCGGTCGCGAGCTTCGGCAGGTATTTCTGCTTCTGCGCGTCCGAGCCGAATTCGAAGATCGGCACCATCACGAGCGACGACTGCACGGACATCATCGAGCGGTAGCCGGAGTCGACGCGCTCGACTTCGCGCGCGATCAGGCCGTAGCTGACGTAATTGAGGCCCGGGCCGCCGTATTCCTCCGGAATCGTCGGGCCGAGCAGGCCGACTTCACCCATTTCGCGGAAGATCTCGATGTCGGTGCGCTCATGCCGGAACGCCTCGGTGACGCGCGGCGCGAGCTTGTCCTGCGCGTACGCGTGCGCGGCGTCGCGCACCATCCGCTCCTCTTCGGTCAGTTGCTGGTTGAGCAGCAGCGGATCGTCCCAATGAAAAGTTGCAGCGCTCATCGTGTCATCTCCTGTCGGGGCGCTTCGCCGCTTGCTCTGCCTCGTGCTTCGCGGTTGGTCAGAGTTGGCGGATTCAGCGCTTTGCCTGATTCCATGCTTTGCGGTCGTCCCGGGTTGGCGCTTCGACGCCTTGCCCGATGTCTAAAGTTCGCTTGACTAGAGTTCCGCTGTGCGAAACAATGTTTTGCAAAACGAACCCAGTGTAGCATCAGATGACACTTTCAACCATCGACGAAACCACGATCGACGAGCGCAAGTTCGTCGTTGCGCTCGCGCGCGGGCTCGACCTGCTGCGCGCGTTCCGGCCCGGCGAGACGATGCTCGGCAATCGCGACTTCGCGGAGCGCACCGGGCTGCCGAAGGCGACGGTGAACCGGCTCGCATACACGTTGACCGTGCTCGGCTACCTGCGCTATGACGAAACGCTCGGAAAGTATGCGCTCGACGCCGGCGTGCTGTCGCTCGGCTACGCGCTGCTGTCCGGCTCGGGGACGATCGATCTCGCGCGGCCGCACATGCAGGCGCTCGCGCGCGAAATCGGCGCGGCCGTGTCGCTCGGCTGCCGCGACGGGCTCGACATGATCTACCTGGAGACGATCCGCAGCGAAACCGCGCTGACGCTCGGGCTTGCGCCCGGCTCGCGGCTGTCGATGCTGACGAGCTCGATGGGCCGCGCGTACCTCGCCGTGCAGCCGGAGGACGTGCGCCGCGCGCTTTATGCGGACCTGCACCGGGCGGCCGGCGGCGCGGCCGACGCGGATGCGCTCGTCGCGGCCGCGCAGCTTGCGGTGGCCGAATTCTCCGAGGGCGGATGCTGCTATTCGTTTCGCGCGTGGCACATGGACGTGAACGCGGCGGCCGTGCCGTTTCGCGAGCCGCGCGAGGGGCGCTGGCTGATTTTGAGTTGCAGCGGGCCCGCATCGTCGATGGACGAGGACGTATTCCGCACGCAGGTCGGCCCAAAGCTTAAGGCGCTCGCGCAGCGGCTCGGGCAGACGGTCTGAGTCGGGTGCCGCGAACTCGCGCGTCGCCCGGGTTCCGCGGAACGGGGAAGCGCGCAGCCGCCGGTTGCACCGCGTGCGAACCGCGCTCATCATCGTTCGCCAGCTTCCCTACGACGACGAGGTTCGCGATGCCACACCCGGAAACGATGGAAGGCGGTTGCGCGTGCGGTGCGATCCGCTACCGGATCGCCGGCATTCCGGCCGACGCCGGTTTCTGCCATTGCCGGCTTTGCCAGCGCACGACGGGCGCGGCGGTCGTCGCGTCGGCATCGGTGCCGATCGACGCATTCGAATACCTGCAGGGCGAGCCGACGGTCTATGCGTCGAGCGCGTGGGGCGAGCGGCGCTTTTGCGGCCGCTGCGGCGCGCAGCTCGAGTACCGGCTGGCCGATGCACCGACGACCGTGGAAATCAACAGTGCGACGCTCGACGAGCCGTCGCGGCTGCGGCCCGCGTGGCACGTGTGGTACGGAGATCGTTTCCCGGGCGTCGAAATCGGCGACGATCTGCCCAAATATGATGACGGTGGAAGGGCGTAGGCGCCCGTCGGCATCGATGCGCCGGCATCGCATCCCGCGCGCAAGCGCGTCCGACCATTCCGCCTGAACGAACGCGAAACCGTGAGCCAGCGCGCGACGCCCGCTGCCCCGATTCCGCAGCAATACGACATCGAGATCCGCCATCCGGCGCGGCCCCGTCGCCCGCCCGCTTCAGGCCGTGACGACCTTCGCGAACACCGGCCCCTGCATGAACCGCACGTCGTGCTGGCGCAGCAGCTCGCACTGCGTCTCGTCGACGACACCATCGAAAATCAGCGGTATCCGCACGCGCTGCGCATACGCGACCAGCGCCTTCACCATCCCGTCGCGCAGCGCGATGCCCGCATCCATCTTGATGTAGTCGGGCCGCGCCATGTCCGATTCGACCGCGAGGATCCGGCCCGGGTCGGGCAGCTTGTCCGCGACCTTGAAGCCGTGATGCTGGTAGCTGCGCGTCAGGTAGCCGAGGAAGGTCTTGTGCGCGACCGCGACTGCCGGCAGCTCGATCACGATCCGCTCGGTCGGCAGCCCGAAGCGCTGCAGCACCGACGAGAAATGCTTGCCGTGGTCGTACTTCACGCTCTTGAGCAGCCGCTCGTGCACGCGCAGGAACAGCAGCCCGTGGCGTTGCGCGCCGAAGAAATTGATCGCGTGCAGCGCGCGCGACAGCCGGTCGATCGCCACGAGCGCCTGGTCGTCGACGGCCGAGTCGACCGGGTCGTGCGGGGCGCCCGTGACCAGCGTGACGGCCTGGAAGCCGAGCTCGTCGCCGTAGCGCTCGATCGCATCCGTGAACGACGTCGACTGCGGTGCGCCAGGCATCGTCACGTCGTAGATGGGTTCGTAGGCGCTCGCGAGCGTGCGCTCCGGCAGATTCGCGCACGCGGTGCCGCCCTCGGCGAGCGCAAGGTGTTCCCGCAGATACGGTAGTTGCCCGGCACGAACGACCAGCTCGGGAATGTTGGGCGGAATCATCGGCGTAGGAAGGAAAAATGGCGGCCGAACGGGCCGCCTCATGTCTTGATATTAGCAGTGCGCGCCCGCGTCGGCTTGGCGTTTCGCTCATATCGTTATCCCGTCCCCGGGTCGATGGCTAGGGTTTACGTTGATTTCACTATTCGTAATTGGTTTTACTATTCGTAAATCCAAGGATTTGTCGCCGATCAAGAAAAGCGGCGTTCGGGCGCCGGCAACGGCGCCGTTTCCCGAATCGAATCAACAGGCAGCAAGGAGCGAGACGTGGCGGTTGACAGCAAGTGGGCGCAGCAGCGCGGGCCGCGGCAGCGGCACCGACAGGCAAAGGACATGGGCGCAACGACGCGGCACGCGCGGGCGTGCGCGCGGCAAGGTTGACGAGCGGATGGCGACCATGAGCATCGATTACCAGACGCTGAAGTTCGAGTACCGGCCGCGCGCGGCGCGCGCCGCCGGCGATGACGCCGTCATCCACCCGGTGATCGTCGTCGGCGCGGGCCCGGTGGGCCTGTCGGCCGCGATCGACCTGGCGCAGCAGGGCGTGCCCGTTGTGCTGCTGGACGACGACGACACGCTGTCGACGGGCTCGCGCGCGATCTGCTTCGCGAAGCGCACGCTCGAGATCTTCGACCGGCTCGGCTGCGGCGAGCGCTTCGTCGAGAAGGGCGTGAGCTGGCACGTCGGCAAGGTGTTCCTGCAGGACGAGCAGCTGTACGCATTCGACCTGCTGCCCGAGGAAGGGCATGCGCGCCCCGCGTTCATCAACCTGCAGCAGTACTACGTCGAAGGCTATCTGGCCGAGCGCGCGTTCGAACTGCCGAACCTGGAGATTCGCTGGAAGCACAAGGTGACGGGCGTCGCGCAGTCGGCGGAGCACGCGGCGCTGACCGTCGAGACGCCGGAAGGCATCGAGACGCTGCATGCGCGGTACGTGATCGCGGCCGACGGCTCGCGCAGCCCGATGCGCGCGGCGATGGGCCTCGAGAGCCGCGGCCGCACGTTCAAGGACCGCTTCCTGATCGCCGACGTGAAGATGAAGGCGGAATTCCCGACCGAGCGCTGGTTCTGGTTCGATCCGCCGTTTCACCGCAACCAGTCGGTGCTGCTGCACCGCCAGCCCGACAACGTGTGGCGCATCGACTTCCAGCTCGGCTGGGACGCCGATCCGGTCGCCGAGAAGCAGCCGGAGCGCGTGATTCCGCGCGTGCGTGCGCTGCTCGGGGCGGACGTCGAGTTCGAGCTGGAATGGGTGAGCGTCTATACGTTCCGCTGCCAGCGGATGGATACGTTCCGGCACGGCCGCGTGCTGTTCGCGGGCGATTCCGCGCACGGCGTGTCGCCGTTCGGCGCGCGCGGCGCGAACAGCGGCGTGCAGGACGCGGACAACCTCGCGTGGAAGCTGAAGCTCGTGCTCGACGGCCGCGCGGACGATCGCCTGCTCGACACCTATGCGAGCGAGCGCGAGTTCGCGGCCGACGAGAACATCCGCAATTCGACGCGCTCGACCGACTTCATCACGCCGAAGAGCGCGGTGTCGCGCGTGTTCCGCGACGCGACGCTGAAGCTCGCACGCGACTGCGAATTCGCGCGCAAGCTCGTGAACAGCGGCCGCCTGTCGGTGCCGGCCGTGCTGGCCGATTCGCCGCTGAACACGCCGGACCGCAATGGCGACGCGTTCGCGTGCGCGATGCGCCCGGGTGCCGCGGCGGCCGATGCGCCGGTGCGCGCGCAGGGCGCGTCGGGCTGGCTGCTGCAGCATCTGGGCGACAGCTTCGCGGGCGTGCTGTTCGGGCTGCCGGCCGACGCACCCGCGCTCGTGCAGGCGGTCGACGGCCTCGCGCTGCCGGTGCGGCCGGTGCTCATCGTGCCGGCCGGGCATGCGCAACCGGTGGCCGGGGTCGACGTCGTGGAGGACGTCGACGGTTTCGCCGCGCAACGCTACGACGCGCAGCCCGGCACGTTCTACCTGCTGCGCCCCGACCAGCACGTGTGCGCGCGGATGCGCACGCTGGAGCGCCAGGCGATCGCCGACGCACTGGCGCGCGCGACCTGCGCCCGCTGAACCCCGTACCGACACGACAACGACACCGACACCGGAGACACCCGTCATGCCCCGACTCGACACCCGCCCGCGCCTGGCCGATCCGGACGCGTTCTACGAAGCGCTGATCGACATGCATCGCGACCTGTCGGACGCCGACAGCCAGCTCGTCAACGCGAAGCTGATCCTGCTGCTCGCGAACCACATCGGCGACGCCGACGTGCTGCGCGAAGCGATGGCGCTCGCGCGCCAGGGCGTGACGCCCGCCGTGCATCCGGCCGCCGAGGTCGCGCAATGAGCGCGGCGCCGGCCGACGCGCGCGTGCTCGAAGTCGAGCGCGTGATCGACGAGACCCATCGCCCGGGCTTTCACTGGATGCTGCTCGCGCTGTGCGGGCTGTGCCTCGTGATCGACGGCTTCGATGCGCAGGCGATGGGGTATGTCGCGCCCAGCGTGATCGCCGAATGGGGCGTGCCGAAGCAGGCGCTCGGTCCGGTGTTCAGCGCGAGCCTGTTCGGGATGCTGCTCGGCGCGCTCGGGCTGTCGGTGCTCGCCGACCGGATCGGGCGGCGCCCGGTGCTGATCGGCTCGACGCTGTTCTTCGCGGTGACGATGCTCGCGACGCCGTTCGCGGGCTCGATCCCGGTGCTGATGGCGCTGCGCTTCGTCACGGGCCTCGGCCTCGGCTGCATCATGCCGAACGCGATGGCGCTGGTCGGCGAGTTCAGCCCGGCCGCGCATCGCGTGAAGCGGATGATGATCGTGTCGTGCGGCTTCACGCTCGGCGCCGCGATCGGCGGCTTCATCAGCGCCGCGCTGATTCCGGCGCTCGGCTGGCGCTCGGTGTTCTTCGTCGGCGGAGCGGTGCCGCTGGTGCTGACGATCGCGATGCTCGCGCGGCTGCCCGAGTCGCTGCAGTTCCTGGTGCTGAAAGGGCGCGACGCGCACGCACGCGACTGGCTCGCGCGCTTCGCGCCGCAGGCCGGCATCGACGCGAACACGCGTCTGGTCGTGCGCGAGCGCGCGGCGAGCGGCGCGCCGGTTGCCGAGCTGTTCCGTCATGGCCGCCTGCCGGTCACGTTGCTGCTGTGGGCCATCAGCTTCATGAACCTGATCGACCTGTACTTCCTGTCGAACTGGCTGCCGACCGTCATGCGCGACGCGGGCTATTCGCCGGGCACGGCGGTGATCGTCGGCACGGTGCTGCAGACGGGCGGCGTGATCGGCACGCTGTCACTCGGCTGGTTCATCGAACGCCACGGCTTCGTGCGCGTGCTGTTTGCGTGCTTCGCGTGCGCGGCCGTGTCGGTCGGCCTGATCGGCTCGGTTGCGCATGCGCTGCCGTGGCTGCTGATCGTCGTGTTCGCGGGCGGCTTCTGCGTGGTCGGCGGGCAGCCGGCTGTCAACGCGCTCGCGGGCCAGTATTACCCGACGTCGCTGCGCTCGACCGGCATCGGCTGGAGCCTCGGCATCGGCCGGATCGGCTCGGTGCTCGGGCCGCTCGTCGGCGGACAACTGATTGCGCTCAACTGGACGCACGGCGCGCTGTTCCACGCGGCCGCGGTGCCCGTGCTGTGCTCGGCGCTGTTCGTGCTCGGGCTGGCCGGCGTAACGCGGCGCGGCGGTGCGCAGGCGCCGAACGCCGCCATGAATTGATGGAGAAAGGAAACGATGACGCTTGACCTGTCGAAACCGGCAACCGCCGGCTACCTGAGCGGATTCGCGAACGAATTCGCGACCGAGGCGCTGCCCGGCGCGCTGCCGCACGGCCGCAATTCGCCGCAGCGCGCGCCGTACGGCTTGTATGCGGAGCAGCTGTCGGGCACCGCGTTTACCGCGCCGCGCGGCCACAACCGCCGCTCGTGGCTGTACCGGATCCGGCCGGCGGCCGTGCATCGGCCGTTCGAGCCGTTCACGGGCCCGCAGCGGCTCGTGTCGGAATTCGGCGATTCGGCCGACGTGCCGCCGACGCCGCCGAACCAGCTGCGCTGGGATCCGCTGCCGATGCCCGTCGAGCCGACCGATTTCGTCGAGGGGCTCGTGACGATGGCCGGCAACGGCTCGGCGGCCGCGATGAACGGCTGCGCGATCCACCTGTATGCGGCGAACCGCTCGATGCAGGACCGTTTCTTCTACAGCGCCGACGGCGAACTGCTGATCGTGCCGCAGCAGGGGCGGCTCTTCATCGCGACGGAATTCGGCCGGCTCGACGTCGAGCCGTTCGAGATCGCGGTCATCCCGCGCGGCGTGCGGTTTTCCGTCGCGCTGCCGGACGGTGACGCGCGCGGCTACATCTGCGAGAACTTCGGCGCGCTGCTGCGCCTGCCGGACCTCGGCCCGATCGGCTCGAACGGGCTCGCGAACCCGCGCGATTTCCTGACGCCGCAGGCCGCGTACGAGGATCGCGAAGGTGCGTTCGAGCTGGTCGCGAAGCTGAACGGACGCCTCTGGCGCGCGGACATCGGCCATTCGCCGTTCGACGTCGTCGCATGGCACGGCAACTACGCGCCGTACAAATACGACCTGCGCCTGTTCAACACAATCGGCTCGATCAGCTTCGACCATCCCGATCCGTCGATCTTCCTCGTGCTGCAGTCGCAGAGCGACACGCCGGGCGTCGATGCGATCGACTTCGTGATCTTCCCGCCGCGCTGGCTCGCGGCCGAGGATACGTTCCGCCCGCCGTGGTTCCATCGCAATGTCGCGAGCGAGTTCATGGGGCTCGTGCACGGCGCGTACGACGCGAAGGCCGAGGGCTTCGTGCCGGGCGGCGCGAGCCTGCACAACTGCATGTCGGGTCACGGGCCCGACGCGGACACGTTCGAGAAGGCGTCGGCGAGCGACACGACGAAGCCTCACAAGGTCGACGCGACGATGGCGTTCATGTTCGAAACCCGCACGCTGATCCGTCCGACGCGCTATGCGCTCGACACCGCGCAGCTGCAGGCCGACTACTTCGAATGCTGGCAAGGCATCAGGAAACATTTCAATCCGGAGCAACCATGAGCGAACCCCAAGACTGGCGCGCGACACTCGATCCGGCTCGCAAGAGCTGGGTCGAGACGGCGAATGATCCCGCCTGCGATTTTCCGATCCAGAACCTGCCGTTCGGGATCTTCAGCGATGCGAAGCAGGCGGCGCGCCGCGCGGGCGTCGCGCTCGGCGATCAGATCGTCGACCTCGCCGCGCTCGCGCGGGCGGGCCTCGTGACGCTGCCGGCCGGCGCCGACGTGTTCGCCGCGCCGACGCTCAATCCGTTCATCGCGCTCGGCCGCGATGCATGGCGCAGCGTGCGCGTGCAGCTGTCGCAACTGTTCTCGCGCGACGACGCGCGGCTGCGCGATGATGCCGCGCTGCGCGCGCAGGTGCTCGTCGCGCAGCGCGACGCGACGCAGCATCTGCCGGTCGACATTCCCGGCTACACCGATTTCTATTCGTCGAAGGAGCATGCGACCAACGTCGGCTCGATGTTCCGTGATCCGAAGAATGCGCTGATGCCGAACTGGTTGGAGATGCCGATCGGTTACAACGGCCGCGCGTCGTCGGTGGTCGTGAGCGGCACGCCGGTGCGGCGCCCGAGCGGGCAACTGAAGCTGCCCGACGCGGAGCGTCCGGTGTTCGGCGCGTGCCGCAAGCTCGACCTCGAACTGGAGACGGGCTTCATCGTCGGCCGCGGCAACGCGCTCGGCGAACCGATCGCGTGCGAGGACGCCGAAGCGCATATCTTCGGGATGGTGCTGCTCAACGACTGGAGCGCGCGCGACATCCAGCAGTGGGAATACGTGCCGCTCGGCCCGTTCAATTCGAAGGGCTTCGCGACGACGATCTCGCCGTGGATCGTCACGCTCGATGCGCTCGAACCGTTCCGCGTCGCGCAGCCCGAGCAGTCGCCGCAGCCGCTCGCGTATCTGCGGCACGCGGGCAAGCATGCGTTCGACATCGCGCTTGAAGTGACGCTGCGCGCGCAAGGGGCGGCCGAAGCGACGTCGATCTGCCGCACCAACTTCAAGTACATGTACTGGACGATGGCGCAGCAGCTCGCGCATCACACGGTCGCGGGCTGCAACACGCGCGTCGGCGACCTGATGGGTTCGGGGACGATCAGCGGGCCGACGAAGGATTCGTTCGGCAGCCTGCTCGAACTGACGTGGAACGGCAAGGAGCCGCTCGCGCTGAACGGCGGCGGCAGCCGCACGTTCATCGAGGACGGCGACGAGCTCACGCTCGCGGGCTGGTGCCAGGGCGACGGTTATCGCGTCGGCTTCGGCGCGTGTGCCGGCAAGGTTCTGCCCGCGCGGAGCGCGTGACACGTCCCGTGTGATCCGCAAGGACAGGGCGGCCCGCATTGCGCGGGCCGTTTTCGTTGGGGCGGCGGGTGGCGGTGCGGATGCGCTCGCATGTACCGGTGTGGACGCTGTGCGACAGCGACAGCATCCGTGTCGGCATCAGACCGCGCGCGGCAACGCGGCGCGTCGTTCCCACAGCGCGGCCGCGACGAACGCGGCGACGCACGCGACCAGCACGCCGACCAGCGCGTTGCTGCCCAGTTGCTCCATCAATGCGCCGGCAACCAGCGGGCCGCCGAAGCTCGCGGCGCTCCACGACGCCGACACGAGCGAGCTCGCGGTGACGAGCGCGGCGCCGCGAAAGCGTTCGCCGCACGCGACGAGCGACAGCGTATAGATGCTGCCGGCCGCCGCGCCGAGCACGAACAGCAGCGGCCAGCACAGCCACGGATTCGCGATCACGAACGGCAGCAGCGGCAGGCCCGCGAGCACGATCCAGCCGGCGCCGAGGTGCACGCGTTCGCGACCGAGCTTGTCCGCGAGCCAGCCGATCGGGAATTGCATCGCGGTGTCGCCGAACAGCATGATCGACGCGAGCAGCACGGCGGTCGCGCTCGCGACGCCGTGATCCATCGCGTAGAGCGGCAGCAGCGACAGCGCGAGCGTATCGAACAGCGCGAAGAAGCCGGTGCCGATGATCAGCGCGGGCATGCGCGGCAGCACGGCGAGCCAGCTGTCGTGCGCGGCGTGATGCGCGTCGTCGCCGGCGAGGGGCGCGCGCCGGATGGTCGCGAGCGTCGGCAGCGCGAGCAGGAACAGCGCGCCGCACAGCGCGAAGCGGATGCTCGTCGCGCCGGCGATCTGGCTGACGAGCACGGGGCCCGCCATCTGGAACAGCGTGAAATTGGTCGCATAGATCGCGACCACGCGGCCGCGCGTCGAATCGTCGGCGAGCTGGTTGACCCACGCTTCGCCGATCGTGAACAGCAGCATCAGCGCCGCGCCGCACAGCACGCGCAGCACGCCCCACAGGATCAGGTTCGACGTGAACTGCATCAGCACGGTGGCCGCGGCGAGCAGCACGACCGACACGACGATGGCGCGGCGCGCGCCGATGCGCCGCGCGAGCGCGGTGACGAACGGGACGACCGCGAGGCCGCCGAGGGCCTGCGCGGCCGTCAGCATGCCGACGACGTTGGTGCCGTGTCCGGCTTCGGTCAGTGCGAGTGCGGTGAGCGGCAGCGTGGCACCGGTGCCGAGACCGACCACCGCGACGCTCAGGATCAGCGCGAGGAAATCACGATTGAGAATGGCTTTCATCGGGCGCGATGCTACACCGCGGCCCTTGAAAGGTCCATGAAGGCCATCAGGATCGGTCGGGGTTGCGTGCGCAACGAACGCCGCGGCGCGAGGCCGGGCTGCCGCGCGTCATGCGTGTTCGGCCGGATTCGGCGGTGGGTTCGATCGCAGCCGCCGTGGCTCGCTATCGGGGCGGTGCGACACGGTGTCGCGGCCGGTTCACGCGTCGTGCGCTCGGTCAGCGGCCGGGCGGCGTCGCGGCGGGTGTCGAGTCGGAGAGGTCGTCCGCTGCGGAAACGCCGGGCGACGGCGACGATCCGGCGCTCGTGCCGCCGCTCGCCGCATGATCGGCGGCCTGCGTGACCTGCGTGGCCGGCGCGTCCCAGCCGTTTTCGAACAGGCACGCGTCGATCGGCATCCGCGCGGCCCAGCGCTCCTCCTCGAGCATCGGCTTCGCATAGAACGCATCGACATGCCCGATGCACAGCACGGCGATCGGCTTCGCGCCGGCCGGCATGCCGAGCAGCGTGCGCAGCGCGTCGACGTCGAACAGCGACACCCAGCCCATCCCGAGCCCTTCGGCGCGCGCGGCGAGCCACATGTTCTGGATCGCGCACGCGGCGGACGCGAGGTCCATCTCCGGCAGCGTGCGGCGGCCGAACACATGGCGCTCGCGATCGTCGGTGAGCGCGACGACCAGCAATTCGCCGCATTCGCGCACGCCTTCGACCTTCAGCCGCATGAATTCGTCCTGCCGCTCGCCGAGCGCGTCGGCCGTCGCGCGGCGCTCGGCCTCGACCAGCGCATGGATCTCGGTGCGCAATGCGGTGTCGGTGATGCGGATGAAGCGCCACGGCTGCATGAAGCCGACGCTCGGCGCGTGGTGCGCGGCGCGCAGCAATCGCGCGAGCGTGGCCGGATCGACGGGCGCCGGCGTGAAGTGGCGCATGTCGCGCCGTTCGAAGATCGCGCGGTAGACCGCGGCAATGGCGGAGTCGTCGAAACGCATGGGCGGCAGAAAGCAGGGGAGGTCGGCGCAACGATAGCAGACGCGGCGCGTGCGGCGTTACATCAGTCGAAACAAAATGGCGAATCGTTGACGATCGCGCGCGCCGAACGCGCGATGCCGTGGGTCAGCGCCCGGCCGTGACGACGTTGGTCGGCGTGCCGGCGTGCCATGCCTCGATGTTCAGCAGCGTCGTGTGCGCGATCTCGGCGAGCGCCTCGCGCGTGAAGAACGCCTGGTGCGACGTGACGATCACGTTCGGGAACGTCAGCAGGCGCGCGAGCACGTCGTCCTGCAGCGGCAGGTCGGAGTGATCCTCGAAGAAGAGGCCGCTTTCCTCCTCGTACACGTCGAGCCCGAGATGGCCGAGCTGGCCGCTCTTGAGCGCGTCGACCAGCGCCTGCGCGTCGACGAGGCCGCCGCGGCCGGTATTGATCAGCATCGCGCCGTGCTTCATCCGCGCGAGCGTCTGCGCGTTGATCAGATGGTGCGTCGACGGCAGCAGCGGGCAATGCAGGCTGACGATGTCGGCGTGGTGCAGCAGCTCGTCGAGCTCGACGTAGCGCGCGCCGAACGCGATCAGCTCGTCGTCGTACGGCGGCATCGAGTGCGCGAGCACGTGCATTCCGAAACCCATCATGATCTTCGCGAACACGCTGCCGATCAGGCCGGTGCCGATCACGCCGACGGTCTTGCCGTGCAGGTCGAAGCCGAGCAGGCCGTTCAGCGAGAAGTCGCCTTCGCGCGTGCGCGCGACCGCGCGCGGCAGCCGGCGGTTGAGCGCGAGGATCAGCGCGACCGCGTGTTCGGCCACCGCATGCGGCGAATAGGCCGGCACCCGCACGACCGCGATGCCGAGCCGCTCGGCGGCGGCCAGGTCGACGTGGTTGAAGCCGGCCGAGCGCAGCGCGATCAGGCGCGTGCCGCCGTCGGCGAGCCGTTCGAGCACGGCCGCGTCGACGGTGTCGTTGACGAACGGACACACGACTTCATAGCCGTGCGCGAGGATCGCGGTTTCCGCGTCGAGATGGGACGGCTGGAAGTGCAGCCGATAGCCGAACTGCCGGTTGGCGGCGGTAAACGATTCGTCGTCGTACTGCCGGCTGCTGAACAGGATCACGCGCACGCTGCACCTCCAAGGGCTGACGCGTGCAGTTTACTGCAGGCCCGTCTGCCGGCCCGTGACGAGATCGACGCGATCGGGCGTGCGCAGGAAGCTGTAGCCGGTCGCCTCGCGGGCCGCCTGCACGCCGAAATGCTCGAGCGCGTGTTCGATGAAGCTGCGCGTGCGGGCCGGCACGTACTGCCGGTTCGGGTAGACGAGCGACAGCTGCGCGTCCGGGTCGTCGATCTGGTAGGTGGGCAACAGCCGCACGAGCGCGCCGGTGGCGAGCGCGCCGGCGACGCACGGCTCGGGCAGCACCACGATGCCGGACCCGGCGACGGCCGCCGCGTGCACCAGCGCCAGCTGGTTGACCGTGCAGGTCGGGCGTACCGTGATCGAATGCGTTGCGCCGTCGTGGCCGACCAGCCGCCACGCGGGCGGATGCTGGTGCGGCGCGAGTGCGACCCAGTCGTGGCCGGGCAGATCGTCGGGCGCGCGCGGCTCGCCGCGCCGTTCGAGATACGCGGGCGCCGCGCAGGCGACGAACGGGGCCGACGGGAGTGCGTGGCCGATCAGCGTCGGGTTGCCGTCGAGCCGGTTGCCGGTCACGATGCCGACGTCGTAGCCCGAATCGAGCACGTCGAGCGGCCCTTCGGCGACGGTGAGCTGCACGCGCAGCTCGGGGTAGCGGTGCCGGAAGCTGCTGACGAGCGGCGTCAGCGCGAGCGGCGACAGCAGGCCCGACGCGACGACCCGCAGCGTGCCGGCCGGTTCGCGCACCGCATGTGCGACGGATGCCTCGAGATGATCGAATTCCTCGAGCAGCGCGCGGCAGCCGTCGAGGTAGCGCAGCCCGGCCTCGGTCAGCGACAGGTTGCGCGTGGTGCGGTGGATCAAACGCGTGTTCAGGTGAGACTCGAGCATCGCTATTGAACGCGTGACGAGCGCATTGGACACGCCTAGATGGTGCGCCGCGCGGCGGAAGCTCTGCTGCTCGGCGACGCAGACGAACACACGCATGGTCTGAATCTGGTTCATGGCTCGCGAATTTCTGGCCCGGTTGATTGATATCGATTGTGATTTTTCGTTGCACGACCTGGAAAACCGTCGCGCGACACCCGGTTCTCCTTCGTATCGAAAAATCGGTTTTCCATTCTGCAGACGATTGTTCATTATGGAAGCGTTATCCGTCAACCTGCGAGAAAGGTCGGCTTGCGTAAAATCGAAATCACGGGTATCGCTTTAACGAATCGGGGTCGCGCGGGTGCGGCCGGGATAGTCGGTGGCGTATTGAATCCGGGTGCCGGTGATTTGAAATATTTGTCATTTAAATCAGGGCGTTATGCGTGAAGCGTGGCGACCGGATCGGGTAATGGGTGAAATCGCTCACCAATAGATGCCGCGATAATGGATGTTTTTGCGCAGATCGCGCTTTTCGTGGGTCGATTCCACCTGAGCGATTTTTGGGCGTGATGGCCGGTATTCCGGCCGATACGTGCACCATGCTGAAGCCGGGAATCCGGCACTCGTCTCGATATTGCCGGGGAAAATCGCGGCGATCGAACCCCCGATGGAACCGTTTCGCATGTGCACGGCAATGCCGCGGCAATATGGAAGCCGGTGGTCGTTCGACGGGCGCGCGGACGGTGGCCCGGTCCGTCCACCGGGCCACCGGCACGCTGTCCGCCCGCCGGTGCCTCTTGCGCGCGGCCGCGGAACACGGAATGATCGATCAGTTCGCCATGCCGTGCGGCGGACGACCCGTCCGTGCGTTTTCTTCCCTCCACTTTTGCCTGCCATGTCCATCGATTACTCGCCGATTCCCTGTCCCGTCGTCGTGCCGCTCGACGCGATCCTGCCCGAAGAACCGCTGCTGATGATGGGGGCCGGCCCGGTCCCGATCCCGGCCGCCGTCGCGAAGGCGAACACGATCGTGATCAACCACCTCGGCGCGACGATGGCGAAGATCATCGAGCAGGTGAAGGAGATGGCGCGCTACGTGTTCCAGACCCGCACGAAATGGGTGCTCGGCGTGGCCGGCCCCGGCTCGGCCGCGATGGAAATGGCGATCTCGAACCTCGCGTGGCGCGGCACGCGCGTGCTGTCGATCCGCAACGGCTTCTTCAGCGCGCGGATGGCCGAGATGGCGACGCGCGTCGGCGCCGACGTCGCGACGCTCGAAGTGGCCGACCGCGCGGTCGCGAGCCTCGACGAGATCGCGGACGCCATCGCGCGCGAGCGGCCCGAGATCGTCACGATCGTGCAGGGCGAAACGTCGAACACTGTATGGAACCGCGAACTGCGCGAGATCGCGGCACTCGCGAAGGCGGCCGGCGCGCTGGTTGTCGTCGATGCGGTGTGCACGCTGTCGACGATGCCGCTCGAAATGGACGCGTGGGGCATCGACGCGGTGATCACGGGCGGCCAGAAGGGGTTGTCGTCGATCCCCGGCGTGTCGCTGATCGCATTCTCCGACGCCGCGTGGAACCGGATGAAGCAGCGTCCGGAACCGAACGCGCACTGGTGCCTCGACATGGCGCTCGCGGAGAACTTCTGGCACAACGCGGGCTATCACTACACGGCGCCGGTGTCGGGCGTGCTCGCGCTGCACGAGGCGCTGCGCCTCGTCTGCGCGGAGACGCTCGAAAGCCGCTTCGCGCGCCACCTGCGCTGCTCGCTCGCGCTGCAGGCGGGCGTCGAGGCGATGGGGCTCACGCTCTATGCGCCGAAAGAGTGCCGGCTCAATTCGGTGGTCGGGATCGAGACGCCCGAGGGGCTTACGCCCGGGATGGTGTGCGGCCATATCTCGAAGCAGTACCAGGTCGAGATCTCGGGCTCGTTCGGGCTGCCGATCGTGCGGATCGGGCAGATGGGCGAACAGTGCCGCGAACACAACCTGTTCCGCACGCTGCATGCGTTCGGCCGCACGATGGACGATCTGAAGGTGCCGGTCGACCTGCCGGCCGGCGTGGCCGCGCTCGAGCAGGAACTGTCGCGGCGGGGCACGTAAGCGGGAGGCGAAGGGGCCCGATGCGCGCGGCGGCATCGGCCGTCGAAACGCGCGCGGGCCTCAGCCGCCCTGCATCGCGCGCCGGTACGCGTTCGGTGTCGTGCCGTGCGCGTCGCGAAAGCGATGGCTGAAGTGGCCGGCGTTCGCGTAGCCGCATTCGGCCGCGACCTGCGCGAGCGGCAGGGCCGTCGTGCGCAGCAGCAGGCGCGCCCGCGCGAGCCGCTGCTCGGCCACCCATGCGTGCGGCGCACGGCCGAACGACAGCCGGAACATCCGCGAGAAGTGGTATTCGGACAGCGCGGCGACGTTCGCCAGTTCGCCGAGCGTCAGCGGCTGCGACAGATAGCTGTCGATATAGTCGCGCACGCGGCGGCGCACGGCCGGCGCGAGTCCGCCGCGGAACGGCACGTCGGTGCGCGTCGTGCTCTGGCCGCGCAGCAGCAGGCTCAGCACGTCGTGCGCGGCCTCGTTCGCGCGCAGCCGCCCGTCGGCATCGTCCCAGCGCTCCAGCGCGAGCGAACGGAACTGGGCCGCCACGCGCGCATCCTCGAAATAGGTGCGGTCGGCGAGCTTCAGCTCGCGCGGCTCGCGATCGAGCTCGCGGATCGCGCGCTGCGTGAAATGCTCGGGCAGGAAGTACAGGTGGATGAAGTGCATCTCGCCGCGCACCCACCAGCGCGATTCATGGTCGCCCGGCAGCGCGCACAGCAGGCTCGGCGCGCCGTAGCGCGGCACGCGTTCGCGCTCCGTCCGGTAACCGCCGTCGAGATAGCACGACAGCGTGTGGTGGCCGGGCTGTTCGTAGATCGTCTCGCTTTCGTCGGTGATGCGTGTCCATTCGGCGATCGCGAGATGGTCGCCGAGCCACGTGAAGCGCTCGAGCGTCGCGTTCGCCTCGGCCAGCGTGCGGCACACCGACTGCAGGCCGAACGGCATCGCGCCGCCGGCAGGGGCGGCCGAGTGATCGACGGGTGGGGCGTACAGGGGCGAACTCATGATGCGACGAGTATAAGCGGGCACGCCGCGCGCCGTGCGGCGCCGCCCAAAAGACCGCAATTCCGGACAATCCGCACGGGCGGGGCGGCGGCATAGTCGGGGCCCGTTCCACTCGTTTCGCGTCGTTGCCGCCATGAACCTGTCGCTTTATTTCGTCACCGTGCTGATCTGGGGCACCACCTGGATCGCGATCAAATGGCAGCTCGGCGCCGTGCCGCCGCCCGTGTCGATCGCGTGGCGCTTCTGGCTCGCCGCCGCCGTGCTGTTCGCGCTGCTGCGCGTGATGCGCCGGCCGGTGCGTCCGCCGCGCGAAGCGTGGCGCTACCTCGTCGCCCAGGGCATCGCGCTGTTCTGCGTCAATTTCCTGTGCTTCTACTATTCGGAGCAGGTCGTGCCGAGCGGCCTCGTCGCCGTGATCTTCTCGACCGCGCCGCTGCTGAATTCGATCAACGGCCGGCTGTTCATGGGCCGCCCGCTGCGGCCGTCGGCGATCGCCGGCGCGCTGCTCGGACTGACCGGCATCGCATGCCTGTTCTGGCAGCAGATGGCCGGCCATCTCGACGATCACGCGACCTGGACGGGCCTCGCGATCGCGTTCGCCGGCACGATGTGCTTCTCGGCCGGCAATCTGCTGTCAAGCCGGATGCAGTCGATGGGCCTGCACCCGCTCGCGACCAACGGCTGGGCGATGCTGATCGGCGCGGCGATCCTCACGGTCGGCAGCGCGGCGGCCGGGCTGCCGTTCACGATCGACCCGAGCCCGCGCTATCTCGGCGCGCTCGTCTATCTGGCCGTGCCGGGCTCGGTGATCGGGTTCACTGCATACCTGACGCTGGTCGGGCGGATCGGGCCGGAGCGGGCCGCATACTGCACGGTGCTGTTCCCGATCGTCGCGCTGGCCGTGTCGACTGTTTTCGAGGGCTATCAATGGTCGCCGCTCGCGGTAATCGGGCTGCTGCTCGTGCTGGCCGGCAATCTGGTCGCGTTCGATTTGACGCGGCGGTTGTTTCCGAGGACGGCGCGAGCCTGAGCGCGTGGTCGCGGCGCCGCCTGATCGGGTTGGCGCGGTAGGCTCTGATTTCGCTTCAGGGCTGCGCTTGATCCGCCGGTTGGGTCAGGAGGGGATGAGGGGCACGCAGGCGCATGCGGGGGAAGGCGCGGCTGCTGCGATTCTTGATGTCGACACGGCCGGAGGCGCAGTGCCGTCGGCGCGGCGACCGTGCCTGGCCCCGATCGCGCGGAATCGAACCGCGCGCTCAGGGAGGCCGCCGCGTTCCGGCGTCATCCCCAAGCTACCCGCGTATGGCGGGACTTCAATCTATTGTCGCGTTGAACGGCATTGCCGGTGCCGCGCCACGGTTCACGCCGCCGCGCCGCTCCCCGCGACCCGCGCCTGCCGCTGATACAGCACCATCGACAGCGCGACACCCGCCGCGGCGGCCACGGCCGCGAACAGGAACACCTGCGGATAGCCGAACGCGCCCGCGATATAGCCGGCGAGCGGGCCGGTAATGCCGAGCGACAGATCGAGGAACACCGAGTACGCAGACAGCGCCGCGCCGCGGCTCGCGGGCGGCACGAGCGCGACGGCCTCGACGCCGAGCGCCGGGAAGATCAGCGCGAAGCCGAAGCCGGTCAGCGCGGCGCCGGCGAGCGCGACGTGCGGCACAGGCGCGAGCCACAGCAGCAGGAGGCCCGAGCATTCGAACGCGAATGACACGATCGCGACGCGGAAGCCGCCGTAGGTCTTGATCGTGTTCGCGAACAGCAGGCGCGCGCCGATGAACAGCGTGCCGAACACGGTCAGCGACAGTGCGGCGTTCGGCCAGTGGCGCGCCGCGTAGTACAGCGTGACGAAGGTCGCGATCGAGCCGAAACCGGCCGAGCCGAGCGCGAGGCCGAGGCCGTGCGGCAGCACGCGGGTGAACACGCTCGCATACGACATCCGCTCGCCATGCACGAGCGGCACGGCATCGATCAGGCGTGCGAGGTAGAAGCCGATCGCGGCGAGCGCGATCACGATCACGCCGATCAGCGCCGGGTTCAGCGTATGCGCGATCGCCACGCCGACCGGCGCGCCGAGCGCGAGCGCGCCGTAGGTCGCGATGCCGTTCCACGAGATCACCTTCGCGTTGTGCGCGACGCCGACCCGGCCGATGCCCCACAGGATCGCCCCCGTGCCGCACAGGCTTTCGCCGACACCCAGCACGAGCCGGCTCGCGACCAGCAGCACGAGGCTCGCGACCGGCCAGTGGGCCAGCAGCAGCGCGACGAGCAGCAGCACGCCCGACACGCCGCAGCCGATCAGCCCGCGCAGCACCGTCTGCTTCGGCCCGAGCGTATCGGCGAAGCGCCCCGCGAGCGGGCGCGACGCGAGCGTCGCGAAATACTGGACGCTGATCGCACCGCCCGCGACGATCGCGGAAAAGCCGAGATCGTCGTGGACGAAGCCCGGCAACACGGCGAGCGGCAGGCCGATGGTCAGGTAGCAGATGAACGTGAAGCTGACGACGGACACGATTTGCAGCGTGACGGCGAACCCGCTGCGCGGCGGTGTGGCGGAATCGGTTGACATGGGGTCGGAACGAATGAGCGAAGCGGAGCGGAAGTTGGCGTAAAACGGAATCGGGATTTTCCCATGGAACCGGTTTTCACGCAGGTACCGCTTAGTTAAGCGCGACCCGTTTCGTCGCCAACGGAGCGCCGGCGGATCGGCGCGGCCCGACCCGAAGCGCAAGCGGGGCAACGCCGGAGCGGGGCGGCCGGGCGGCTTTGTCGCTCATATCGCGGCAGTTATATGGGCCGCATGCGTGATGGGCTATGGGTTGGGAAATTTGATGGTGATAGCGTGCAAACTGTCAGATAAACGTCGGTCGAGCGCCCTGCGCAGGCCGCCTTGCCCCCCTTGAAGAACGACAGAGACATGAGTGAGCCGATCCGCTTCTACCATCGTCACGCGGTCCGCGAAGTCAGCGGCGCGGACGTCACCCGCACCGTGCTGCAGTACCTGCGCGAGGATGCGCACTGCACCGGCACGAAGGAAGGCTGCGCGGAAGGCGACTGCGGCGCGTGCACGGTCGTCGTCGGCGAGCTGACCGACGCGGGCACGGTCGCGTTCAAGGCGGTCAACGCGTGCATCCAGTTCTTGCCGACGCTCGACGGCCGCGCGCTGCTGACGGTTGAAGACCTGCGCCAGCCGGACGGTTCGCTGCACCCGGTACAGCAGGCGATGGTCGATTGCCACGGGTCGCAATGCGGGTTCTGCACGCCCGGCTTCGTGATGTCGATGTGGGCGCTGTACGAGAAGCACGGCCACGAAGGTTGCGGCAGCGCGTGCGCGAAGGCGAAGGACGTGCCGACGCGCACCGAGATCGCCGATGCGTTGACGGGCAACCTGTGCCGCTGCACCGGCTATCGCCCGATCGTCGACGCGGCCGTGCGGATGTTTGACGCGACCGGCGAAGGTGCGACCGGCGAAGGTACGTCCCAGCCCGTGGCCCCCGTCGACACGGCCGCGCTTGCCCGCACGCTCGCGTCGCTCAAGCGTGACGACACATTCGACTACACGACGAGTGACGGCGCGCGCTTCGCGGCGCCGCGCACGCTCGACGCGCTGGCCGCGCTGAAGCTCGAGCGGCCCGACGCGCGCATTCTCGCCGGCAGCACCGACATCGGCCTGTGGGTCACCAAGCAGATGCGCCGGCTCGACGACCTGATCTACGTCGGCCAGATCGTCGAACTGCAGACTATCGCGCACGGCGACGACTGGATCGAGATCGGCGCGGGCGTGACGCTCGAGAACGCGTATGCGGCACTCGCCGGCACGTATCCGGAGCTGACCGAAATGTGGAAGCGCTTCGCGTCGCTGCCGATCCGCAACGCGGGGACGATGGGCGGCAACGTCGCGAACGGCTCGCCGATCGGCGACTCGATGCCGGGCCTGATCGCGCTCGGTGCGCGCGTCGTGCTGCGCGGCGGCGACACGGTGCGCGAGCTGCCGCTCGAGGCGCTCTACACCGGCTATCAGCAAAAGGACATGGCGCCGCACGAATTCGTCGTCGGCCTGAAGGTGCCGACCCGCACCGGCGCGCGCGCGAAGCTGCAGTTCCGCACCTACAAGGTGTCGAAGCGGTTCGACTCCGACATCTCGGCTGTGTGCGCGGCGTTCGCGTTCATCGCGGACGGCGACACGATCCGCGAGCCGCGCGTCGCGTTCGGCGGGATGGCCGCGACGCCGAAGCGCGCGACGCACACGGAGGCCGTGCTCGACGGCGCGCAATGGCACGAAGCCACCGCGCAGGCCGCGATGCAGGCGCTCGAGCGCGACTACCAGCCGCTCTCCGACATGCGCGCGACGAGCACGTATCGCCTCGATACCGCGAAGAACCTGGCGTATCGATTCTGGCTGGAGACGCGCCCGCACGACCCGCTGCCGCCGCAAGCCGTGAATGTGCGTGAAGTGGCCGCCGAAGCCGGCGCCGACGCCGACGCGGCGCGCGTCTGAAGACGGAGAACACCGACATGAACCAGCAAGCAGAACCGTTCCTGAACACCCTCGACCAGCAAGCCGACGCCGCGCAGGTGCACATCTCGCGTCCGCACGAATCCGCCCATCTGCACGTGAGCGGGCGCGCGACCTACACCGACGACATCCCGATCGTCGCCGGCACGCTGCACGCGGCGCTCGGGTTGTCGGCCAAGCCGCACGCGAAGATCGTGTCGATGAACTTCGACGCGGTGCGCGCGACGCCGGGCGTGGTCGCCGTGTTCACGGCCGACGACATCCCGGGCGTCAACGACTGCGGCCCGATCATCCACGACGACCCGGTGCTCGCGAAAGGCATCGTGCAGTTCGTCGGCCAGCCGATGTTCATCGTCGTCGCGACGTCGCATGACATCGCGCGGCTCGCCGCACGCCGCGCGCAGGTCGACTACGAGGAGCTGCCCGCGGTCCTGACCGCGCAGGAAGCCCGCCAGGCCGAAACCTACGTGATCCCGCCGCTGAAGCTCGCGCGCGGCGACGCGGCCGCGCGCCTGGCCGCCGCGCCGCATCGCGAGTCGGGCGAGATGCTGCTCGGCGGCCAGGAGCAGTTCTATCTGGAAGGGCAGATTGCCTACGCGGTGCCGAAGGACGACGACGGGATGCACGTGTACTGTTCGACGCAGCACCCGAGCGAAATGCAGCACCTCGTCGCGCACGTGCTCGGCGTCGCGTCGCACAACGTCCTGGTCGAATGTCGCCGGATGGGCGGCGGCTTCGGCGGCAAGGAATCGCAGTCGGGCCTGTTCGCATGCTGCGCGGCGCTCGCCGCGTGGAAGCTGCTGTGCCCGGTGAAGCTGCGCCCGGACCGCGACGACGACATGATGATCACCGGCAAGCGGCACGACTTCCATTACCGCTTCGACGTCGGCTACGACGACGACGGCCGCCTCGACGGCGTCGCGCTCGAGATGACGTCGCGCTGCGGCTTCTCGGCCGACCTGTCGGGCCCGGTGATGACGCGCGCGGTGTGCCACTTCGACAACGCGTACTGGCTCGGCGACGTCGACATCGCCGGCTACTGCGGCAAGACCAACACGCAGTCGAACACCGCGTTCCGCGGCTTCGGCGGCCCGCAGGGCGCGTTCGCGATCGAGTACATCCTCGACGACATCGCGCGTGCGCTCGGCCGCGATCCGCTCGACGTGCGCTACGCGAACCTGTACGGCAAGACCGAACGCAACGTGACGCCTTACGGGCAGACGGTCGAGGACAACGTGCTGCAGGAACTGCTCGGCGAACTCGAGACGACGAGCGACTACCGCGCGCGGCGCGCGGGCGTGCGCGACTTCAACGCCCGCAACACGGTGCTGAAGAAGGGCATCGCGCTCACGCCGGTGAAGTTCGGCATCGCGTTCAACGTCACGCACTTCAACCAGGCCGGCGCGCTGGTGCACATCTATACCGACGGCTCGGTGCTCGTGAACCACGGCGGCACGGAGATGGGGCAGGGGCTCAACACGAAGGTCGCGCAGGTCGTCGCGCACGAGCTCGGCATTCGCTTCGGCCGGATCCGCGTGACGGCGACCGACACGAGCAAGGTCGCGAACACGTCCGCGACGGCCGCGTCGACCGGCTCCGACCTGAACGGCAAGGCCGCGCAGGATGCGGCGCGCCAGCTGCGCGAGCGGCTCGCGGTGTTCGCGGCGAAGCAGTTCGGCGACGGCAAGGTCGATGCGGCCGACGTGAAGTTCGGCAACGACTTCGTGTGGGTCGGCGGTGCGAGCGTGCCGTTCGGCGAGGTGATCGCGAAGGCGTATCTCGCGCGCGTGCAGCTGTGGTCCGACGGCTTCTATGCGACGCCGAAGCTGTACTGGGATCAGTCGAAGCTGCAGGGCCGGCCGTTCTACTACTACTCGTACGGCGCGGCCGTGTCGGAAGTCGTGATCGATACGCTGACGGGCGAGATGCGCACGCTGCGCGTCGATGCGCTGCACGACGTCGGCGCGTCGCTGAACCCGGCGCTCGACATCGGCCAGGTCGAAGGCGCGTTCATCCAGGGGATGGGCTGGCTCACGACCGAGGAGCTGTGGTGGAACGCGGGCGG
This sequence comes from Burkholderia sp. SIMBA_051, assembly GCF_046534915.1. NCBI lineage: Bacteria > Pseudomonadati > Pseudomonadota > Betaproteobacteria > Burkholderiales > Burkholderiaceae > Burkholderia > Burkholderia sp. SIMBA_051. Next base: position 152,170 of record NZ_JAWRXS010000007.1, on the reverse strand, counting down.
CAAGCTGATGACGCACGCGCCGTCCACGTACAAGATTCCGACGGTCAACGACACGCCGCCCGAGTTCAACGTGCGGCTGTTCCAGAACCGCAACGTTGAGGACAGCATCCATCGTTCGAAGGCCGTCGGCGAGCCGCCGCTGCTGCTGCCGTTCTCGGTGTTCTTCGCGGTGCGCGACGCCATTGCCGCGGTCGGCGACTACCAGGTGAATCCGCCGCTCGACGCGCCGGCCACCGGCGAGTCGATCCTGCGTGCGGTGAACGCGGTGCGGGCGGCAAGCGCGGCGCGGGCAGGTTGAGATGAAACGACGCCCATGCTCACTTCATTCGCTGCTTCCCGAGGAGGCGGTCAGCCACCTTGGGCCGGCTCGGCGGAGGCTGACATGAACGCACCTGTTCCCTCGCCGAATGCCGCGTCGCATGCACCCGCCGCCGGGTGCGACGGCGCGTGCGGCGCGTCACCCGCGCAGACGTTCGCGCAAGGCACCGGCCGGCGCAACCGCGCGAGCGCCGCGCCGCCGCCGATGCACATCGTGCTGTTCGGCGCGGGGCATGTCGGCCACGCGCTCGTCACGCTGCTCGGCGCGTTGCCGTGCGTCGTGCAGTGGGTCGACACACGCGACGAGCTGTTCCCGGACGAATGTCCGCCGAACGTGCAGCCGGAGCCGACCGACACGCCGGAGGCCGTCGTCGACGCGGCGCCGCCCGGCGCGTACTTCCTCGTGATGACGCACAACCACGCGCTCGACTTTTCGCTCGCCGCGCAGATCATGCGGCGGCGCGACTTCGCGTACTTCGGGATGATCGGCTCGCGCACCAAGCGCGTGAAGTTCGAGCGCCGGCTCGCCGCGCGCGGCGTCGATCCGGCCCGGCTCACGGAGATGGTGTGCCCGATCGGCATCGCGGGCATCGTCGACAAGGCGCCCGGCGCGATCGCGGTGGCCGTTTGCGCGGAACTGCTGCAGGCGCGCTCGGGGACGCCGGTGGCCGACGTGAAGGCGACCGCGGCCGGCCGCGTGCGCGACGACGTAAGCTGCGCGCGGTAACGACGAGGGCCGCTGCACCCGACGCGCGCTCGCGCGTTTTTGCCTACACTGCACGGATCGCGCGGCATCGGGCCGCGCATCTTTCGTGCGGGTTCCATGTCCGATCATCAGGTCTATCTCGACGCGCTCCATTCGAGCCTCGTCGCCATCGAGCGCTGGCTGTCCGGCGCCGATACCGCGCCCGCGGCGCTCGATGCGCTGCTCGCGCCTTTCTCCGCCGATTTCACGATGACCATGACCGACGGTCGCGTATTCGACCATGACGGCACGCGCGCGCTGTTCGCGAAGCTGGGCGGCGCCAAGCCGGGGCTGCGCATCGCGCTGTCGGATATCCGCGTGCTCGCGGCCGACGCGTCGCATGCGGTGCTTACCTATCTCGAAGCGCAGCAGGCGGCGTCGGGCGAGCTGCCCGCGCGCCGCGCGACCGCCGTGTTCGAACGCGACGCGGCAGGCGTCGTGCGCTGGACCCATCTGCAGGAAACCTTCTGCACGGCCTGAGCGGCCGCGTCGCATGAGTTCGCGCGGGCCGCACCGCGCGAGTCAGCGCTTGCGACCGCGCGCGGCGGTCAGCTCGTCGGACACGCTCTGCATCAGCGCGCACAGCCACGCGATGTCGGTCGGCCGATCGGGCTGCGGGTGCGTGAGCAGGTAGCTCTTGATGCGCGGGAACGGCACGGGCGGCGCGACGACGACGAGCGGCAGCAGCTGCGCATAGTGCGTCGCGAAGCGGCGCGTCGTCGTGAAGATCAGGTCCGACTGCAGCAGCACCTGCGGCACGATCCCGAAGTACGGCAGCGTCGTCACGATCCGTCGCGTGAGGCGCGCGCGTGCGAGGCCGATCTCGATCGCGTTGCGCTTGTCGCCGGTGTACGGCGTCGGCGCGACGTGCGCGGCCGACGCGTACGCTTCGCGCGTGAGCGGCTCGCGGGCGAGCGGATGCGCGTCGCGCATCAGGCACACGATCGTGTCGGAGAACAGGTCCTGGCGCGCGAAGTGCGGGTCGGGCTTCGGCCAGTTGCCGATCACGAGGTCGAGCGCGCCCGATTCGAGCGCGCCCGCGTGGTCGAGCGCGGGATTCAGCGAATCGATTTCCAGATGCGCATGCGGTGCCGCGTCGCGAAAGCGCTCGATCAGCGTCGGCATGAAGAAATCGTTCAGGTAGTCGGGCGCGGCGACGCGAAACGTGCGCCGCGCGGACGACGGATCGAAGTCGCCATGCGGCGTCGCGATGAAGTCGACCTCGCGTAGTGCGCGCGACGCCGCACCGAGCAGCGACGCGCCGTATTCGGTCGGCACCATCCCCGACTTGCCGCGCACGAGAATCGGGTCGTTCAGCGTCTCGCGCAGCTTGCGCAGCGCGGTGCTGATCGCGGGCTGGGTCTGGTTCAGCCGCAGCGCGGCCTGCGTGACGCTGCGCTCGAGCAGCAGCGTGCGCAATACGCGCACGAGCCAGATATCGAGCGAGGCGGTACGGTCGTCGTCTTCCATCGGGGCGGGCTGATTCGGGGAAGCGTAACCTTACCGCAGCCGCGCGTCGCCGTGCGTGATACCGGCCATCACACGCGGCCCTTCGGCAGCGTGCTGATCCGCTTGACCTCGCGCGACTCGAGCCAGTTCGGCGTGCGCGCGCAGTACAGCACCATCGGCAGCGCGTCCTCGCCCCAGAACAGCTGCTGGTTCATCCAGAAAGTCGGGACGCCGAACACGCCGAGCGCGATCGCGTCGTCGGTGTTGCGGCGCAACTGCGCGCTCGTTTCCTCGAATTCGATCAGCTCGTCGCCGTGGCTCACGCCGACGCGTTCGCACAGCGCGGCGAAGCCGTCCGGCGTCGACGGATCGTTGCCGTCGTGCCAGATGAAGCGGAACATTTCCAGCACGGTCGCGATATCGGCGCGCAGCGCGAGCGCGAGGCGCAGCACCTTGTCGGAATCGAACGGATGGGCGGGCGGCATCTTGAAGCGGATGCCGAGCTGTTCGGCGCGAAACAGCGCGTGGCGGTACGTGAACACGCGCTTGGCCGGTACCTCGGCGCTCGGGCGTTGTCCCCAGTGACGCTGCAGGTCGAGCAGCGACACGGCGACGGGTTCGAACGGCACGTCCGGCCATTTGTCGAGCTGTTCGAGCAGCAGATAGGAGAACGGCGACACGAAGTCGTAGAACCACGCGGGTTGGGCAGTATCGAGGCCGGTTGTCATGGCGATCTCCAGAGGGTGGGGCGTGCGCGCCTGGCGGCGGCCTTCATGTTGCGCGGTGGCGCGGATGCAGCAATGATCGCGGATCGGCCGCTTACGCGGAACCGGGAGTCGCCCGGGGGGGCGCGCCGGCCGGCGGCGACGCCTCCGCGGTTCGCGCCGTCGTGGGCGGGCCGGCGCCGGGCGTGCCCGACGTGCCTGACGTGCCGGATGCGCCCGACGCGGCGTCGTGCTCGTGCGCGGTGAGGCGCTCGCGCACGAAGCCGATGTGCTCGCGCAGCACGTAGAACTGCCCCGCGTATGCGAGCGGCATCTTCATCCGGTTCACGGCTTCCTCGATGTCGTCGAGCTCGTCGAGCAGCTGCACGCGCTCCTCGGCCGTGTGCTCGCCGAGCGCGCGGCGCTCGAGCGCGATCAGCGCGCCGTACCAGCGGTAGATGCGCGAACGCACGCGCCAGCCGTACAGCGACGGCACCAGCCGCAGCCCGGGAATCAGCACGACGATCAGCGGCACCAGCACGACGAGCATCCGGTCGACCAGACTCGCGACCCAGAACGGCAGCCGCCGGTACAGGAAGGTCTTGCCCGACTTGTAGTAGCGCGCCGCGTCGTCCGACAGCGGGAAGCCGCGCGTGACCGCGGACGGGAATTCGCCCGCGTGCTGCAGGATCGTCGCGTGGCCGTGCACCTCGCGCGCGGCCTCGATCAGCAGGTCGGACAGCGCGGGGTGCAGCGTGTCGCGCGCGACCAGCTCGATCGTCGGCGCGACGGTGTGGATGTCGGCGGGCGGCAGGTTGCGGCCGAGATCGTAGACGCCCATCGGCAGCGTGATCGCGGTCAGGTACGGAAAGCGCCGCGCGTACGCCTCGGCCTGCGTGAACGAGTACACGTGCACGCCCGGCGCGCGGAACAGCTTCGCCATCACCGGAATCTGGGTCGAGTCGCCGGACAGGAACGCGGCGTCGATCTTGCCGTCGAGCAGCGCGGTCGCGGCGTCCTCGCCGGCGGTCGGTAGCAGCTCGGTCGCGCCGCCCGGCACGATGCCGTTCATCTTCAGCAGCGCCAGGCTCAGTTCGCGCGCGCCGCTGCCCTCCGCGCCGAGCGCGAGCCGCTTGCCCTTGAAGTCGGACAGGCGGGCGACGATCGGGCCGCGGTACATGATCGCGAGCGGCACGTAGCCGATGCTGCCGAGTGAAACCAGGTGCTCGTCGCGCTCCTTCGGCCCGATGCCGCTCTGCACGAAGCCGACGTCGACCGGCGCGTTCGGGTTCGACAGCCGTTCGAGGTTCTGCGCCGATCCTTCGGACGACTCGACGTCGAGCGTGACGCCGTTCTTCGCGAGGATCGCCTTGTATTTCTGCGCGGCGTTCCAGTAGGTGCTGCCGGGCGGCCCGGACGAAATCACGAGCGTGGACGGCGGCGCCGGCTGGATCAGCTTGACCGCGAGCCAGACCGCCGTGCCCGCGAGCAGCACGGTGGGGCCGATCGACAGCGCGAGGTCGCGCCACGACACCGCGACGAAGCGGGCGAGGATGCGGCGGGGCGGGCGAGGGCTGGCTGGCTTCATGGCGGCGGCGGATGACACGGGCGTGACGCATCGATGACGGCGGGCTCGGACGCTGCACGCGATGCATGTTCTGGCGGCGATGGTACCCGGTTTCCCCCGACGTGCGCGAATCCGCCGCCGTGTCGCGCGGGCTTGCCCGGCCGGCCCCGACGGCCGGCGGTGTGCGGCGGCGCTCGCCCGCGCTTCAAAAGCTTTGCGCTTCGGCGGGCGCTGGATTACATTGTGCGACGCAGCCGCGCCCGATTCGCGCGCGACCCGGCACGCAATGAGACCGGGCGCGTCCGGCCGGCGGCTGCCCGGCCCGGCCGGCCCGCATTCGCGCGCGCCGGTTGCCGGCCCGTGTCGCCTCTCTCGCATCGCCGTGGAAATCATCGGCCGTCCCGCCCGTTCGCGCGCGGGCCGGCTGCCATTGGGGGTATCCGGCCGTACTGTGCACGGCCGTTCAGGAGTTACAAGGAGATAGCATGAAGTCGATCGTGTTGAGAGCGTTGGGTGTTGCGGCCGTGGCGGCCTGTCTGACGGGCAGCGTATACGCGCAGTCCAGCGATACGGCGGCCACCGAAGCGCCGGCCGCGGCAGCGAGCTCGCCGAAGGCGGCGGCCAAGACCGCGAAGAAGGCGAACCGCAAGCTCGGCTACGCGGTGCGCAAGGCAATCACGAAGGCAGGCGGCATCGACGTGGCGAACCTCGTCGTGCGCTCGAAGGGCGGCGCGATCACGCTGGAGGGCACGGTGCCCGACCAGGCACAGATCGACAAGGCGGAAGAGGCAGCGAAGGGCGTGAGCGGCGTGACGTCGGTCTCGAACAAGCTGACGGTTCAGCAGCAATAATGCCGGGCGGGCGGCGCGCGAGCGCCGCCCGCGCCTGCTTTCAGACGGGCCCCGGCATGCCGGGGCCCGTTTGCGCCGCAGCGTGCCCCAGCTGTCGCTGCGTGCCAGCCCTCCGGGAGCATCTCCCAGGGGACTGCCTTCGGGGCGGAATATCAGGAGCGGCCCGGTGTTTTCCCGACAGGCCGCGAGCCGCGCACGACGCAGCGGCGCAGCGATAGCGATATCCATACTGATAGGGGGCGGCAATGACGACGCACGGGTGGGGCACTCGGATTCTTCTCGGCGCGGCGCTGGCCGCGCTCACATTGCTCGGCGCCTGCAACGACGCCGATTCGGGCGAGCGCAACCGGTTGCCCGGTTTCGTGTCCGGCAGCGTGCGCACGACCGCCTATGACGGCACGAGCGACGACCTGCTGACGGCCGGCCTCGGCAAGACGGGCCTCGCCTCCACGGCGCCCGCGTTCGCGAATCCGTCCCGGCCGACGAGCGCCGAGCTGCGCCGGCTCGCGATCTGGTCGAACTACCGCGCGCTCGTCGACATGAGCGCGAACGGCGGCTACGGCCGCTTCTGGGGGCCGAACGTCGACCTCGACGGCAACGCCACGCTCGGCGAAGGCAAGATCCCCGGCACCGAATATCTCGCGTACTCCGACGACGGCAGCGGCCGCAAGAACGTGACGCTGCTCGTGCAGGTGCCCGCCAGCTTCGATCCGAAGCAGCCGTGCATCGTCACCGCGACTTCATCGGGTTCGCGCGGCGTGTACGGCGCGATTTCGGCGGCCGGCGAGTGGGGCCTCAAGCGTGGCTGCGCGGTCGCATACAACGACAAGGGCGGCGGCAACGGCGCGCACGAGCTCGGCTCCGACACGATCACGCTGATCGACGGCACGCTCGCCAACGCGGTGCTCGCCGGCAATGCCAGCCTCTTTACCGCGAACGTGACGAGTGGCGACCTGGCCGCGTTCAACGGCCGCTTCCCGAACCGCTACGCGTTCAAGCACGCACATTCGCAGCAGAATCCCGAGCAGGACTGGGGGCACGCGACGCTGCAGGCGGTCGAATTCGCGTACTGGGCGCTCAACGAGCAGTTCGGGCCGGTGCTCGACAGCTCGCATCACGGCGTGCGCTACCACCCGGGCGACATCACGACGATCGCCGCGTCCGTCAGCAACGGCGGCGGTGCGGCGCTCGCGGCGGCCGAGCAAGACACGCGCCGCTGGATCACCGCGGTCGTGGTCGGCGAGCCGCAGGTCAACGTGCGGATGTCGCCGAACGCGATCGTGCGCGAGGGCGGCCAGCCGGCGCCGTCGTTCGGCCGGCCGCTGGCCGACTACGCGACGCTCGCGAACCTGCTGCAGCCGTGCGCGGCCGCGTCCGCGTCGCTCGCGGGCGAGCCGTACCTGAGCGGGCTGCCGGCCGCCACCACGCAGTCGATCCGCACGCAGCGCTGCGCGACGCTCGCCGCGGCGGGGCTCGTGTCGGGCGCCGACACGCAGAGCCAGGCCGCCGACGCGCTCGCGCAGCTGCATGCGGCCGGCTATCTCGCCGATTCCGACTTGCTGCAGGCGTCGATGTGGGATTCGCAGGCGATTCCGGCGATCGCGGTCACCTATGCGAACGCGTACACGCGCTCGCGCGTGACCGACAATCTGTGCAATTTCAGCTTCGCGACCACCAGCGCGCCGACCGGCACGGTCGCGGCGCCCGCCGCGTCGCCGATGCCGGCCATCTTCGGCGTCGGCAACGGCGTGCCGCCGACGGGCGGCATCGACCTCGTGTTCAACACGGGCGCGGGCGTCGATCACCGGCTCGCGACCCCCGACGCGAGTTTCGCGGGCGCGCTGTGCCTGCGCCAGCTGTGGACCAACGGGATGCTCGACATGCCGGCGAACGTCGACGCCGTGCGCGTGAACGCGAACCTGCAGGGCAAGCCCGCGATCATCGTGCAGGGCCGCAGCGACGCGCTCGTGCCGGTGAACCACGCGTCGCGCGCATACGTCGCGCAGAACAGCATCAGCGAAGGCAGCCGCAGCCAGCTCGTGTTCTACGAGGTGACGAACGGGCAGCACTTCGACGCGTTCTTGCCCGTCGCGGGCTTCGATACGCGCTTCGTGCCGGTCCACTACTACAATGTGCAGGCGCTGAACCTGATGTGGCGCCATCTGAAGAACGGCGCCGCGCTGCCGCCGTCGCAGGTGATCCGCACGGTGCCGCGCGGCGGCACGCCGGGCGCCGCGCCCGCGCTGACGAGCGCGAACCTGCCGCCGATCGCGACGTCGCCCGGCGCGAACGCGATCACGGCCGGCGCCGGCGCGATCGACGTGCCGCTCTGACGGCATCCGGCGCGCCGCGGTCATGAAGCCGGACGGTCGTCCGGCTTTTTCTTTTTCCGCGTCGGGAATCGGCGACGGCATCCTCGCGAACCGTACCGTGCTGCAGCGCGTGCTGAAGCTGCAGGCGCGTACGCAGCAGCTCAAGCAGCAGCAATTGAAGCAGCAGGGGCAGTAAGCGTTGCGTTACGGTCCGCGCGGCCCGGCCTTGCGCCGGGCGGTGCGGGTTCACGTGGCCCTGGATGGACGACAGCCCGATCGGCGCAGGCCGGTCGGGCTGTTTTTTGTGGAGAGGGTGTCGGCGCGCGAGGCGCCGCAAGCAGCGCGTCCCGCGGCGCGGAAACCGCCGGCCGCGTCGTTACGCGAGCACGAGCCGTATGCCGACCGCGACGAGCGTCGCGGCGAGCAGGTTGCGCAGCAGCCGCTCGGGTGCGCGCGCGGACAGCAGGCTGCCGAGCACGATGCCGGGCAGCGAGCCGAGCAGCAGCGACAGCAGCATCGACCAGTCGACCGAGCCGAGCAGCCAGTGGCCCATGCCCGCGACGAGCGTGAGCGGCACCGCGTGCGCGATGTCGGACCCGACGATGCGGGTGGTCGCGAGCGCCGGGTACAGCAGCAGCAGCACGGTGACGCCGATCGCGCCGGCGCCGACCGACGTCATCGACACGAGCACGCCGAGCACGGCGCCCGTCAGCACGGTCGACCACAGCGTGCGCGCGGGGCTCGGCGCGAGCGGGTTGCGCGCGGCGAGCGCGGTGAGTTGCGGGCGGAAGATCAGCGCGAGCGACGTGAGCAGCAGCGCGATGCCGAGCACCAGCTGGATCATCCGCGCGGTGCCGGGCGAATTCACGCCGTGCGTGTGCAGCACCCACAGCGTGACGGCCGCGGCCGGGACGCTGCCGGCCGCGAGCCGGCCGGTGATGCGCCAGTCGATCGACCCCTTCAGCCCGTGGACGAGCGTGCCGGTCGCCTTGGTCGCGGCCGCGTACAGCAGGTCGGTGCCGACCGCCGTCGCCGGGTGGACGCCGAACAGCAGCACGAGGATCGGCGTCATCAGCGAACCGCCGCCGACGCCCGTCAGGCCGACGAGAATGCCGACGAACAGGCCGGACAAGGAGTACAGCAGATCGATATGGGGGAGCGACATCGGAAGCAGGCGGTTATGCGGCGTTCGGCGGTGCGCGCGGCTGCGGCGCGCGCATTCAAAGTCCGCCATTGTCGCAAAAGTGGCGCGTTGGTGTACGACTACGTTAAAAATCGGCCGGGGAGGGCCGCCGGGCGGGCCGTTCGCGGTGGATGAAACGTGCGTTTGAACGGGCGCCGGGCCCGACAGGGCCGCGCGCCGGTATCCGCGAGCGGGTGGCCCGACAGCCTTCTGATAGTGCGTTGAGAGACTGAATTGCAGGCATCATTCGCGCGCGCTTCCTGCCGGTTCTGACAGGAGCGACGCGTAGCGGCCGCGCGTGTCGCGCGGCGCCCGACGCCCGGATGTCAGCCCCGCGGCGGCAGTTCGCAGCCGTCGGGGCCGCACGCGGCCGCGTCGTCGCCGGCCAATTCGACGATCGCGCCGTCGCGCCACGCCTGCTCGAGCGCCTGCGCGAACACGTCGGCCGGCTGCGCGCCCGACACCGCGTAGCGGCCGCCGAACACGAACAGCGGCACGCCGCGTCCGCCGATCTGCGCGGCCCGCGCGATGTCGGCCTCGACTTCGTCACGGTATGCGTCGCTGCGCAGCACGGCTTCGACGGCCGAGCGCTCGAGCCCCGCTTCGACCGCGAAGTCGATCAGCGCCGCGTGGTCGAACAGCGAGCCGTGCTCGCTGAAATACGCGCGGTACAGGCGTTCGGTCAGCGCATGGGCGCGGCCGGTCGCTTCCGCGAGCTTCACGAGCCGGTGAGCGTCGAGCGTGTCGCCGACGGACGTGCCGGGCAGGTCGTAGTGGAGCCCGACGCTCGTGGCCGCGTCGGTCACCTGGCGCAGCATCTGGTCGACCTGCGCGGGCGACATTTGGTACTTGCCCGCCAGCATCGCCTCGACCGGCTCGACCGGCTGGCCCGGCATCAGCCGATACGCGCGCAGCACGACGTCGACGTGCTCGGCATGGGCGAACGCAGCGAGCGCCTCGTCGAAGCGGCGCTTGCCGATCCAGCACCACGGGCAGATCAGGTCGGACCAGATCTCGACGGTCAGGGTCGGTCGGTCAGTCGGGGCAGCGGTGGTCGTCATGGGGAAGTAGCGGCAGCAAATAAATGTAACCGCGACTATATCACTTTATGCTTCGACGCTTCGTCGTGGCCTGGCACGGGCGGTATGGGCCGTTTACGCGTCGCCCTGCGTTTCCTTCAGATGCTTCAGGTGCTTGTAGACGGTCGCTCGCCCCATCCCGAGCACGTTCGCGACGTAGTTCGCGGCGCTCTTGCCGCGGAACGCGCCTTCCGCATGCAGTGCCTCGACGAGTTCGCGCCGGTGCTCGCGCGTGAGGCCGTTCAGGCCGACTTGCCGTTCGCGCAGCCAGCCGTGCAGGAACGTGTTGATGCGCTCCTGCCAGTCGTCGCGGAACAGCTCGTCGGGCTGCGCGACGATGCCCGCGCCCTTGATGAACACGTCGAGCGTCGCGCGGACGTCGTCGAACACCGCGATGTTGAAGTTGATGCACATCATCCCGGCCGGGCGGCCTTCGTCGTCGAACAGCACGTTGCTCACGCAACGCATCCGCCGGCCGTCCCAGTTCAGCTTCTCGTACGGGCCGATCACGCGCTCGCGCGCCGAATGATCGATTTCCTCGAGCGCCGAGTCGTCGCCGACCTCGCGCTTCGACAGGTTGTTCGCGAGATACAGCACGGTCTGATCGTGCAGGTCGTGAATCACGACTTCCGCGTACGGGAAGAACAGCGCCGCGATGCCATCGGCGATCGGTGCATAGCGGGTGAGCAGCAGGTCTTTGACGGGGGATTGCTTCTTGCGCATCGGAATCGCCATCTCGGGTGAGCGGGGGCCGGGCGGAGCGTGGGCGCGGCGCGCCGGCGTACCGTCGACCGGCATGTCCGTGCGCCCGCGCGCTGCCGCCGCGGCGGTTGCGCCATTGTATCGGCCCCGCGTGCGCGTGCTGCTCATGCGCGCGTCAGATGCACGTACAGCGCGTGCGCGAGCGCGATGTCCTCGAGGCCGAGGCCAATCGAGCGGAAGAACGTATGACGCGTGCGCGACGGTGACGCGCAGGTGCCGGCGACGAGCGCGGGCAGGTCGCCGACGATCCGCTCGGGCGTCCAGCCGTGCGCGGCCGCCGCGATCTGCATCTCGCCCGCGCTGGCGGGTGTCGTGTGGCGGTAGTCGCAATACACGTCCATGTCGGGCAGCCACGTGGGCGGGATCTCGTGCGCGCGCGCGACGTTGGTGCTGATCGACGTGACGAGCGCGGGACGCGTGAGCATGCCGTCCGCGAGCACCGGCGTGCCCGACGACGTGCACAGCATCACGACATCGGCGTCGCGCACGCATGCTTCGACGCTGGCAGCCGCACGGGCGCGCGGATCGATCCGCGCGAGCGTCGCCTGCAGCGCCGGGTCGCCGGCGAGCGCGGGCGAATGCACGCTGATCGAGGCCCAGTCGCGCAGTGCCGCGGCGTGGCGCAGATGCGCGAGGCCGACCGCGCCCGTGCCGATCACGGCGAGCCGGCGCGCGTCGCGCGGCGCGAGGCAGTCGACCGCGAGCGCCGTCGTGCCGGCCGTGCGCTCGACCGTCAGCAGTCCCGCGTCGCACCACATCAGCGGCTGGCCGGTGCGCATCGACATCAGCGCCGTCCACGCGGTCACGATCGGTTTGCCGCCCGTCACGACGTACGGCGACAGCTTCGCGCCGAACACCTGCTCGTCGGCGAGCGCGCCGAGATACGTGATGAAATCGCCGGCCTGTTCGGGGAACAGCGTGAGGGTTTGCGGCGGCTGCACCGCGCGAGCCGACGCGAGCGACGCGAACATGCGGCGCAGCGTGCCGAGCACGTCGAGCGACGGCAGCGCGGCACGCACCGCGGCTTCGTCGACGGTGAGCGGCAGGGTCGGGGCGGGTTGCGTCATGGGACTTCTCCGGTCGGGGCCGGACAGGACAGTCTCGATTGAGCGCGTCCGGCAGTGTTCGTGATGGATTAAAAGTCTAATATAGACATAGGTAGCCAGGTGAGTTTTTCTTTGCAGGACGCGTGCGCAAGGAAAAACATAGATAAATCAAAGGGGTTTTGCGCCAGCGACGGTATGGCGACGGACAGCGTCAGCACCGCGATTATCGTATCCCCTATAGTCTATAGTAGACTAAGAGTCTATATTTTGCGTGCGGACCACCGTGTCGCCGCACGGCGGCCGGCTGCATCGCAAGCCGATCCGGCGCGGGCGCAGCGCCCGGCAACGGCGTCGCGCGACCGGTCTTCATCGCCTCAATCCGGAATCGAAGGACATCCGTCATGAACTGGAAGCTTTCCCTCTGCGCCGTCGCGGCGCTCGCGTGCGCGGCCGTCACGGCCCACGCGGAACAGACCACGCTGCGCTTCGGGATCGAAGCCGCCTACCCGCCGTTCGAGAGCAAGTCGCCGGCCGGCCAGCTGCAGGGCTTCGACGTCGACATCGGCAACGCGGTGTGCGCGAAGCTGAACATGAAGTGCGTGTGGGTCGAGAATGCGTTCGACGGGTTGATCCCGGCGCTGCAGGCGCGCAAGTTCGACGCGATCAATTCGGCGATGAACATCACCGCGAAGCGCAAGCAGAGCATCGACTTCACGCCGGCGATCTACGTCGTGCCGATCGTGATGGTCGCGCACCGCGGCTCGCCGCTGCGGCCCGATGCCGCGAGCCTGCGCGGCAAGCACGTCGGCGTGCTGCAGGGCTCGTCGCAGGAGGATTTCCTGAAGGCGCACTGGGCGAATGCGGGCGTGGCCGTCGTGTCCTATCCGGACCAGGACCAGATCTACGCCGATCTCGTCGCCGGGCGTCTCGACGCGGCCGTGCAGGAAGCGCAGACCGCGCAGGACGGCTTCCTCGACAAGCCGGCCGGCCGCGACTACCAGATCGTCGGCGAGCCTTTGAAAGATCCCGCGACGCTCGGCGAAGGCACCGGCTTCGGGATGCGCAAGGGCGACAAGGCGCTGCAGACGAAGATCGTCGGCGCGCTCGACGCACTGAAGAAGGACGGCACGCTGAGCGCGCTGTCGCAGAAGTACTTCAAGCGCGACATCGTCGCGAAGTAAGCCTGGCCGCGCGCCGGCCGCTATGCCGGCGCGCGTCGCACCGAATCTCGACGCAGTACGGGGAAGCATGGATTTCGACGTCATCGTTCTGGGGGCCGGCATCGTCGGCGTGTCGTCGGCGCTGCATCTGCAGGATCGCGGGCTGCGTGTCGCGCTCGTCGACCGGCGCGCGCCCGGCGAGGAAACGAGCCACGGCAATGCCGGGCTGATCGAGCGCTCGTCGGTCGTGCCGTACGCGTTCCCGCGCCGGCTCGGCACGCTGCTGCGCTACGCACGCAACCGCTCGGTCGATCTCTATTGGGACTACAAGGCGCTGCCCGCGTACGCGGGCTGGCTCGCGCGCTTCTGGCGCGAATCGTCGCCGCAGCGGCTCGCGGCTGCCGCGCGCGACATGCTGCCGCTCGTCGCGGCGAGCGTCGTCGAGCATGACGCGCTGCTCGCGCGCACCGACGCGCAGCCGCTCGTGCATGACGGCGGGTGGCTCGAGGCGTTCCGTTCGCCCGCGCTGTTCGATGCGGAAACGCGCGCGCATCAGCAGGTGGCCGACGCGCACGGGTTGCGGATGAGCGTGCTCGACGCGCGCGCGCTGCGCGAGCGCGAGCCCGGCATCGGCGACGCATTCTGCGGCGCGTTCCACTGGCAGGATCCGAAGACGGTATCGAGTCCCGGCGGCCTCACGAAGGCGTACGCGCGGCTGTTCGAGCGCGACGGCGGCACGTTCGTGCACGGCGACGCGACGACGCTCGCGCAGGTGCGCGACGGCTGGCAGGTCGATACCGACCATGGGCCGATCTCGGCGCGGTCGGCCGTGGTCGCGCTCGGGCCGTGGTCCGATCACGTGTTCGCGCCGCTCGGCTACCGGATTCCGCTGCGCGCGAAGCGCGGCTATCACATGCATTACCTGCCGACCCGCGCGCCGCTGAACGTGCCGGTGTGCGATACCGAGGAAGGTTTCGTGGTCGCGCCGATGGAGGGCGGCCGCCTGCGGCTCACGACCGGCGTCGAGATCGCGTTGCGCGATGCGCCGCCGACCGGCGTGCAGCTCGCGCGCGCCGAGCCGCTCGCGCGCGACGCGTTCGGCATCGGCGAGCGGCTCGATCCAGCGCCGTGGCTCGGGATGCGGCCGTGCACGCCCGACATGCGGCCGGTGATCGGGCCGGCGCCGCGCCACCGTCATCTGTGGTTCGCGTTCGGTCATTGTCACCACGGGCTCACGCTCGGCCCCGCGAGCGGACGGCTGCTCGCCGAAATGATCACCGGCGCGCCGACCTACATCGATCCCCATCCGTACCGGCCCGCGCGTTTCGGCTGAGCGAGGCGGCGGGCGACGGCCGCGCGCGTGCGGCCGTTGCAGTGCACAACGCGGCATGACGGCAAGGTCATGCCGCGTTTTTCTTTGGATTCCCGATGGGCTTGTTGGACGAATGGCGGGCGATCGGCGCGCTGCATGGAATAACCGCCCGCGGCCGTCCGTTTATATACCGAGTCGCGGCGCAATCGGGCAGCGGGATAATGACCATGACGAAGTTTTTCGACGCCCGTCCGGCGGTGCCGTGCCGTGCCGTAATGCCATGCCAAGGAGAACGGGAATGAAAACGATGCTGTTCGCCATCGCGCTGACGGTCGCGATCGCGCGGCCCGCGGCCGCCGAGCCGCCGCAGGCCGGCAACGGGAAACTGGTCGACGAAGATCACATGACGCTGTACGTGTTCGATCACGACGCGCCGGGCAAGAGCACCTGCACCGGCACCTGCGCGGCCAACTGGCCGCCGGCGCTCGCCGACGCATACGACAAGGCGTCGGGTGCGTTGAGCCTCGTCACGCGCGACGACGGCAAGAAGCAATGGGCGTACAACGGTCGCCCGCTGTATCGCTGGAAAATGGACCACAAGGCCGGTGACGCGGGCGGCGACGGAGTCGGCGGCATGTGGCACGTCGCGCGTCCCTGAAAACTGAGTGACTGACGGACGGATCGATTGACGGCGCGGCGACGCGCGAGGCATCCGGATGAGCTACGAATCGGACCTGCTGGTGTGGCTGCCGCATCTCACGCGCTATGCGCGTGCGCTGACGGGCGACCGCGCCTGGGCGGACGATCTCGTGCAGGACACCCTCGAGCGCGCGCTGAACCGGCCGCCGCGCGACGGCGGCAACCTGCGCGCGTGGCTGCTGACGCTGCTGCGCCACCGTTTCATCGACCAGTTGCGCGCGCGGCACGAGATCGCGGTCGACGACGCGACCGCGCCGTGGCAGACGATGGCCGCGCCCGCCGACGAGATCAGCGGCCTGATGCTGCGCGACGTGCAGCGCGCGCTGTACCGGCTGCCGGTCGAGCAGCGCGAGGTGCTGCTGCTGGTCGCGCTGGAGGAGTTGAGCTATCGCGACGCCGCACAGGTGCTCGGCGTGCCGGTGGGGACGGTGATGTCGCGGCTGTCGCGGGCGCGTGAACAGATGCGTGCGTTGCTGTCCGGCGAGCCGCCGGCGCACGGCACGGCCGCGTTACGGGTGATCGGGAAGACATGATGGACGACGATCCGCGCAAACCTTCGGACGATCGGGACGATGCTGCATCGGCCCAGCTGCTGTCGGCGCTGCTCGACGGCGAGCTGTCCGGGCAGGAGCGCCGCGAGGTGCTCGAGCGGCTGCAGTCCGATCCGCGGGAAGCCGAGCGCTTCGCGCATTACGGCGCGCAGCGCGACGCGTTGCGCGCGCTGTTCCCGCTGCCGGGCGCCGCGTCGGCATTGTTCGTGCAGCGGCGCGCGTCGCGCCGGCGCGTGATCGCCTATGCGTTCGCCGGGCTGGCGGCCGGGCTGGTGCTCGGCATCGCGCTGCACGTGGGCTGGACGGCGTTCGGCGTCGAACCGGCGTTCGCCGCGCGCGCGGATGTCGCGTATGCGGTGTACGCGGCCGATCGTGAACACCCGGTCGAAATCGACGCCCGCGATCCGGCGCGCCTGGCCGGATGGCTGTCCGCGC
Source organism: Burkholderia sp. SIMBA_051 (assembly GCF_046534915.1). Taxonomy (NCBI): domain Bacteria; kingdom Pseudomonadati; phylum Pseudomonadota; class Betaproteobacteria; order Burkholderiales; family Burkholderiaceae; genus Burkholderia; species Burkholderia sp. SIMBA_051. The sequence continues at coordinate 135,997 of NZ_JAWRXS010000007.1, read as the reverse complement.
GTCTCGGCCGGCCCGTGCGCGCGCCATCGCTCGACGAATACGGCTACGCGCTGCTGGGCGGGCGGCTGCTGCCGGGCGACGCGGGGCCGGCCGCGCAGCTGATGTACCAGCGCGCGGACGGCGCGCGCGTGACGCTGTACATGACGGCCTACGATGCGCGGCGCCTCGCGCCGCAGGCGATGTCGGCGGACGGACGCTACACGTATTTCTGGTCGGATCGCGGCATGGGCTACGCGCTGTCCGGCCGCGGCGACGAACGGCGCCTGCGCGAGCTCGCGATCGACGCATGCGGCGCGCTCGGCGGGCCGACCGACGCATGGAAGGGGTGACCCGCTCGGCATCGGCAAGGAGCAGAAGATGAACGCGAAGAAGACGGCGATGATGGCGACGGTGGTGGCGGTGGTGGCGGTGGTGGCGGCAGGCGCCGGGCTCGCGCGGGCGCAAGGCGACGCCCCGGTGCGCATGCCGGTCGACGCCGACGGCGTGCAGCGGGTGACGATCGTCGGCGGCAGCTATTTCTTTCGGCCGAACCACGTGATCGTCCGCGCGCATGTGCCGGTCGAGCTGACCGTATCGGCCGAACCGGGCCATGTGCCGCACAGTTTCGAAATCGACGCGCCGCAGGCGGGCATCGCGGTGCACACCGAACTGGCCACGACCCCGCGCACGTTCCGCTTCACGCCGACGCAGGCCGGTCGCTTCGCCTACTATTGCACGCATCGGCTGCTGTTCTTGCGCAGCCATCGCGAACGCGGCATGGAGGGCGTGCTCGACGTCGAGGCGGCGCCATGATCGCCGCATTGCTGGCCGCGAGCCTGATAGGAGCGAGCATGACAGCCGACCCGGTGACCGTTGCGCAGGCACATTTCGACCAGGTCCGCTCGTACCGCGCGACGATCCGCTCGGCGGCGCGAAGCGGCGAGCGCACCGAATTCCACTATGCGTATCTGAAACCCGGTTTCGTCCGGATGGACTTCGTGTCGCCCCATCGAGGCGCGGTGCTCGCGTACGATCCCGGCGACGGCAAGGTCCGGCTGCGCCCGTTCGGCGAGCATGCGCCGCCCGCGCTGAGGCTGTCGCCGGCCAATCCGCTCGTGCGCGACCGCAGCGGCCATCGCGTCGACCGCTCGGACGTCGGAGAGCTGCTGCGCAACGTGCATGCGCTGCAGCAGGGCGGCGCGACGGTCACGGAAGGCGAGGAGACCATCAACGGGCGGACCGCGCTGCGCGTGTCGGTGACGGGCGCGCCCGCGCACGCGGTCGACGGCGTGCATCGCTACCGGCTGTGGCTGGACACCGAGGACGGTTTTCCGCTGAAGGTCGTCAGCTTCGCGGATGGTGACGGCGACCCGCTCGAAACGGTGACGCTCGACGACGTCGAGATCGACGTCGCGTTTCCCGCCCGCTTTTTCGCGCCCTGATCCCTCATCCCTGATCCCTGATCCCGACTCGTGCCGGAGGCTGCATGGCGGAATACCGGTTTTCGACGACGTGGCGCGTGGACGCGCCGCTCACGGCGGTCTGGGACGCGATCTACCAGGTCGACCGCTGGCCCGACTGGTGGAAGAGCGCGGTAAGGACCGTCGAGATCGAGCGCGGCGACGCGCGCGGCGTCGGCGCGCTGCAGCGATACACGTGGAAAGGCGCGCTGCCGTACCGGCTGACCTTCGACATGCGCGTGCTGCGCGTCGAGCGCCCGCATGTGCTCGAAGGCCGCGCGAGCGGCGGGATCGAAGGCGACGGCCGCTGGTCGTTCAGCGGCGACGGCACGCGCACCGTCGTGCGCTACGACTGGCACATCCGCACGCGCGAGCGCTGGATGAACTGGCTGGAGCCGCTCGCCCGCCCGCTGTTCATCTGGAATCACGACGTCGTGATGCGCGAAGGGGCGAAAGGGCTCGCGCGCCTGCTCGGCGCGACGGTCCAGACCGACGGCCGGACGTACCAGCCGGTCGCGGGCTGTCCCGACATGTGACGATCCGGCCCCGGATAGGGGCCGCGGCGACGCCCAAGCGGATCTTTTTATGTGGTGTCAGACGATCGCGGGAACTCGGTGCTTACCCCGTGTCAAATCGGTGCGCGGGTCGGGAAATCCCGCATCCGCATGCGGCCGGAGCGCAGTATTGATGCCTACTTGATTGTTTCAAAAGGATTTTTCAATTCCATCCCCGTTTTTCCGTCGTTTCGGCCCCCGCGAAAAAACCTCCGGTCTCCCTTCTTGAATTTGTCAAAACCCGTCCATATAATTAGCACTCGCTGCACGAGAGTGCTAACAATTCTCTGCCGGGCGAATTGCCGGGCAGATTCCCTAAGCGTTCTTCAATCTCAGTCAAGAGAGGAGTGAATATGAACCTTCGTCCTTTGCACGATCGCGTGATCGTCAAGCGCCTGGATCAGGAAACCAAGACCGCCTCGGGCATCGTGATCCCCGACGCAGCAGCTGAAAAGCCGGATCAAGGCGAAGTCCTGGCCATCGGCCCGGGCAAGCGCGACGACAAGGGCGCACCGATCGCACTCGACGTGAAGGTCGGCGATCGCGTCCTGTTCGGCAAGTACGCAGGTCAGACCGTCAAGGTCGACGGCCAGGAACTGCTGGTCATGCGCGAAGAAGACATCATGGCCGTGGTCAACGCGAAGTAAGCGTCCACTGACGGTACATATTCCCAAGAATTCAAGGAGTTAGAAGATGGCAGCTAAAGACGTCGTATTCGGCGATTCCGCCCGTTCGAAGATGGTCGAAGGCGTGAACATTCTCGCCAACGCGGTCAAGGTCACGCTGGGTCCGAAGGGCCGCAACGTGGTGCTCGAGCGCAGCTTCGGCGGCCCGACGGTCACCAAGGACGGTGTGTCGGTCGCGAAGGAAATCGAGCTGAAGGACAAGCTCCAGAACATGGGCGCGCAAATGGTCAAGGAAGTCGCTTCCAAGACCAGCGACAACGCAGGCGACGGCACGACGACGGCAACCGTCCTCGCGCAATCGATCGTTCGCGAAGGCATGAAGTACGTCGCATCGGGCATGAACCCGATGGACCTGAAGCGCGGCATCGACAAGGCAGTCGCAGCGGCTGTCGAAGAGCTGAAGAAGATCAGCAAGCCGTGCACGACGAACAAGGAAATCGCGCAAGTCGGCTCGATCTCGGCGAACAGCGACACGTCGATCGGCGATCGTATCGCTGAAGCGATGGACAAGGTCGGCAAGGAAGGCGTGATCACCGTCGAAGACGGCAAGTCGCTCGCCGACGAACTCGACGTCGTCGAAGGCATGCAGTTCGACCGCGGCTACCTGTCGCCGTATTTCATCAACAACCCGGAAAAGCAAGTCGCCGTCCTCGACAACCCGTTCGTGCTGCTGCACGACAAGAAGGTGTCGAACATCCGTGATCTGCTGCCGGTGCTCGAGCAAGTCGCGAAGGCTGGCCGTCCGCTGCTGATCATCGCTGAAGACATCGAAGGCGAAGCGCTCGCAACGCTGGTCGTCAACAACATCCGCGGCATCCTGAAGACGGTTGCGGTCAAGGCACCGGGCTTCGGCGATCGTCGCAAGGCGATGCTGGAAGACATCGCGATCCTGACCGGCGGCCAGGTGATCGCGGAAGAAACCGGCCTGACGCTCGAGAAGGCAACGCTGGCAGAACTGGGCCAGGCGAAGCGCATCGAAGTGGGCAAGGAAAACACGACGATCATCGACGGCGCAGGCGAAGCCGCGAGCATCGAAGCACGCGTGAAGCAAGTGCGCGCGCAAATCGAAGAAGCGACGTCGGACTACGACCGTGAAAAGCTGCAAGAGCGCGTGGCCAAGCTGGCCGGCGGCGTGGCAGTGATCAAGGTCGGCGCGGCGACCGAAGTCGAAATGAAGGAAAAGAAGGCACGTGTCGAAGACGCACTGCACGCAACGCGCGCAGCTGTCGAAGAAGGCATCGTGGCAGGCGGCGGCGTTGCGCTGATCCGCGCTCGCACGGCAATCGCCAGCCTGACCGGCGCGAACGCCGACCAGAACGCCGGCATCAAGATCGTGCTGCGCGCGATGGAAGAGCCGCTGCGTCAGATCGTCACGAACGGCGGCGAAGAAGCCAGCGTCGTGGTGGCGGCAGTTGCTGCAGGCCAGGGCAACTACGGCTACAACGCAGCAACGGGCGAGTACGTCGACATGGTTGAAGCCGGCGTCGTCGACCCGACCAAGGTCACGCGCACCGCACTGCAGAACGCAGCTTCGGTTGCTGGCCTGCTGCTGACGACGGACGCAGCTGTCGCAGAACTGCCGAAGGAAGATGCACCGATGCCGGGCGGCATGCCGGGCGGCATGGGCGGCATGGGCATGGACATGTAATCGACTTCGGTCGATGGTGTCCGGAGCGCGCAGCGATGCGCGCTCCAGCCAAAAGAAAAGACCCGCAGCGATGCGGGTCTTTTTTTATGCGCGAACGAAAGGGGCGGACCTGCCGCCCCGAGGCGATGGCGAGCCGCGCGCGACGGCGGCCGAGGGCCGCCGTGCGGGCTTCAATGCCGGTGGGACGTCCTCGGCACCGGGTCGGCCTTCACGGCCGGCGGCGTGTCCGCATCGTCGTTGCTGCGGGCCCAGAAGAACCGGTCGGGCAGGTACGCGCCCATGCCGGGCCGGAACGCGTCGCGCACGGCCTGGTACAGGTATTCCTGCGCTTCGCGCACCGCTTCGGGCGGCTCCTGGCCGTTCGCGAGCAGTGCCGCGATCGCCGCGCCGAGCGTGTCGGTGATGCCCATCAGCCGGTGCGGCGAACGATCCCACATGTCTTCGCGGAGCTGGCCTTCCTCGCCGTACAGCGTGTTGACGAGCCGGTGCGAGCCTGTTTCCGATGACAGGATGTACTCGCAGCCCTGCGACAGCAGGTGCGACACGGCCGCGTCGAGATTCGGCGCCTCGGCGTCGCCGTCCGGCTGCGCGAGCGCGAGCAGCGTCGCGTGGTCGGCGACCAGCAGCGTCGTCTGCGGCGCGAGGAGGTCGGCGATCGATTCGCGCAGGTCGTCGGCGGCGAGCACGTGCTCGTCGTCGAGCGTGAAGTCCGGCGCGAGCACGAGCGGCACGCCGTCGTAGTCGGCGACCACTTCGGCGATCGCGCTCACGACTTCCGCGCGCGTCGCCGCGCCGATCTTGAACGCGGCGATCGGCATGTCCTCGAGCAGCATGCGCGCCTGGGCGGCGACGACATCGGGATCAAGGCCGGTGACTTCGTCGCAGGCGGCCGAGTCGCGCACGGTATAGCCCGTCAGGACGGACACGCCGTGACAGCCCATGCTCGCCAGAGTCATCAGATCGGCTTGGATGCCGGAGCCGCCGGTGGGATCGGACAGGCCAAAGGTGAGGACGATCGGAGGGGCGTTGCTGGACATGTAAAAAAAGGGCAAGAAAAAACGGGGAAGCGACGGAATTGCGGACGGCGAGGCGAAGGGGGCGGTTTGGCCCGGTGTTGCCCCGGCAGGCCGCACTTTTTAGGCATTATGCGGCGGAAATCCGGCCCGCACGACGGATTTTTTAGCCCAACGCAACGTAGTCGCTGTACTCCAGTGCGATTGCTAGGCAGTCCGGCCCCGACACGGTACCATCATGGCTCCCGAATTTACCGACTTTTCCCCGACGCGGCTTAAGATGGAATACAAGAGCTGGATGTGCCTGATTTGTGGCTGGATTTATGACGAAGAAGCCGGACTGCCCGAAGAGGGCATCGCCCCGGGCACGCGCTGGGAAGACGTCCCCATCAACTGGACGTGCCCCGAATGCGGTGCCCGCAAGGAAGACTTCGAGATGGTCCAGATCTGATCGGACCCTCGGCCCACGGACACACCGCTCGCGGCCTCGCGGTTGCCCGGCGCTTGCGCGCCGCGGCCGGCGCGAGCGACTAGACGATGACAGGCGCGCGTGTCCATGACGTCCGATCCGGCGAACGTTCCCCTCCCTGACGCACTGCCCAACCCGCGTGGCGGGGCCGTGCGCGCGGCCGACGCATGGCTCGCGGCGGCCGCCGACGCCTTCGAGCGTCGCGACGACGCGGCCGCGCCGGTGTCGGCCGCCGCCGCCGTGCTGGCGGAGGCCGGCTGGTTGCCGGCCGCCCGTTTCGCGGGGCAACTCGCCGCCGCGGCGCCGCTCGCCGCCGCCGAACCGACTTCCGCGGGCTGGCGCATCGCGCTGCGCGATTTCCGCGCGGCGGTCGGGCGCCACAATCTGCGCGAGCTGGCCTGCTCGCCGCTCCTGTTCGACCATTTCCGTGCGCTGCGTGCCCAAGGCGCGGCCGACCTGCACGCGAGCGTGCCGCTCGACGTGCTGGCCCTCGTCGGGCGCGCAGTGCCGCCGGCGACGCTGCGGGCGATGTCCGACGCGTTCGCGAGCCGGGCGCGGGCCCGCTACGAGCAGGCGCTGCTCGGCGTGCTCCGCACTGCCAACGGCTCGTCGAACGGCTCGCCGAATGGCACGCCGAACGCCGCGCTCGACGAACTCGATGCGATCGTGACCGCGCTGGCCGCCGACGGCCCGTACGACTTCTGGCGGCTCGCCGCCGCGTGCCTGCGCGCGCTGCGCGCCACCAATGCGCCCGAACTGAAACGTTTCCTCGCGCGGACCAACCTGCTGCTCGGCGAGCACGCGCAGGGCAGGCGCCATGCGCCGCCGGCGCTCGTGCGCGAGACGGTCGCCTTGCTATGGCGCGATTTCGCGCTGTTCGGCGCGGCGGCCGAGGATGTCGCGCTCGTCGACGTGCTGCACGACTATGGACTGACCGTGGACTGGCACGTCGCCGGCACGCCCGCGTCCGAGGCGCTGTGGGAAGCCGGCGCCGCTCAGGCCGAGCATGATGCGGTCGCGGTGGCGCCCACCCGCATGCTCGGGGTCGTGACCGTCAACGCGCATGCGTACGAGGATTTCCTGCAGACCGCCGATGCGTCGATGGCCGAACTCGCGCTCGATCCGGCCGCGGCCGATGCGGGGGCCGCATGGCGCGCGTCCGCGGCCGCCTATCGGGTCGGTACGGCCGCGTGCGCGCTCGGGCTCGGCCACGCGGCGCTGCTGGCCGATACGCTCGGGCTGGCGTGGCGCCGTGCCGCGCACGGCGTGCCGCTCGCCGGCGACGGGCTCGGTGCGCACCGCCGCGCGTCCGACCTGCTGCGCGGCGCGCTGCTGAAGATCGCCGCGGGGGTGGCGCCGCCGGACCTGACCGCGGCGTCCGGCGCGCTCGGCGAGGCGCTCGGCCGGACCTGACGCGCAACGGGGCGCGTACACGCCGGCAGCCCTTGTCGCGCGGGCCGGCAACACGCTGCCGACAGCGCCCGTGCGCGTGTTAGAGTGCCGTGTGATCCGCGTGCGTCGTTGCCAGCGTCGCGCGGCGTTGCTTGTTGATCGCGGCCCGGTCAGGTCGCGGCGTCTTTGCTAAAATTCAAACCATGTCAAAGCCTTCCGATCGCATCAATCTCACCAACCAGTTCCTGATTGCCATGCCCAACATGGCCGATCCCACGTTTTCAGGAACGGTGGTCTATCTTTGCGATCACAGCGAGCGCGGAGCGCTCGGCCTCGTCATCAATCGTCCCACCGACATCGACCTCGAATCGCTGTTCAACCGCATCGACCTGAAGCTCGACATCGAGCCGCTGCTGCACATTCCCGTGTACTTCGGCGGCCCGGTGCAGACCGAGCGTGGCTTCGTGCTGCACGAGCCGGTCGAGGGCGCGAACTACAACTCGTCCATGTCGGTCGAGGGCGGGCTCGAGATGACGACGTCGAAGGACGTGCTCGAGGCGGTCGCGACGGGCACCGGCCCGAAGCGCTTCCTGCTGACGCTCGGCCATGCAGGCTGGGGCGCGGGGCAGCTCGAGGAAGAAATTTCCCGCAACGGCTGGCTGACGGTGGCCGCCGATCCGCGCATCGTGTTCGACACGCCGGCCGAAGAGCGTTTCGAAGCCGCGCTCGGCCTGCTCGGTGTCAGCTCGTCGATGCTGTCCGGCGAAGCAGGGCACGCATGAGTGGCGCGAGTGCGCGCGATGCGACGCTGCTGGGGTTCGACTACGGCGAGAAGCGGATCGGGGTCGCAATCGGCAATGCGCTGACGCGCTCGGCCCGCGCGCTCGTCGTGATTCCCAACCTGAACCGCGAACACCGCTTCAAGGCGGTCGGCGACCTGCTGGCCGAATGGCGGCCGGACGCGCTCGTCGTCGGCCTGCCGATGCATCCGGACGGCACGCCGCACGAGATGACGCAGCAGGCGAAGCGCTTCGGCAACCAGCTGAACGGTCGCTTCGGGCTGCCCGTCACGTGGGTCGACGAACGCTATTCATCGGTCGAGGCCGAGGCCGGGCTGCGCGAGCGCAACGTGCGCGGGCGCGCCCGCGCCGAGATGCTCGATGCCGAGGCCGCGCGCGTGATCCTTCAACAGTATCTCGATCAATTGTCCGACCATGAGCACCATTGATGCCGACGCGCTCTACCGCGTCCTGCTCGACCAGATTCGCGACGCATATGGCACGGCCTTCGCCGAGCCGGGCGGCCCGCGGCTCGCCGGCATTTACAGCGGCGGCGCGTGGCTCGCCGAGCGCCTCGCGCGCGATCTCGGCGCGCCGGCGTTCGGCGTCGTGAACGTCGCGCTGCACCGCGACGACTACGCGAAGAAGGGGCTGCACAGCCAGGCCAGCCCGACGTCGCTGCCGTTCGAGGTCGGCGGCGCGCGCATCGTGCTCGTCGACGACGTGCTGTACACCGGCCGCACCGTGCGCGCCGCGCTCAACGAACTGTTCGACTACGGCCGTCCGGCCGCGGTCGAGCTGGCGGTGCTCGCCGATCGCGGCGGCCGTGAGCTGCCGGTCGCCGCGCGCTTCGCGGGCGGCACGCTCGACGTGCCGGCCGACGCGACGCTCGTGCTCGCGCGCGACGAAGCCGCCCAGCTCACGCTGCATATCGAGGCCCACAGCGAGGCGCACGGCGCCTGAGCGAACCGCGAAACCGTATCCCGGGCCGCCGGTTCGCGCCGCGGCCCGTTTGCATAGTTGGAATCACGCACACCATGACCACCGACACCACTGGCCGCACCGGCAATCCCGCCGCGGCCGCGAGCCCCGAGCGGTTCCGCTACGGTTTCCTGAAGGGCAACCCGCAGCTCACGAAAAACGGCGAGCTGAAACACCTGCTGTCGATCGAGGGCCTGCCGCGCTCGATCGTCAATCACATTCTCGATACGGCCGAGCAGTTCGTCAGCGTGACGGACCGCGAGGTGAAGAAGGTGCCGCTGCTGCGCGGCAAGTCGGTGTTCAACCTGTTCTTCGAGAATTCGACCCGCACGCGCACGACCTTCGAGATCGCCGCGACGCGCCTGTCGGCCGACGTGCTGAACCTGAACATCAACGCGTCGTCGACGAGCAAGGGCGAGTCGCTGCTCGATACGATCAACAACCTGTCGGCGATGCATGCCGACCTGTTCGTCGTGCGTCACGCATCGAGCGGCGCGCCGTACCTGATCGCCGAGCACTGCGCGCCGCACGTGCACGTGATCAACGCCGGCGACGGCCGCCATGCGCACCCGACGCAGGGCCTGCTCGACATGTACACGATCCGCCACTACAAGCGCGACTTCACGAAGCTGCGCGTGGCGATCGTCGGCGACATCCTGCATTCGCGCGTCGCGCGCTCCGACATCCACGCGCTCACCACGCTCGGTGTGCCGGAAGTGCGCGCGATCGGCCCGCGCACGCTGCTGCCGGGCGGTCTCGAGCAGATGGGCGTGAAGGTGTTCAACAACCTCGACGAAGGGCTGAAGGGCGTCGACGTGATCATCATGCTGCGCCTGCAGAACGAGCGGATGAGCGGCGCGCTGCTGCCGTCCGCGCAGGAGTACTTCAAGACCTGGGGCCTGACGCCCGAGCGCCTCGCGCTTGCCGCGCCCGACGCGATCGTGATGCACCCGGGCCCGATGAACCGCGGCGTCGAGATCGACTCGCAGGTCGCCGACGGCCCGCAGTCGGTGATCCTCAACCAGGTCACGTTCGGCATCGCCGTGCGGATGGCGGTGATGGGTATCGTCGCCGGCAACAGCGACTGAGCCCGCTTTCGCGCATCCTGATCCAGGCATTCAACGCAATCAACGCATTCACAGACAGCGCATGAAGATTCATATCCAAGGCGGCACGCTGATCGATCCGGTCGCCGGCACCGAGCGGCAGGCCGACGTATTCGTCGCGGACGGCAAGATCGCCGCGCTCGGCACCACGCCGGCCGGTTTCAACGCGGAGAAGACGATCGACGCGTCGGGCCTGATCGTCGCCCCCGGCCTCGTCGACCTGTGCGCGCGGCTGCGCGAGCCCGGCTACGAGCACAAGGCGACGCTCGCGTCCGAGATGGCCGCGGCCGTCGCCGGCGGCGTCACGACCCTCGTGTGCCCGCCGGACACCGACCCCGTGCTCGACGAGCCGGGTCTCGTCGAGATGCTCAAGTTCCGCGCGCGCAACCTGCACCAGGCGAACGTCCATCCGCTCGGCGCGCTCACCGTCGGCCTGAAGGGCGAGGTGATCACCGAGATGGTCGCGCTGACCGAATCGGGCTGCGTCGGCTTCACGCACGCGAACGTGCCGGTGCGCGACACGCAGGTGCTGCTGCGCGCGCTGCAGTACGCGAGCACCTACGGCTACACGACGTGGCTGCGTCCGCTCGACGCGTTCATCGGCCGTGGCGGCGTCGCCGCGAGCGGCGCGCTCGCGTCGCGGCTCGGGCTGTCCGGCGTGCCGGTCGCGGCCGAGACGATCGCGCTGCACACGATCTTCGAACTGATGCGCGTGACAGGCGCGCGCGTGCACCTCGCGCGCCTGTCGTCGGCGGCCGGCCTTGCGCTCGTGCGCGAGGCGAAGGCCGAGGGGCTGCCCGTGACGTGCGACGTCGGCGTGAATCACCTGCACCTGATCGACATCGACATCGGCTACTTCGATTCGCAGTTCCGGCTCGACCCGCCGCTGCGCGGCGAGCGCGACCGCGAAGCGATCCGCGCAGCCCTCGCCGACGGCACGATCGACGCGATCTGCTCCGATCACACGCCGGTCGACGACGACGAGAAGCTGCTGCCGTTCGGCGAAGCGACGCCCGGTGCGACGGGGCTCGAACTGCTGCTGTCGCTCACGGTGAAGTGGGCCGATGAAACGAACACGCCGCTTGCGCAGGCGCTGCGCCGCATCACGGCCGCGCCGGCCGACGTGCTGCAACTGCCGGCCGGCCGCGTGGCCGAAGGCGCTGCGGCCGACCTGTGCGTATTCGACCCGCGCGCGCACTGGCGCGTCGAACCGCGTGCGCTGAAGAGCCAGGGGCACAACTCGCCGTTCCTCGGCTACGAACTGCCGGCCTGCGTGCGCGCGACGCTCGTGGCGGGGCAGGTCGCGTTCGAGCGCCACTGAACCACGCCGGATCCTCGCCATGACCGCTCTTCGCAAGCTGCGTCTCGTCTTTCATCTGCTGCGCGGCATGACGATCGTCGCGCTGCGCTTTTCGCATGTCACGCCCGCGCGTCGTGCCGAGATGACGCGCCGCTGGTCCATCAAGATGCTGCGCATCTGCGGGATGCGTCTCGTCGTCCACAACGACGGCGCGCGGCTCGACGCGAGCGCGCTCGTGGTCGGCAATCACGTGTCGTGGATCGACATCTATGCGCTCAACGCGTGGCGGCCGACGCCGTTCGTGTCGAAGGCCGAGGTGCGGCAGTGGCCGGTCGTCGGCTGGCTCGCGGAGAAGCTCGATACCGTGTTCCTGCAGCGCGAGAAGCGCACCGAGGCGATGCGGATCATGCACGAGATGGCCGAGCGCCTGCGCAACGGCGGGCTGATGTGCGTGTTTCCGGAGGGCACCACGTCGGACGGGCAGGCGCTGCTGCCGTTCCATGCGAACCTGTTCCAGGCCGCGGTGTCGGCCGGCTGCGCGGTGCAGCCGGTCTGCCTGATGTACGAGGACGCGCAGCGGCGGCAGTCGGTCGCGCCGGCCTACACGGGTGAGCTGTCGCTCGGGAAGTCGCTCGACATGGTGTTGCGCGGCGGCCCGCTCGTCGCGCACCTGTACGTGTGCGAGCCGATCCCGCCGGGCGGCGACCGCCGCGCGACCTCCGCGGCGGCGCGCGACGCGATCGCGGCCGCGCTCGAGACGCTGCAGGCAAAGGTCGGCAAGCCGTCGCCCGAGTCGCTGGCGGAGCTCGAGCGGCATGCGTATCCGGCAACCGAAGTCGGCGCCGGCGCGGCGGACGGAGCCGCGGCCGAGGAGGCGGTGCCGGGGCGCGAGGGGTGATGTTCTTTCGCCCGCGCGCGTCGCGTGCGGGCTATTCGCCATCCTGCGTGCGGCACGCTTCGCACTGCACCTGCGTGACCGTGCGCTGTGCCGGGTCGGCCGTCAGTCGCACGGCCGACAACTGGTTTCCCCACACGCATCCCGAATCGAGCGCGACGACGTTGTCGCGCAGCATCAGGCCGAGCGCCGCCCAGTGGCCGAACACGAGCGTCACGTCTTCGGTGCGGCGGCCCGGCGCGTCGAACCACGGCAGGTAACCGGGCGGCGCGCTGTCGGGGCCGCCGTTGGCCTTGAAGTCCATCGCGCCGTCGGGCGTGCAGAAGCGCAGGCGCGTGAACGCGTTGAACGCGACGCGCATCCGGTCGCGTTTCTTCAGGTTCGGACTCCATTGGTTCGGTTCGTTGCCGTACAGGCCTTGAAGCGTGTCGCGCCAGTCGGGGGCGCGCAGCGCGCGCTGCAGTTCATCGGCGAGTTCGAGCGCGAGCGACGTGTCCCATTGCGGCAGCACGCCCGCGTGCACGAGCAGCATCCCGTGTTGGAAATGCGCGAACGGGCGGTGACGGACCCATTCGAGCAGGGCGTCGGCGTCGGGCGCGTCGAGGATTTCGCCGATGGTGTCGCCCGGGCGTTCGGTGCGGATGCCTGCGGAAACCGCGAGCAGATGGAGGTCGTGGTTGCCGAGCACGACGGTCGCGCGCGGGCCGAGATCCACCAGCGCACGCAGCGCGGCGAGGGACTCGGGGCCGCGGTTGACGACGTCACCGGCAACCCAGAGCGGGGTGTCGGCGGGGGCTGAAAGCTTTTCCAGTAGCGACTGGAAAGCGGAATGACAGCCTTGGATGTCGCCGATGGCGATGGGGGTGGGCGGCATGAGAGGTGGATATTGCAAGTCTTGACGCTGATTGGAAAATGGCGCGGGCGCCACAATACGCCCGGGCACAACTTTGTTCCATCTTAACAGGTTGATTTAAAACATAATTTCACTCGTGTCGACGAGTATGGGGTCACTGTTTCAAGTTGTTAGCACCATGGATTTTGAAGCCACTTGCTTCCTATAATTGCCGCTTCCTCGACAAAATTAGCATTTCATGACTTTGACGGTCACGGTGAGAAGTTAGAATGCCCGCCTTGAGCGACGCGCACCTTGACGTTGTCGCTGTTCGAAATGGGGGCGGCTCGTGCTCGAGGCCTGCCGCGGACGACTAAAGGGAGCCTCATGATCCTGGTGACGGGTGGCGCGGGTTTTATCGGCGCAAATTTTGTACTCGACTGGCTGCGTCAATCCGACGAGGTCGTGCTCAATGTCGATAAGTTGACCTACGCTGGCAACCTTCGCACGCTGCAGTCGCTGGACGGGAGCCCGAAACACGTGTTCGTACGCGCCGACATCTGCGATCGCGCTGCGCTCGACGCGCTGTTCGCCGAATACCAGCCCCGCGCTGTCCTGCATTTCGCTGCTGAAAGCCATGTCGATCGCTCGATTCACGGGCCCGCGGAGTTTGTTCAGACCAATGTGGTGGGCACGTTCACGCTGCTCGAAGCCGCACGGACATACTGGAACGGTCTGAACGAAGCCGACCGGTCGGCCTTTCGTTTTCTGCACGTATCGACGGATGAAGTGTTCGGCTCGCTGTCTGCCACCGATCCGCAGTTCTCGGAAACCACGCCGTACGCGCCCAACAGCCCGTATTCGGCGACCAAGGCGGGCTCCGATCATCTGGTGCGCGCCTATCATCATACGTATGGCCTGCCCACGCTCACCACGAACTGCTCGAACAACTACGGTCCGTACCAGTTTCCCGAGAAGCTCATTCCGCTGATGATTGCCAATGCGCTCGCCGGCAAGGCGCTGCCCGTCTACGGTGACGGGCAGAACGTGCGCGACTGGTTGTACGTCGGCGACCACTGCAGCGCGATTCGTGAAGTGCTCGCGCGCGGCGTGCCCGGCGAGACTTACAACGTCGGCGGCTGGAACGAGAAGAAGAACCTCGAGGTCGTGCATACGCTGTGCGATTTGCTGGATCAGGCGCGCCCGAAGGCCGCGGGTTCGTACCGCGACCAGATCACCTATGTGACGGACCGTCCCGGCCATGATCGTCGTTATGCGATCGATGCGCGCAAGCTCGAGCGCGAGCTCGGCTGGAAGCCCGCGGAGACGTTCGAGACCGGTCTGGCGAAGACGGTCGCGTGGTATCTCGACAACCAGGTGTGGGTCGACGAAGTGGCCTCGGGTGAATACCGCAAGTGGGTTGAAACCAACTACGCAGCGCGCGCTTGAGGAGTTCATCGATGGCACGTAAGGGCATCATTCTCGCCGGCGGTTCCGGCACGCGTCTGTATCCGATCACGCATGCGGTCTCGAAGCAGCTGCTGCCGGTCTACGACAAGCCGATGATCTATTACCCGCTCTCGACGCTGATGGTCGCGGGCATTCGCGACGTCCTGATCATCTCGACGCCGCAGGACACGCCGCGCTTCGAAGCCATGCTCGGCGACGGCAGCCAGTGGGGAATGAATATCCAGTACGCCGTGCAGCCGTCGCCGGACGGTCTTGCGCAGGCATTCATCATCGGCAGGGAATTTGTTGGCCGGGATCCGTCGGCGCTGATCCTTGGCGACAACATCTTCTATGGTCACGACCTGGCGAAGCAGCTCGAGCGCGCGGACGCGCAGGATGCGGGCGCGACGGTGTTCGCCTATCACGTGCACGATCCGGAGCGTTACGGCGTCGTCGAATTCGACCAGGACTTCCGTGCCGTGTCGATCGAGGAAAAGCCGGTGAAACCGCGTTCGCACTATGCGGTCACGGGCCTGTACTTCTACGACAATCGCGTGTGCGATATCGCGGCGGACATCAAGCCGTCGCCGCGGGGTGAGCTGGAAATCACCGACGTCAATTCGCGCTATCTCGCTGCGGGCGCGCTGAATGTCGAGATCATGGGGCGCGGCTACGCATGGCTCGACACCGGCACGCATGATTCGCTGATCGAGGCGGCCACTTTCATTGCGACCCTTCAGAAGCGTCAGGGTCTCATGGTCGCTTGCCCCGAGGAGATCGCGTACCGCCGCAACTGGATCGATGCGGAACAGGTACAGAAACTGGCCGAGCCATTGTCGAAGAACGCCTACGGGCAGTACCTCACGAGCCTTCTCACGAGTCAGGTCGCATGGCAATCCAAGTAACGGCAACGGCGCTGCCCGACGTCAAGCTCATCGAGCCGAAGGTGTTCGGGGATGCGCGCGGGTATTTCTACGAAAGCTTCAACGGGCGGGAATTCGCCGAGCATATCGGGCCCGGCATCGAATTCGTGCAGGACAACCACTCGCGTTCGGCGAAGGGCGTGCTGCGCGGGTTGCACTATCAGGTTCAGCATGCGCAGGGCAAGCTCGTGCGGGTGGTGGAAGGCGAGGTATTCGACGTTGCCGTCGACATCCGGCGCAGTTCGCCGAACTTCGGCAAGTGGGTCGGCGTGACGCTGTCGGCGGACAATCATCGCCAGCTCTGGGTGCCGCCCGGCTTCGCGCACGGCTTCGTCGTGTTGTCGGAGGCCGCGCAGTTCCTGTACAAGACGACCGACTACTGGTATCCGGAGCACGAGCGCTGCATCGTGTGGGACGATCCCGAAATCGGGATCGAATGGCCGATCGATGCGGCACCGGTCTTGGCTCCGAAGGACGCGGCGGGCAAGCGTTTGAGCGAGGCGGAAGTCTATGCGTGAGGGTGGCGTGCGTCCTGAACCGACGATCCTCGTGACTGGCGCGAACGGCCAGGTCGGGTTCGAATTGCTGCGGTCGCTCCAAGGGCTCGGACGGGTGGTGTCGTGCGATCGGTCGACGCTCGATCTTTCGGATCTCGATCGAGTGCGCGCGTTCGTACGGGAGCTGAAGCCATCCCTCATCGTGAATCCGGCGGCTTATACGGCGGTGGACAAGGCCGAGAGCGAAGTCGATGCCGCGCGGCGCCTGAATGCAGACGTGCCGCGCATCTTCGCCGAGGAGATGGCGCGCACCGGCGGCGCGCTGATTCATTATTCGACCGATTACGTGTTTGATGGCACGAAAGCGGGCGCGTATACGGAAACCGACGCGACGAATCCCGTGAATGCTTACGGCGCGACCAAGCTTGAGGGTGAGCAGGCGATCGCGGCGACGGGGTGTGCGCATCTGATTCTCCGGACGAGCTGGGTGTACGGGCGGCGCGGGAAGAACTTCCTCCTGACGATGCTGAAGCTCGGCAAGGAGCGGCCGGAGTTGCGCGTCGTGTCTGATCAGGTTGGTGCGCCGACCTGGGCCCGGACGATCGCCGTCGTCACCTCGCACATCATCGCGCAGCAAGCCGCCGCGGATGACGTTGCCGATTGGTGGGCGAAGCGTTCCGGCGTCTATCACTTCACGTCGTCCGGCGCGACGTCATGGCACGGCTTCGCGCAAGCGATTCTCGAGCACGCGATGGGCGAGTTTGCGCCGAAGGTATTGCCGATTCCGGCGAGCGAGTATCCGGTTCCAGCGAAGCGCCCGGCGAATTCGCGGATGGCGCTGGAAAAACTGGCGCGGACGTTCGGCGTGACGATGCCGGCATGGGACGATGCACTGAGGCTCTGCCTGGGCGAGTAGGGTGCGTCGGCTATAATTCTGTCCCAACTAAGTTGGCCTCAGCGGCCGATATTTTTTGCTGACGGACTGTTGAATCAAACGGCGAAAGGCGGTGAAAGCCGTCCTTTCGCGGTTGGAAAACCAAATCTGGAGTGAAAGTGATATTGATCCCCGTCATCCTGTCTGGTGGCGCAGGCACACGACTTTGGCCGGTCTCCCGTGAAGGGCACCCGAAACCATTCATGAAGCTTGCCGACGGCGAGAGCCTGCTCCTGAAAACCTATCGCCGCGCGGCAGCCGTGGTCGGCGGTGGTACGGGGTCGCAGCAGCGGGAGATCCTCACGGTCACCAATCGCGACTACTACTTCATGAGCAAGGACGAGTTCGCAGGCGTGAAGCTTGGCGAATCTCTGTCCGGCGCATTCATGCTTGAACCTGCCGGTCGCAACACCGCACCCGCGGTCGCAATGGCGGCCCATCACGTCGCGGAAAAGTACGGGCGCGATGCGCTGATGCTGATTCTCGCGGCCGATCATCTGGTTCAGGATCAGCAGGGATTTTCCGCCGCGGTCGCGAGTGCCGTCGAACTGGCGAATCAGGACAAGCTGGTGACGTTCGGCATCGTGCCGACCCGCGCGGATACAGGCTTCGGTTACATCGAGGCCGGCGAGACGATCGGCGCAGGTCGGGCCGCGCTGCGTTTCGTCGAAAAGCCGGATGCCGACAAGGCGGCCGAATATCTTGCCGCGGGCAACTATCTGTGGAATTCCGGGATGTTCTGCTTCAAGGCAGGGGTCATTCTGGACGAAATGGCGCGCTATGCGCCGGACGTCGCGACGGCAGCCGACGCATGCTGGTCGGCGCTGAAGGCGAACAACACGTCGGAGCAGATGCTCGAGATTCCCGCGGAGTCTTTCGCAAAGATGCCCGATATCTCGATCGACTACGCAGTGATGGAGCGCTCGACGAACGTGGCGGTCGTGCCGTCCAGTTTCGGGTGGAGCGATATCGGTTCGTGGGGCGCGGTTCGTGATCTGGTTTCGCCGGACGCGGATAGCAATCGCGTTATCGGCGAAGCAATCTTCATCGACAGCCGGAATACCTATGTGCAGAGCCACGATCGCGTGGTCGCGGCCGTGGGCGTGGCTGATCTGATGATTATCGATACGCCGGATGCGCTCCTCGTTGCCCACCCCGATTGCGCACAGGACGTGAAGCGGGTCGTGGCTCGCCTCAAGAAGCAGAATCACGAAGCGTACAAGCTGCATCGCACCGTGAGTCGTCCCTGGGGGACCTACACCGTGCTGGAAGAGGGGCCCCGCTTCAAGATCAAGCGCATCGAGGTCAAGCCGGGCGCCAGCCTGAGTCTGCAAATGCACCATCACCGGAGCGAGCACTGGATTGTCGTGTCCGGCATGGCCAAGGTCGTGAACGGAGATCAGGAAATCTTCGTGCGCACCAATGAGTCCACTTACATTCCTGCCGGCCACAAGCACCGACTCGAGAACCCGGGCGTGCTGGATCTCGTGATGATCGAGGTACAAAGCGGCGAGTATCTCGGGGAAGACGACATCGTTCGCTTCCAGGACGTTTACGGGCGGGCGTGATGCTAGGGATGTTGAAAATCCTTTGGTCCTATCGCGGTTTCATTCTGGGCAGCGTCAAACGGGAATTCCAGTCCAAGTACCGTAATTCCCTGCTCGGCGCGGCGTGGACCGTGCTCAATCCGCTTGCGATGATCGTCGTGTACACGGTGATCTTTTCGCGCGTGATGCATGCCCGCTTGCCCGGGGTGGACAGCACGTTTGCGTACAGCATCCACCTGTGCGCCGGTGTGTTGCCGTGGGGCATGTTTGTCGAAATCGTCAGCAATGGACAGAACACATTCGTCAACAATGCGAACCTGCTCAAAAAGCTGAGCTTTCCGCGGTTGTGCCTGCCGATCATCGTCGTGATCAACGCGATGGTCAATTTCGCGATTGTGTTCGGGTTGTTCACGGTGTTCCTGGTGATGACGGGTAATTTCCCCGGTTTGACCTATTTCGCCATCATTCCCGTGTTGACCCTGATGACGTTATTTGCGATCGGACTGGGTATCACGCTCGGCGTGTTGAACGTGTTTTTTCGCGACGTCGGGCAGTTCTTCGGGATCGTGCTGAATTTCTGGTTCTGGCTGACGCCGGTCGTCTATGCGGCCAACATCTTGTCGAAGTCTGCACAAGAGGCGTTGCGCTTCAACCCGATGGCGCCCGTAATCGAAGCGTTCCAGGTCACGATGGTCCAACACGTGTGGCCGGACTGGTCGACGCTGTTGTATCCGCTCGTATTGAGCATCGTGCTGTGTCTGGCCGGCTTCAGTTTGTTCCGCAAGCATGCGGGTGAAATGGTGGATGAACTCTGATGGGCACCATTACCGTTACCAATCTTGGCAAGGCGTACAAGCAGTATCCAACGCGGTGGTCGCGTCTTATCGAGTGGCTGGATCCGCGTCGCAAGCCTCATCACACGCTGCACTGGGTGCAGCGTGACGTCAATTTCTCGGTTCGCTCCGGCGAGGCGCTGGGTATTGTCGGCATTAACGGCGCCGGCAAAAGCACCCTGTTGAAAATGATCGTCGGCACCACGCAGCCGACCGTCGGCAGCGTGACGCGGACTGGCCAGATCGCAGCATTGCTCGAGCTGGGAATGGGGTTCCATGCGGACTTCACCGGGCGCCAGAACGTGATGATGGCAGGGCAACTGCTCGGTTACAGCGTCGAAGAGATCGTCGCGTTGATGCCGGAAATCGAGGCGTTCGCCGAAATCGGCGAATACATCGACCAGCCGGTGCGCGTTTATTCGAGCGGGATGCAGGTGCGTCTCGCGTTCAGTGTCGCGACGGCTCGTCGTCCGGACATCCTGATCGTCGACGAGGCGCTCTCGGTCGGTGACGCCTATTTCCAGCACAAGAGTTTCGATCGCATCCGCGAGTTTCGCAAGCAGGGCACGACGTTGTTGATCGTCGCGCACGACAAGGCCGCGATTCAGGCCATCTGCGATCGCGCGATCCTGTTGAATGCCGGGCGGCTGGAGATGGAAGGAACGCCCGAGGCGGTCATGGACTACTACAACG
The DNA here is from genome assembly GCF_046534915.1 of Burkholderia sp. SIMBA_051. NCBI lineage: Bacteria > Pseudomonadati > Pseudomonadota > Betaproteobacteria > Burkholderiales > Burkholderiaceae > Burkholderia > Burkholderia sp. SIMBA_051. Next base: position 116,027 of record NZ_JAWRXS010000007.1, on the reverse strand, counting down.
CGATGCTGGCGGACCACCAGGATCAGCAGGTCCGTCAGGAAGTGCTCGAGACCGGCAAGGTCCAGACCATTTCCGGCACGGGCGAAGTCACGATCGATCAGGTTACGTTGCTGAATCGAGATGGCAGACCGATCGAAGTCGCTCACGTCGGGCAGCCGGTGAGGCTGCGGATATCCGCCGAATGTCGTGAGTCCGTGCAGGATCTGGTCATGGGCTTCATGATCAAGGACAGATTGGGGCAGACCGTCTTTGGCACGAACACGCACAATCTCAAGTCAGAGATCGGCGACGTGGCTGCCGGGGCGAAGGCGACGGTCGATTTCGAATTTCCGGCGAATATCGGGCCGGGCAGCTATTCGGTTGCCGTGGCGCTGCATACGGGCAGCACGCACATGCAGAACAATTTCGAGTGGAGGGATCACGCCCTTACATTCAGCATGGTGAACGGCAACGAGAGCGAATTCGTCGGGATGACGTGGATGCCGACACAGGCGAAGGTGGTGTCGTGAGCGACAATTTCTACCGGGCATTCGAAGAGCGCTATTACGCGCCCCGGGACCTCATCAAGCGCATCCGCAGGCAGTATTTGCCGTTCGTCGAACCGCTGGCATCGATCTATCCGGGGGGCCGCACGTTCGACCTCGGATGTGGTCGTGGCGAGTGGCTGGAGTTGATGGCCGAACAAGGGTTGACGCCGTTCGGCGTCGACCTGGACGCCGGCATGCTGCAAGCGTGCGAGGAGCGTGGCCTGCCCGCGACGCAGGGCGATGCGGTGGCCTATCTGAAGACGCTGGAATCCGAGAGCCAGGTCGTCGTGTCGGCTTTCCACGTCGTCGAACACATTAGCTTCGAGCAGTTGCAGACGGTCGTTTCCGAGGCGTTACGGGTATTGCGGCCCGGCGGCTTGCTGATCCTCGAAACGCCGAATCCGGAAAATATCGCCGTCGCGACCAACAACTTCCACCTGGATCCCACACATCAGAAGCCGATTCCGTCGCTGCTGTTGTCTTTCGTGGTCGAGCACGGTGGATTCGAGACGGTGAAGACGCTCGGGTTGCAGGAATCGCCGGCGTTGCGTAATCCTGATCATTCGGTGTCTCTGCTCGAGGTGATACGCGGTGCAAGCCCCGACTATGCGGTCATTGCGCAGAAGGCGGCCGATCCGGACATCAAGGAGAAGTTTGCTCAGGTGTTCGCGGCTGAGTATGGCTTGTCGCTGGAGCGGCTGGCTGACCGTTACGAAGCGCGAACCGAGTCCGTCCGACTCCGGGTGGAAAAAGCCGAGGCCGGCGTCGAGCGGCTGGACGAACTGTGTCGTGCGCTCGACGCGCAGCTACAACGGGCCGAGGCGCGGCTTCAGTCTGTCGAAGCTGATCTGGATGCAGGGCAAAGGCAGGTGACCGAAGACCGGCTCCAGCTTGCAGACGAGCGGTGTCGGCATGCGGAGGAGTTGCGCCAGCACGCAGAGGCGTTGCGCCAGCATGCGGAGAACCAGCTCGGCGCGGCGGAGGCGCGGGCGCAACACGCCGAAGCGCAGGCCCGGCAGGCGAATGAGCTGCTGCATGCCGTGCTGCACAGCACGTCGTGGCGTGTGTCGAAGCCCGTGCGCATGGTCGGCTTTCCGCTGCGCAGATTGACCTCTGCAATCCGTGAACGCAGGTTGCTGCCCGGCATCAAGGAGCGAATCAAGGGCGTACTCAAGATCGGGGCGGCTGAACTGGCGAAGCGGCCGGCATTGAAGCGCGCGGCGCTCAGGTTGGTGCGGATGAGTCCGGCGCTGGACCGTCGACTGCGCGCCGTCGTGACACAGTCGGCCAGCGCTGCAGTCGGTTCTCCTGCGTCTCAACGCGCGTTGCCCGAGTCGGCCCGTGAGGTGCTCGACGCGCTTCGGGCCGCCGCGCGTGCGTCCGAATCCCGGTGACGATGCGCGTAACCGAATAGATGGAACTGCCGCGCACGCGAACAGTGTGCCGGTAACAATGGTAAGTGCTGCTTTGGAAACAACATCCCCCATGCATAAACCCCAGCGCGCTAACGCAATCGGACCACGAATCCTGGTGGTTGGCGACATCATGCTTGACCGCTACGTCATTGGCAGCGTCTCTCGCATTTCTCCTGAGGCACCGGTTCCCGTTCTGGCGGTCGGTCGCGACGAGAATCGGCCAGGCGGCGCGGCGAACGTCGCCGCCAACGTCAGTGCCATGGGCGGGGACGCGACACTGCTGGCGGTGGTCGGTCACGACAGCGCGTCAATCGAACTTCAAAAGTGCTTGCAGGAATACGGTGTACAGACGCGATTCGTGTCGGACCCTGAGGGCGGCACGACGCAAAAGACCCGCTTGATGGCGGGCACGCAGCAGATCGCCCGGGTGGATCGCGATGTGCGGCCGACGGCACATACGCAGGCGTTGCTGCTCGAAGAATTCAAGCGGGTCGCACCCGACCATGACCTCATCGTGTTTTCCGATTATGCGAAGGGTACGCTGGACCACCTACCGGAATTTCTGGCGGCGGCCGCGGCATTGAATGTTCCCACGCTGGTCGATCCGAAACGGACTGATCCCGCGTTCTATCGCGGCGCGACCTTGCTCAAGCCGAACAATTCCGAGTTCATCGGGCTGTTCGGCGACTACACGTCCGAAGAGGAACTGCTGGAACGGGCACGTCACGCGTTGACGGAGCTGAACTTGCGGCATCTCGTCGTGACCCGTGGCGCGAAGGGCATGGTCTATGTGAGCACGGACGGCCATCAGGGCAGCATTCCCACGCACGCACGCGATGTCTTCGACGTTTCGGGCGCCGGCGATACCGTGCTCTCGGCACTCGCACTGGCGCTGGCCCGCGGTACGCCGGTATCCGAGGCGGTGCATATCGCTAATGTGGCGGCGGGCATCGCTGTGTCGCATTCCGGCACCTATGTGGTCACGGCGGACGAAGTTCGCGATCAACTGAATCCGTCACGCCAGCGTGCTCCGAAGCTGGTGGATGAGGACACACTCGGGAAGCTGCTGCTGACGCATCGGCAGCGAGGGGAAGTCATCGTGTTCACCAACGGCCGTTTCGACACGCTGAACCCTGGCCATATTCGCTTCCTCAATGAAGCGCGTGCGCAGGGCGACATTCTGGTCGTGGCGCTCAATTCCGATGCTTCGGTGCACGAACTCGACGGTTCCGGGCGCGCGGGCAATTCCGTCGCCGATCGCGCCGAAGTGCTGGCCGGCCTGGCAGCAGTGGATTACGTCGTGGAGTTCGACGCGCCGACGCCGTTGCAATTGATCGAATCGCTCGAACCCGACGTTCTCGTGAAGGGCGGTGATTACGACGTGAATGACATCGTGGGCCGTGACGCGGTAAGCGCTCGCGGAGGCCGCGTTGCCGCGCTCGCATTCCACGACGGCTACCCGACCGCCCGTGTCGTTCGGAAGGTCGGCACGGTGCGTGATCAATGACCTTGCGTTGTGTTGAATGGAAGCAGGGCCTGCGCCGGTCGTGCGAAGCGGGCATGCCGCGACGGGTGGTCCCGGGTCACGACGCCGGTGTAGGCCTGTTTCGCGAGCGGCTCGGCTTTTCAGGTCATCCGTGGAGCGCGCCGCCTCGTCGCTTGATGGTGCAATGCCGCCGGCTCGACGTTGTGAGCCGCACGAGTTTCGAAGGCTTGTTTGACGGTAGTTCTCTGATTGAACGAACCGGGAGCAAGGTTCAGCGCCGCTTTTACCACTCGAGGGTGCCTGCTGGACGGCCATTTTCCGTCCGCGCACCGCGATGCACTGCAGCGCCGGATTGTTCCGGGATCGAGACGGCCTCGCGGGCGTCGGTAGCCAAGTAAAGTAGGACAACCATGCGAATCGTTATTGACATGCAGGGAGCGCAAACCGAGAGCCGCTTCCGGGGCATCGGGCGCTATTCCCTTTCCTTGGCGCTTGCCATTGCCCGCAACGCGGGCGACCATGAAGTGTACCTGGCGCTCAGCGGGCTTTTCCCCGAGACCATCGGGCCAATCCGTGACGCATTTCGAGGGCTGGTGCCGCAGGAACGGATTCGGGTCTGGCAGGCGCCGGGGCCGATGCGCTGGATCGACGCAAACAATGCGTCGCGTCGCGCCATTGCGGAACGGGTGCGTGAGGCGTTTCTGGAAACGCTCGATCCCGATATCGTGCTGGTCACCAGTCTGTTCGAGGGGCTGGGGGACGACGCGATCATCAGCATTGGGGCACTCGGTGAGCCGCTGCCGACCGCGGTCATCCTTTACGACCTGATTCCGCTGATCAACCCGGACGAGCAATACCGGACGAACCCCGTTTATCGCGGCTATTATGCTGACCGCATCGAGAACCTGAAGCGTGCACGCCATCTTCTTGCGATCTCGGAAAGTGCCCGGCAGGAGGCATTGGGTGCATTGCCGTTTTCGGCCGAGAAGGTGACCAATGTGTCGGGCGCGTGCGATGAAATGTTTACCCGCGTCGTGCCCGATGCAGACTCGCTCGCAACCCTGAAGCGGCGTTTGGGGGTAACGCGACCTTTCATCATGTACACGGGGGGAGCCGATGCTCGCAAGAATCTCCCACGGCTGATCGAGGCGTTCGCCCATTTGCCTGATACGTCGCGCCACCACCATCAGCTCCTGTTTGTCGGTCGAATGCCGCAGTCGGAAGTGAGCGCGCTTCGTGCACATGCGCAACGCGCCGGCCTACGTGCCGACGAGCTGTTGTTCAGCGATTACATCTCTGATGAAGAGCTGCTGGCGTTGTTCAGTACGTGCCAGCTGTTTGTCTTCCCTTCTCTGCACGAAGGTTTCGGCTTGCCACCGCTCGAAGCGATGGCATGCGGCGCGGTGGTGATTGCCGCCGACGCCGCCAGTCTTCCGGAGGTCATGGGCAGCCCCGAGGCGCTGTTTGATCCGCAGTCGGTGCCGGCCATCAGCGCCAAGATGCATCAGGCGCTGACTGACGAGGGCCTGCGTGCACGGCTGCTGGAGAACGCCAGGATTCAGGCGCAGGCATTTTCGTGGGATCGCAGCGCCAAGCTCGTGTTGCAGGCCATCGCGCCCTTCGAGCGCACCCGTGAGTTCCGGGCGGCACGGCCCGTGACCTTCGAGCGCACCACACTGTTCGAGCCGAAAATCAACAGGATCCTGCTGCTCAAGCTGGATCACATGGGCGATCTGCTGCTGGCGGTGCCGGCTATTTCCCGTCTGCGCGCGCGATACCCGAAGGCCAGTATCGATGTCGTGGTGGGTAGCTGGAATCAGGCGTTGGCTCAGACGCTGCCATTCTTTGACCGGGTGTTGACGCTCGACTACTTCAAGCGCAAATCGTCGTTGCAGGCAGAACTGTCCGATGGGTCGTTGACCGAATTCGTGAAGCAACTGGGTTTCTACGACCTCGCTATCGATTTCAGGCGACAGCCTGATACGCGGTTCGTCCTGGCACAAGTCGACGCGGGCCTCAAGGTCGGCTATGGCAGCCTCGATCCGGCCATCGATGCCAAGCTCGACATCGCACTGCCCACGTATCAGGATCTGCCGTTCGTGGAAACGCCGCTGAATCGCATTTCGATCAGCGAGCAGATGCTGGCTCTGGTCGACGCACTGCCGGCTCATCCGTCGGACTATGTGGTTTTGCCGCCGATCGCCACCCCTTTGCAGCAGCATACTCGTGCGGTTGCGCTGTTTCCCTACGCCGGTGGCGATGCCAAGGAATGGCCTGTCGCGCGATTCCATGAATTGGCACGCCGGCTGGCTGCGGATCCCGCGGTCGAACTCGTCAGCGTTTTCTTTGCCAGCGAAAAAGAAGCCCAGCGTTTCAGCTTCGACGGCATTGATAAAGTGGTGATTCAAGCGGGCCTCAGCATCCCCGAACTGATGCGGCATCTCGCCGGCCACCAGCTATGCGTCGCCAACAATTCCGGTGGTGCGCACATGGCGGCCTATCTGGGCGTGACGGCGCTGGGGGTCTATGGCGGGCTGGAAACCGCGCACGAATGGGCGCCGGTGTTCGGCAACAGCTATGTCTTGCATAATGAGGCAGCGTGCTCGCCCTGCCACATTCCGGCGCGACGCGATTGCCCGCACAACTTCTTTTGTCTCGATGACATCACGGTGGACGAAGTGTTTGCCCGCTGCCGTGAGCTGCTGGCCCAGAACGGTGCGGCGGTGTCGACGGCACCGGCGCGTCCGAGCGTCAAGTCGACGCGCAAGAAGTTGTTCCAGGCCCTCGCGCGTTTGGTGCGTCAATGCAATGAAGACGAACTGGCTCAAGTCGCGCAGGGCATAGCGCTCAGCTTGCCCACGCGAACGCGTCGTGCGCTGTTTGTCGATGTGTCGGAGCTGGTCAGCCATGACGCGCGGACCGGAATTCAACGGGTCGTGCGGAGTATTCTGAGCGAACTGCTCCAGGATCCGCCGAAAGACTTCGAGGTGTGGCCGGTCTACTCGACGCACGATCGCACGGGGTACTTTTACGCGAAGCGCTTGCGGTCGCGATTCCTGGGGCAGGGTGATCCCGGCGCGGTGCAGGAAGATCCCATTGATTTTCAGGCGGGCGATGTCTTTTTGGGTCTCGATCTAAACCCGTACGGCATCGGCGTTCAGGAACCATTTCTGGATGAAATGTGGCGCCAGGGCGTTCGCATCGAGTTTGTCGTGTACGACCTCTTGTGCGTACAGATGCCCAGCTACTTTGCGCCGGGCAGCGGGGAACTGTTCGAGAAATGGCTGAATACGGTCTCCCGTTACGACGGTGTCGTGTGCGGCTCCCGGACGGTGGCGGACGAATTCACGCAGTGGTTGCGGGAGCATCATCCCCAGCGCGAGCGCGCGCTCGAGGTCGGCTGGTTCCATTACGGCGCGGATGTACAGAATTCCCGACCGAGTACCGGCATGCCGAGCGATGCACCTCGTATACTCAAGGCGCTGCGCGCGGCTCCCAGCTTCCTGATGGTAGGGACGGTCGAGCCGCGTAAAGGGCATGCACAGGCGCTGACCGCTTTTGAGCAGCTCTGGCAACAAGGTACTGCGGTCAATCTGGTGATCGTCGGCAAATCCGGGTGGCTGGTCGAGAAGCTGGTCGCACGACTGCGCGCGCATCCCGAGCTTGGAAAGCGGCTATTCTGGCTGGAGAGCATCAGTGATGAATACCTGGAGCAAGTCTATGGCGCTTGCAGTTGTTTGCTTGCAGCGTCGGAAGGAGAAGGCTTCGGGTTGCCGCTGATCGAGGCGGGGCGCAAGCATCTGCCTATATTGGCGCGGGATTTGCCCGTGTTCCGTGAGGTAGCGCTGAGCCATGCTGATTATTTCCATGGCAACAGTGGCGAAGCGTTGGCGCAGGCCGTGACACACTGGCTCGAGCTGTATCGGCAAGGCACTCACCCGAAGTCCGAGGGAATGCCGACGCTGACTTGGCAAGCCTCTGTTCAGCAATTGCTGGACAACGTATTGCCGACGCGCCAGGTCATCAAGGTGGTCCGCCGCATGGAGGTCCCTGCGGAGACCGAGTGACATTGCCGTCAATCATTCGATAAAGATTTTGCAAGAGAACTTAAGATGAATTCTCAAACTATGAAAGTTTCCCTCATTACCGGCATCACTGGCCAAGACGGTGCCTACCTCGCCCAGCTCCTGCTCGAGAAGGGCTATCAGGTCTACGGCACCTATCGCCGCACCAGCTCGGTGAACTTCTGGCGCATCGAAGAGCTTGGCATCGCCAAGCACCCGAACCTGCACCTGATCGAATACGATCTGACGGACCTGTCGTCGAGCATCCGCCTGCTGCAGACGACGGGCGCCACGGAGGTGTACAACCTCGCCGCGCAAAGCTTTGTCGGCGTGTCCTTCGACCAGCCGGTCACCACCGCGGAAATCACCGGTATCGGTCCGCTGAACCTGCTCGAGGCGATCCGTATCGTCAATCCGAAGATCCGCTTCTACCAGGCGAGCACGTCCGAAATGTTCGGCAAGGTGCAGGCGATCCCGCAGATCGAATCGACGCCGTTCTATCCGCGTAGCCCGTATGGTGTGGCCAAGCTGTATGCGCACTGGATCACGGTGAACTACCGCGAAAGCTACGATATCTTCGGCTGTAGCGGCATCCTGTTCAATCACGAATCGCCGCTGCGCGGCCGCGAGTTCGTCACGCGAAAGATCACGGACTCCGTCGCGAAGATCAAGCTCGGTCAGCTCGACGTGCTCGAACTGGGCAATATGGATGCGAAGCGCGACTGGGGTTTCGCGAAGGAATACGTGGAAGGTATGTGGCGCATGCTGCAGGTCGACGAACCGGACACCTACGTCCTCGCCACGAATCGAACGGAAACCGTCCGCGACTTCGTCCGCATGGCGTTCAAGGCTACCGGTGTCGATCTGGAGTTCAAGGGCAGCGACGTGAATGAAATCGGTGTCGATGTCGCGACCGGCAAGACGGTCGTGCGCGTCAATCCGAAGTTCCACCGCCCGGCCGAAGTCGACCTGCTGATCGGCAACCCGGAGAAGGCGAAGCAGAAGCTGGGCTGGGAGCCGACGACGACGCTCGAGCAGCTGTGCGCAATGATGGTTGAAGCGGATTTGCGTCGCAATGAACTCGGCTTCTCGTTCTGACGCGCCGCGGGCCCTGGTGACAGGGCTGGGCGGCTTTACCGGCGACTTCCTGGCGCAGTCGTTGCGCGCGGCCGGCTATCGCGTGTTCGGCACGACGCACGGTTCCGAAACGACGGGGCCCGATATGTATCGGGTCGATCTGTGCGACCGCGCGGCGCTCGCACAGGTTGTCGCCGACGTGCAGCCCGACGTGGTCGCGCATCTCGCCGCGATCGCGTTCGTCGCGCACGGTGACGCCGATGCGATCTATCGCACCAACGTGGTCGGCACGCGCAACCTGCTCGACGCGCTCGCGAATCTGCAGAGCCGCCCGAAGGCGGTTCTGCTGGCGAGCAGTGCCAACATCTACGGCAACGCGGCGGTTGAAGTCATCGACGAATCGGTCGAGCCCAATCCGGCGAACGATTACGCGGTGAGCAAGCTCGCGATGGAGTACATGGCGCGCCTCTGGTGCGACAAGTTGCCGATCGTCGTCGCGCGTCCGTTCAACTACACGGGCGTCGGGCAGTCGCAGCAGTTTCTGCTGCCGAAGATCGTCAGCCACTTCCAGCGCGGCGAGCGCGTGATCGAACTCGGCAATATCGACGTCGAGCGTGATTTCTCCGACGTGCGCCGCGTGGTGGACGCCTATCGACGCTTGCTGCAGCTCGCGCCGGCCGGCGGCGTGTTCAACGTATGCTCCGGTCGTGCGGTGTCGCTGAAGGCGGTGATCGCGATGATGGAGAAGATTGCCGGCTACACGATCGAGGTGCGCGTGAACCCGGCTTTCGTGCGCGCGAACGAAGTGCGCCGGTTGCAGGGCGACGGGACGCGACTGCAGGCCGCCATCGGCCCGCTCGACGATATTCCGCTGGAGAGCACGCTACGCTGGATGTTTGGCGGAGGGCGTGGGTGAAGGTCGGTTTTGGCACGACGGCGCTGGCACGAAGCCGTGCGCACGGCGGCGTAGACGGCATTGGTTCGTATACACGCGAATTGGGGCAGGCGCTGATCGCGCGAGGCGGGGTCGACCTGGTCCCCGCCGGTTTCGGCGTGACCGTCGGGGACGACGTATTCCCGGGCGCCCGGCCCGCAGTGAATCTCGGTCGGCATGAAATCGCGACGGTGCTGGGTGCCGTGACGCCGTGGACGTCCATCGACGAGACGGTATTGCGTGCGGAACGCGTCGACGTGTTTCATGCGACGGATCACCTGATTCCGAAGCTGTCCTCGACACCGGTGATCGCGACGCTGATGGACGCGATCCCGCTGTCGCATCCGGAATGGACGACGATCCGGCTGGCGGCACTGCGGCGTTGGCTGCTGCGTCGCTCGGGCGCCTGGGCCGACCATGTGATCACGATCTCCGACTACTCGAAACAGGAAATCGTCGAGCATTTCGGCATCGCACCGGAGCGGATTTCGGTGGTTCCGCTGGGTGTCCATCCCCGGTTCTTCGAACGGATCGAGCAAGCCGAGCGCGATGCGGTACGGGAGCGTCTCGGCTTGCCGACGCAGTTCTTCCTGTGCATCGGGACCCTGCAGCCGCGGAAGAATCTCGAGCGAGTGGTTGATGCCCATGCGAGCCTGCCTGCGGGCCTGCGTCGCGATTTCCCTCTGGTGATCGTCGGACGGGCCGGGTGGGGCTGCGAGCAACTCGTCGCGCGCCTGCGCGCGGACGAGAGCAGTAGTGTTCGCTGGCTCGAGTATCTGCCTGATCATGACGTGCGCGCGCTGTTGCAGTCGGCAAGTGCGCTCGTGTTCGCGTCGCTGTGCGAGGGTTTCGGGTTGCCGGTCGTGGAAGCTTTTGCTTCGGGTTTGCCGGTCGTTGCATCGAACACGACGTCCGTTCCCGAAGTCGCGGGCGACGCGGCGATCCTCGTCGATCCCACCCGGACCGGTGACATTGCCGACGGCATGAGAATGGTGGTCGAGCAGCCCGGGCGGGCCGACGCGCTTCGCGAGGCCGGGCTGGCACGGGCGCGAGCATTGAATTGGCCGGCTTGCGCGGAGAAGACGCTGGCGGTCTACGAAGCTGTCCTGGGCGGAACACGTCGTCAATGAATCAATTCGCTTCAAGGAGCACCGCGTGAAGTTGGGGGTGGACATCACCTGGATGGTCGGCAACTACCGCGGCATGGGGCGTTTTGCCCGTCAACTGGTGGCGCCGATCGGCGAGTCGGTGCTGGGCTTCGCGCCAGACGGCGTGACCACCGACGAATGGCCGTGCGTCAGCCAGGGGCGCCGTTTCTTCCCGTGGTGGGAGCAGGTCGAGTTGCCGCGGTTGTGCCGCGAGCATAAACCGGACTATCTGCTGTGCCCGTACAACACCGGGCCGCTGCGCGCCACCGGCAACACGCCGTTGATCGCGGTCATTTACGATCTGATCTACATGCAGCCGTGGAGCGTGCTGCCGCCGGCGAGGTCGCTGTATCAGACCGCCGGGCGTGTATATCGCCGCCATGTAGTGCCGCGGCTGGCGCGCCGCGCCGACGTCGTGCTGACCATCTCGCGGTTTACGCAACGGGAGCTGGTCGAAACGTTCGGGCTGAACGAGGCCGACGTGCACGTCATCCCGTGCATGATTTCGGACGACTGGTTCGACGCGCCGGTGAGCGCGGCGGCACGTCGGCCGTACCTGTTCACGGTCGCGGGCGAGGTGCCGAGCAAGAACGTCGATCGCCTCTTGCAGGCGTTCGCGATCGCGCGGCCGGCGCTCGGCGATGACGCCACGCTCAGGATCGCCGGGATCAAGTCCGACCATCACGCGCATTTTCTCGGGCGGGCGGCAGCGCTCGGCCTCGCGGGTGCGGTCGAGCTGCTCGGCTATATTTCGCGCGACGAGCTGCGCGAGCAGTATCGGCACGCACACGCGTTCATCTTTGCTTCGTTGTTCGAAGGGTTCGGCATTCCGCTGCTGGAAGCGATGGCGTCGGGCACACCGGTTGCGTGCAGCAATACGACGTCGATGCCCGAGGTCGTCGGCGACTGCGGCCTGCAGTTCGATCCCTTTTCGGTGGACGACATGGCCGAGCAGATTCGCAGGGTATGGAACGACGGCGCGCGATTCGACGTCGCGATCGGCGACGGTGTCGCCCGCGCACGCACGTTCTCGGAGTCGGCCGTGCGTCCGGCGATTCAGGATTTCTGGGCGCGTCTATCATGAACCAGGACAAGAAGAAGCTGCTGGTGCTGACGCCGCGGTTTCCGTATCCGGTGATCGGCGGTGACAAGCTGCGGATCTACCATCTCTGCCGTGTGCTGTCCCGTCGATTCTCGCTGACGCTGCTGAGCATGTGCGACAGCGACGACGAAATGCACGCCGCGTTGCCGGACGACGGCGTATTCGATCGGGTCGAACGGGTCTTTCTGTCGCGTCGGCGATCGTACCTGAATACGTTGCTCGCGTTGCCCACGCGCACGCCGCTGCAGGTGGCGTACTACCGGAGTCACGCGTTTGCGGCGGCGGTGGCGCGCTTGCTGCCGTCGCACGACGGCGCCTTCGTGCATCTCGTGCGCTGTGCCGAGTATGTCCGCAAGTCGGACAAGCCGCGCGTCCTGGAAATGACCGATGCGATTTCGCTCAACTACAGCCGGGTGAAGCAGTTGCGGCGCGCACGGGGGCTGAAGTCGCGCGTGTTCGGCATCGAGGCGAAGCGCCTGCTCGACTACGAGCGCACGATCGTCGACGATTTCGACCTGTCGGTGCTGGTGTCGCGGACCGATCGCGACTACCTGTTTCCCGGCCAGCCCGGCAAGAAGGTGATGGTGTGCTCGAACGGCGTGGACCTGTCGGGCCTGCCGTACACCGCACGCAGCATGGCGAGCCGGATCCTGATTTTCATCGGCGACATGCGTACCGTGCAGAACCAGGACATGTGCCACTATTTCGCGGAGGCCGTGCTGCCGTTGCTGCGCAAGCGTGCCGACTACCGCTTCCGGATCGTCGGGTCCATCGCGCCCGCACTTGCAGAACGATTCCGCGCGTATGACGGCGTCGACGTGACTGGCCGCGTCGAGTCGGTCGCACAGGCCGCATCCGACGGCGCAATCGGCGTGTGCCCGATGCGCATCGGTGCAGGTGTGCAGAACAAGATTCTCGAATACATGGCGCTCGGGCTGCCCGTGGTCACCACGTCGCTGGGCCACGAAGGCCTGGGCGCGCAAAGCGGGCGCGACCTGCTGATCGCGGATACGCCGGAGGAATTCGTTGATCGGATCGAACAGCTCGTCGCCGACGAGGCCGCGGCGGTCGAGATGACGGCGCGAGCGCGAGCCTTCGTCGAGCACGAGCACGGTTGGGAGCGGATGCTCGCGCCGCTCGTCGACGAGGTGGGCGCGTTGCTGGCCTGAGCGGCGGCACGTCCGGCGCTCGTGGCGCCGGTAGTCGCGGGGCCGGGCCAAGCTTGGTTGCTGCCGATCGGCAAGGTTACAATGTTCGCGCACCGATGCGGCCCCATCGGCATGCCGCCGCCAAAGGCCTTCCGCCGGTATTGCGTGGCGGCGACGCCGCTGTCCCGCAAGCGGAGCGAGCCGGGCCGCGCGACGCCTTCATCTAATACGGAACCCGGACATCGACGTGTCTTTCCATAGGGTTGCATCCGGCAGCACATGCCTTGATGCATCGTCAGATGCCGGCGAGCGGCATGCTTTACGTCTTCGAGATCCCGACGTGTTTGTGTCAATTCCCCTTTCCGTTTCCCCGTGTCGTTCCAGCGTGCATCGGCCCGCGCCGCGTGCCGGCGCGACACGCGGGTTCACGCCGCTTCGTCGAACTGTCAGCCGATCCGGCCGGAGGGGGCGATGACTCATCTCGTCATCACCGGCGCGAACGGTTTTGTCGGCCGTGCACTGTGCCGCCGTGCGCTGCAGGCCGGTCACACGGTGACCGCACTGGTAAGGCGACCGGGCGGCTGCATCGATGGCGTGCGCGAATGGGTACACGGCACTGCTGATTTCGATCAACTGGATGAAGCGTGGCCGGCCGATCTGGCCGCCGACTGCGTGATCCATCTTGCCGCCCGTGTGCACGTGATGCGCGACGAGTCGCCCGATCCCGATGCGGCGTTTGACGCCACCAACGTCGTCGGCACGCTGCGGCTCGCCCAGGCGGCGCGCAATCACGGCGTACGCCGCATCGTGTTCGCGAGCAGCATCAAGGCGGTCGGGGAGGGCGACGACGGTGTGCCGCTGTCGGAAGCGGTCGAACCCGATCCGCAGGATGCGTACGGCCGCTCGAAACTGCATGCGGAGCGACAACTCGCGCAGTTCGGTGCGTCGGCGGGGCTCGACGTCGTCATCGTTCGTCCGCCGCTCGTTTATGGCCCGGCCGTACGCGCCAACTTCCTGCGGATGATGGATGCGGTCGCACGCGGGATCCCGCTGCCGTTCGGCGCCGTTTCGGCGCGCCGCAGCATCGTCTACGTCGAAAACCTCGCGGATGCGCTGCTGCGTTGCGCGATCGATCCGCGCGCGGCCGGCGAATGCTTTCATGTGGCCGACGACGACGCACCGTCGGTCACGGGCCTGCTGCGCCTCGTCGGAGACGCGCTGGGCAAGCCGGCGCGGCTGGTCGCGGTGCCGCCGGTGCTGCTGCGCGTGCTCGGCAAGCTGACGGGCCGCAGCGCGGCCATCGATCGCCTGACCGGTAGTCTGCAGCTCGATACCGGCCGGATCGGGCGCGTGCTTGGCTGGCATCCGCCCTATACGACCCGCCAGGGCCTCGCAGCGACCGCCGCATGGTATCGTTCGCGCGATACACAACAATAGTCCACATGCATTTCCCGATCTCCACAGGGCCCTACGCGGTCGTGGTGGCGCTGGTCGCCGCCATCGCGACGACGGCCATCCTGCGCACGCTGCTCGCGACCGGCCTCGCATGGCGCCTTGCCACCGATATTCCGAACGATCGTTCGCTCCATACGCTGCCGACGCCGCGCGTCGGCGGATGGGGGATCGTGCCGGTCTGCGTTGTCTTCCTGCTGGCCCTTGCGCCGGCGTTGTGGCTGATTGCAGTCGGCGCGGCCGGGCTGGCGGCGATGTCGCAAATCGACGACCGGCGCGGGCTGCCGGCCCGCGTGCGGTTTTCGGCGCATCTTGTGGCCGTGGTTGCGCTGATCGTCGTCTATCCGGCCGGTGCGCCCTGGTGGCTGCTCGCGGGCGTCGGCTTCGTGATGGTCTGGCTGACGAACCTGTACAACTTCATGGACGGCGCCGACGGCCTCGCGGGCGGTATGGCGCTGTTTGGCTTCGGTGCATACGCGGCCGCGGCGCTGACCGGCCCGAACCCGTCACCGGATCTCGCCGTGGCCGGCGCGGCCATTGCCGGCGCGGCGCTCGGCTTCCTGTTGCTCAATTTCCATCCGGCTCGCCTGTTTCTCGGCGACGCAGGCTCGATTCCGTTGGGATTCCTTGCCGGCGCGCTTGGCTACTGGGGATGGCGTGCCGATGCGTGGCCGATCTGGTTTCCGGCGCTCGTCTTCGCGCCCTTTATTGCTGATGCATCTGTAACACTTTTGAGACGCCTGTTACGTGGAGAAAAGTTCTGGCAGGCGCATCGGGAGCATTATTATCAAAGGATGGTCCGTTCGGGCGTAGGTCACCGCCGGACTGCTCTTTATTGGTACCTCATCATGCTCGCAGGCATAATCATCGCCGTGTGGGCAAAAGGCCGCCCTGAACAGCAGCAATGGCTGTTGTTTGTCGCATGGTATGGCGTCCTTGCATGTATCGGGTTGGTGATCGACATGCGTTGGCGCCGGTTTCAGTCGGCCGCCGAAAACAACTCTTGAGGTTTCCTGCCGATGTTGCGATCCAAAGCATCGTGGCTGTCGCTGAGTGCTTTCCTGTTCGACCTGACGGCGGTGGTCACGTCGTGGTTGTTCGCTTATCTCGTTCGTTTCAACGGTAGCGTTCCGGCTGATTTCCTCGGCGGCGCGGTGACCGCGCTCGTCTGGACGCTGCCGGTCTACGCGCTGATGTTCCATGTGTTCGGCCTGTATCGCGGCCTCTGGGTATTCGCGAGCCTTCCCGACCTGATGCGGATCTCGAAGGCGGTTGCCGGCGGCAGCGTGATCGTGATGATCGGCGCCGTGATGTTCCAGCCGACACCGATCATCCCGCGCTCGGTGCTGCTCGTCTCGCCGCTGATGCTGTTCCTGTTGATGGGCGGCGCCCGCGCGTTGTACCGCGCGACGAAGGAGTTCTACCTGTACGGCGGCCTCGTCGGACAGGGCAAGCCCGTGCTGGTGCTCGGCGCCGGCACGGCGGGCGCCAGCCTCGCGCGCGAGTTGTCGCGTTCGGGCGAATGGCGCCTCGTCGGCCTGCTCGATGACGACGTCACCAAGCATGGGCGCGAGATCTACGGCTACAAGGTGCTCGGCTCGTTCAACGACCTGAAGCACTGGACCGACGCGATCAAGGTCGAATACGCGATCATCGCGATTCCATCGGCGTCCGTCGAAACGCAGCGGCGCGTCGCGACGCTGTGCGTGCGCGCCGGCATCAAGGCGATGGTGCTGCCGTCGCTGACCGCACTGATGCCCGGACAGGGGTTCCTGTCGCAGGTGCGCAATATCGACCTCGAGGATTTGCTTGGCCGTGATGCGGTGACGATCGACACGCCGCACGTCGAGGCGCTGCTGCGTGGCCGCGTCGTGATGGTGACGGGCGCGGGCGGTTCGATCGGCTCCGAGCTGTGCCGCCAGATCCTGCGTTTTGCACCTGCGCAGATCGTCGCGTTCGATCTGTCCGAATACGCGATGTATCGGCTTACCGAGGAGTTGCGGGAACGCTTCCCCGACCAGCCCGTCGTGCCGATCATCGGCGATGCGAAGGATTCGTTGCTGCTCGACCAGGTGATGTCGCGCCATGCGCCGCACATCGTGTTCCATGCGGCCGCATACAAGCACGTGCCGTTGATGGAAGAGCACAATGCGTGGCAGGCGCTGCGCAACAACGTGCTCGGCACGTATCGGGTCGCGCGTGCCGCGATTCGCCACGATGTTCGCCACTTCGTGCTGATCTCGACCGACAAGGCCGTCAACCCGACCAACGTCATGGGCGCGAGCAAGCGTCTCGCCGAGATGGCGTGCCAGGCGTTGCAGCAGACGAGCGGCGGCACGCAGTTCGAGACCGTGCGGTTCGGCAACGTGCTCGGCAGCGCGGGCAGCGTGATCCCGAAGTTCCAGCAGCAGATCGCAAAGGGCGGCCCGGTGACCGTCACGCATCCCGAGATCACGCGGTTCTTCATGACGATCCCGGAAGCGTCCCAACTCGTGCTGCAGGCTTCGAGCATGGGCCGCGGCGGTGAGATCTTCATTCTCGACATGGGCGAGCCCGTCAGGATCGTCGATCTCGCGCGCGACCTGATTCGTCTGTACGGCTTTTCGGAGGGGCAGATTCGGATCGAATTCACGGGGCTGCGACCCGGCGAAAAGCTCTACGAGGAATTACTCGCGGACGACGAGACGACCACGCGCACGCCGCACCCCAAACTGCGGATCGCGCGTGCACGGGAAGTGCCGGATCACTTGCTCGACGAATTGCTGCCGTGGCTGATGCAGAATCGGGTGCTGAGCGACGACGAAGTCCGGCGCGACCTGCGCCGCTGGGTGCCTGAATACCAGACGACGGTTGCTCCCGTGCTCCAAAGTGTGCCGGATGTGCGGGCGGCCTCGAGCAAGTAGACGCACCGCCGCGTGCGTGCGTCGCTGTCCCCCAAAAGCGCCCGTGAGGCGCTTTTTTTATTCCGTGCCGCGGGTCGGGCCGGTATCGGCTGTGGCACGCGCGTGGCGCCACCGTGTCGCTCGGGCGCGTGAATCGGCCCCTTCCCGTTCCCCCCCATCGATTGGCCGCATTCATTTGACTACCGGCCGAATACTTCCTATGTTTCCCTCAAGGTTGCCGTGCGATTGCCGTAAAAGAACGAAAAGCCAAATACGAGATCTACGGTCCATACCAATCCAATGAAGCAGCATATTGCAAGGGGAATGAGCGCGGCCCTCATGGTGTTCGCGCTTGCGGGGTGCGGCGGGGACGATAGTCCGACGGCCGCTGCTACCAATGTCGCTGCGCAGACGGGCAAAGTGTCCGCACTGCGCGCCACGGGCAACGTGGTGAGCGCGGCGCCAATGAGCGCGACGGCGCCGATCCATGTCGCGCTCGTGCTCAAACTCAACGACGAAGGCGCGTTGCATCGTTTCGTGCAGGATGCGCGAACGCCCGGCAGCGCCAGTTTCGGCGCCGTGCTGACCTCCGCGCAGATCGCCGCGCGATACACGCCCTCCGCCGGCCAGGTCGCCACCGTGAAGGCCTATCTGCAAAGTAAGGGCTTCACGAACATCAACGTCGCCGGCAACAACATGATCGTCGAGGCGGACGCGCCGGCAGGCGTGGTCTCCGGCGTGTTCCAGACGACCCTGGTACCGGTCGCGATGGCGGACGGCACCAGCGCCCATATCAACACCGCCCCGGAGACGCTGCCCGATGCGCTCGGCGGGGTCGTTCAATCGGTACTGGGGCTGGATACGGCGACCCGCCTCCATCCGCATTTCGTTCGCGCCTCGCTTTCGGCGGCGGCGCCGCAAGCGAATGCGTCGCCGACAACCGCGGCCGTGACGGTCGCGCATAGTCCGACGGACTTTCCCGGCATCTATTCCGTGGGCAGTACGCCGACGGCAAGCAACATCACCGTGGGCATCATTGCGGAAGGCAATGTGACGCAGCCCGTCATCGACCTGGCCACCTTCGCAAGCAACCACCAGTTGCCTCCCGTACCCGTTTCGGTGATCAACGTCGGCTCGCCAAGCGCCGACACCAGCGCGAACACCGAATGGTCGCTCGATAGTCAGACCATCGTCGGGATGTCCGGCGGCGTCAGGCAACTCAATTTCTATGTCGCGCCATCGTTCGCGTGGAGCAACATGGCGCTCGCGATCAATCGGGCCGTGACCGACAACACCGCGCGCGTCGTGAACATGTCGATCGGCGGTTGCGAGAACTGGGCGCCGACGGCCGCCATCGACACGCTGTTCGAGCTCGCCGTCGCGCAGGGACAGACGTTCGCGGTCAGCTCCGGGGATTCGGGCAGTGTTGCATACGGCTGCAGCGGCACGTCGGTGCAATACCCGGCGACTTCCCCCTACGTGGTAGCCGTGGGCGGCACATCGCTTTATACGAACGGCAACGGCAGCTACGCGGGCGAGACCGCGTGGGACGGCAGCGGCGGCGGCATCAGCGGCATCGAGCCGATTCCGTCGTGGCAGTCGAACGTTCCGGCGCTCAAGGGCCGTTTCTTCCGAGGCATGCCGGACATCGCGTTCGACGCCGATCCGTACAGCGGTGCACAGGTCGTCGTCGGTGGGCAACTCCAGATCGTGGGCGGGACGAGCCTGTCCGCGCCACTGTTTGCCGCGACCTGGGCGCGCATGCTGTCCGGTGGTTGCGCGGCCAGCCTCGGTTTCGCGGCGCCCACGCTGTACAGCGCACAGGCGACGACCCCCTCCATCTTTCGCGATGTCACCAACGGGTCGAACGGTGCATACAGTGCGGGTTCGGGATGGGATTTCGTGACCGGCTGGGGCACGCCGAACGTCAGCGCGCTGCATTCGGCGATATGCGTGCCGACCTCGCCGATCTATGGCGGCGAGGTAACCGAAGGCACGACGCTCAGGCCGTCGCAAATCGTGTACTCGGCGTCAGGAAGTCATCGACTGGCCATGCAGGATGACGGCAACCTGGTGCTGTACAACACGGCCAACGGCGCCGCGGTGTGGAATTCGGGGACCAACGGAAATGCCGGTGCCTATGCCGTGTTCCAGACCGACGGCAACTTCGTGATCTACAGCGTGAGCGGCAAGCCATTGTGGTTCTCGTCGACCAACGGCGCCACCTTCGGCCATAGGCTCTCCGTGCAGGACGACGGCAACATGGTGATCTACCGGGTGTCCGTGCCGGTATTTGCCACGTCGACTTCCGCGGCGGGCATGGCGAATTCATCGAGCGGCCCGGCCGTCTGGAACGGTGGCATGACGCTGAGCAGCGGCCAGAGCCTGACTTCAGGCAACGGCGCGAACGTGCTCGTCATGCAGGGCGACGGGAATCTGGTGCTGCTTCGCCAGGGCGTGCCGCAGTGGAGTTCGCGTACTTACAATCACCCAGGTGCGTATGCGACGATGCAAGGGGATGGCAATCTGGTCGTCTACAGTTCCGCGGGTGCTCCGCTCTGGTATTCCGGCACCAGTGGAAATCCGGGGGCGACCACGTATTTGCAGGACGACGGAAACATCGTGATCTATGCGCGGATACCGAGCTGGAGCTCGAATACCGCGGGAAGCTAGCAGTTCGTTGGTCGAGTCGCCGGGGCGCCGTCATTGATCCAGTCGGCAACGGCGACTCATCCGTCATCGGGGCCACGCGTCGTCGCGTGAACCGGCAACACGCCGGTCATCCACCCCCTCAATGCCCGCGCCTTTCCTTCCTCACGACCATCCACCTAGGCACCTTGAACCTTACGATGCTGAGATAAAGCCACACATAAGTGAGCGCGAATAGCACGACGAACACGAACAGGTGCACGGTGTGCCGCCAGAACAGCGTCGCGGGAATCACCGCGACGAGGCACAGCAGCCAGAGATAGGGTGACGTCAGCGAATTCCGCCGGGTGAGATCATGCGCATGCTTGGTGCCGACGGCCCAGCGCATCAGCCGCTTGTACACGAGCATGTGCAGGTGCACGCCATCCGGAATCCCAGGCGACATCCCGCGGATGAACTTCTTCCGGTAGATCGAGAAGCAAGTCTCGAAGATCGGATACATGAACAGCAGCACCGGATACCACGCGGACACTTCGCGGTTGCGCATCACCAGCATGATCGCGAGTTCGGCGAGCATGAAGCCGATGAAATACGCGCCACCGTCGCCGAGGAAAATCAGCCCGGCCGGGAAATTCCACAGAAAGAAGCCGAGCACGGCGCCCATCATGATGATCGACGCGGACATCACGACCGGATCGTTGACATGAAACGCGACGTACGCAAGCGACGCGAACATCATGAAGCTGACCATCGACGCGAGCCCGTTGAAGCCGTCGATGATGTTGATCGCGTTCGCCAGCGCCGCGACCGCGAGCACGGTGATGAAAGCCGAAATGGCGACGTAGTGGAGCAGGAAGTCGAGAGGCGGCACGCTGATGCGCGTGACCGCGATGTTCAGCAGCCAGAACGCCAGCGCGGCGGCGCCCATCGTGCACAGCAGCCGCGCGCGCGGCGACACGCGCTTGGTCAGGTCCTCGACGAGCCCTGACAGGAACGCCGGCAGCCCGCACGCGACGATCCCGAGAATGCTGCCGGAGATCGTCGGGTAGCGCCGGGACAGCACCAGCGCGGCAACGACGACGCCGGCGAGGATCCCGATGCCCCCGACGCGCGGCACCGGCCGCACGTGGAATTTCTGCACGCCGGCCAGGTCGCTGTCGATCGAGAATTTCTCGTGCAGATGCGCATAACGCACGATGAACAACGTGACGAGCAGGGAGACGATGAAGCCGGACGCGAAGCTGAGCATGGGATCGCTCGAAAAATGGACAGCGGATTATACAAAACCGCGCGGGTTCGCCTCCTGCCATTTCCAGTGGTCGGCACACATCTCGTCGATTCCGAGCGTCGCGCGCCAGCCGATGAGGTCGGCGGCGGCCTGCGGATTCGCGTAGCACTCGGCGATGTCGCCCGGGCGGCGCGCGACGAGTTCGTACGGCACCGGGCGGCCCGACGCCTTCTCGAACGCGCGCACGACTTCCAGCACGCTGTAGCCCTGGCCGGTGCCGAGGTTCACGACGAAGCTCGCGTCGCGCGTCGCGAGCGCGTCGAGCGCGGCGATGTGCCCCTTCGCGAGATCGACGACGTGGATGTAGTCGCGCACGCCGGTGCCGTCCGGCGTCGGGTAGTCGGAGCCGAACACGCGCAGCTTCTCGAGCTTGCCGACCGCGACCTGCGCGACGTACGGCATCAGGTTGTTCGGGATGCCGGCCGGATCCTCGCCGATCAGCCCGCTCGCATGCGCGCCGACCGGGTTGAAGTAGCGCAGCGTCGCAATGCGCCACGACGGGTCCGATACCTCGAGATCGCGCAGGACCTGCTCGGCCATCAGCTTCGACTGGCCGTACGGGTTGGTCGCGGACAGCGGGAACGATTCGTCGATCGGCGAGCGCTCGGGCACGCCGTACACGGTCGCCGACGAGCTGAACACGAACTGCCTGACATTGCGCTCGCGCATCACCTTGAGCACGGTCAGCAAGCCGCCGATGTTGTTCTGGTAGTACTCGAGCGGCTTCGCGACCGATTCGCCAACCGCCTTGAGCGCCGCGAAATGGATCGTGCCGGTGATCGGATGCGCGTCGAACACCTTCGCGAGCGCGGCTTCGTCGCACACGTCGACCTGGTGGAACGCGGGCGTCCTGCCCGTGATCTTCTCGATGCGCCGCACGGACTCGGCCTTGCTGTTGACGAGGTTGTCGACGATCACGACATCGTAGCCGTTGTCGAGCAGCTCGACGGCCGTGTGCGAGCCGATGTAGCCCGCACCGCCGGTAACGAGGATGGTGCCTTTAGCGGTCATGCTGATGCGCTCCTTCAGAGTGTGATGCCGGTCAATGTATGAATGGTCTGCCGGTAACGTTCGACGACCTGCTGCTCGTCGAATTCCTCGGCCACCTTGCGGCGGCCGCGCGCGCCCATCGCGTCGCGTCCGCCACTCCCGAGTTCGATCATGCGGACCAACTGCTCCGCGAGGCTCGCGCTGTCGCGCACGCGGCACAGGAAGCCGGTTTCGCCGTCGGCGACCACGTCGCGGCAGCCCGGCACGTCGGTCGCGACGATCGGGCGGCCCATCGCGGACGCTTCCATCAGCGTGCGCGGCACGCCTTCGCGGTACGACGGCAGCACGACGCAGTCGGCCGCCGCGATGTGCGGGCGCACGTCGTGCGCCTCGCCGAGATACTCGACCACGCCTTCGCTAACCCACGCGTCGACGTCCGCGCGGCTGATCGCGCTCGGGTTGTCGACGCCGAGCGGGCCGAGCAGCTGGAAGCGCGCGTCCGGATAGCGTGCACGCACCACGCGCGCGGCCTCGACATACTCGCGCACGCCCTTGTCCCACAGCAGCCGGCCGATCAGGATGAACACCGGGCCGTTGCCGCCGGGCAGCGGCACCGGCGCGAACTGGTCGAGATCGACGCCTTCGCCGTGCAGCAGCCGCGCGCGATCCGGGTGCGCGAGCAACTGCTCGTCGGTGAAAGTCGCGAGATCGTCGCGGTTCAGGAACCAGACTTCGCGCGGGAAGCGGAACGCGAACCGGTACAGGCGTTTCGCGACGCTCGCCGCGCGGCTTTTCTGGATGAACACGTAGCCGAGGCCGGTGGTGACCGCGATTGACGGCACGCGCGCGAGCCACGCGGCGACCGATCCGTAGATGTTCGGCTTGATCGTGTAATGAAACACGAGCGCGGGCCGCAGCGCGCGGTAATGGCGCACCAGCGCGGCGAGCGTGCCGAGATCCTCGCGCGGGCTCGTGCCTTTCGACGCGACGGCGAGCGCGACGTAGCGGCAGCCCATCTGCTCGAGCAGCGGCACCGTGCGGTCGTGCGGCGCGATTACGACGACCTCGGCGCCGCGCGCGACGAGCGCACGGATCAGCCCGTGGCGGTACGTATAGATCGCCCAGGCCGTGTTGCAGACGAGCGCGATGCGCAGCGAGGAGGTAGCGGACATGAAAATAAAGAAAAAATAAAGCGTCGAAAATGCCGGGTGTGAACAGACCGCGTGAACAGACCCTAAGCGGACGGCCGCGCCGCGAACAGCGTCTGCTTGATCCGCTGCAGCGTACGGTACGGCGTCACGAAATGCAGCAGGTTCTTGGCGAGACCGGCCCAGTCGTACGGGTTCAGCGCGTTGAAGTGACGCAGCAGCAGCGACAGCGTCGAAATCAGCTGGCGGCGGCGCCGGGTCGCGCTGATCCCGCCCTCGTTGAGCTCGTAGTAGAGGCCGAGCTCGGGCAGGTTCGCGCAATCGTAGCGTTGCATTAACCGTAAAAAAAGATCGAGATCCTCGGCCGCACGGTACTTCGCGCGGTAGTTGCCGACTTCGCGCACCGCGTCGATGCGCAGCATGACCGACGGATGCACGAGCGGCGAGCGCAGGAAGCGCGTGCGGCGCAGCATGCGCGGATCGGCCGGCGGCGTCAGCATGAAGCGCGGCTCGCCGGCGCGCGACACGACCTGGGTCCACATGCCGACGCAAGCCACGCGCGGATGGGCGTCGAGATACGCGCGCTGTTTCGCGAGCCGCCGCGGCGCGGCGAGGTCGCCGGCGTCGATGCGGGCCGCATAGCGGAAGCCGCGCGCCGCGAGCGCGTCGATGCCGGCCTTGAGCGCGCGCTCGATGCCGCCGTTTTGCGGCATGCGCAGCACGTCGATCGTGAGGCCCGGCAGTTCCGGCGCGACGATCGGCGGCGTGCTGCCGTCATCGACGATCAGCACGTGCACCGGCGCGTCCTCGCTGAACGACGCGAGGGTGCGGGCGACGTCGTCGTGCCCGTTGTAGGCCGGCATGAGCACGGCCACGTCGTCGAGCGGGAGCGGGCAATCGGGAGACGTCATGGGCGCAGCCTGAAACGAATGTAATAAAAATTAACGGCGATGGCGGCGACATAGCCGGCCGCCAGCCCGACGAGCGCCCCGTACAGGCCGAGCCGGGGGATGGCGAACACGTTGACGAGCGCGGCGATCGCGAGCGCGAGCACCCATTTCGCCAGCAACACGAATTTTGCTTGATATTTGAGAACGATAAGATTGCCTATCGCCTCGATGCCGGCCGGCACGGACAGCCAGACGGCCCAGCGGAAGATGTCGACCGACGCCTCGTAGCCGTGGCCGAACACCTTGCCGACGATGAGCGGTGCGGCCGCGTCGAGCACCAGCGCGCCGGCCGTCATCAGGCCGGCGGTCATCGCGGTCAGCCGGACGATGTTGCGGCGCAGCCGCGCGACGTCCTGCACGCGGTACACGAACGCGGGCGCGATGGTCTGCGCGAGCATCAGCGCGAGCGTGATCCAGTTCTCGTTGAGCTGCTGGGCCGCCGCGTAGCGGCCGAGGTCGGCGAACGACACGTGACGCTCGAGCATCAGACGATCGAGCTTCAGGAACAGGTACATGCAGATCAGGCCGAGCCAGAACACGGTGCCCGCGGTGGCGAAGTGCCTGAACAGCGGTTTGTCGAACGTCCAGCCGAGCGTGCCGCCGTTACGATGGCGGTAGTACAGCACGAGCGCGAAGCCGATCGCGGCGGCCTCCAGCGCCCACAGCCACGCGAAGCGGGCAGGGCCGGCGGCCGCGCGCACCAGCAGCCAGACGAGCAGCGCCTTCGCCAGCGCGGTGACCATGCTGGTCATGAGCTGCGGCTTGCTGTAGGTCATGCTCTGCAGCCATGCGTTGATCACGCCGACGAACGGCTCGCGGAACACCATCGTGACCGCGAGGCCCGCGAGCATCGCGCCGACGAGCGGGTCGAACGCGCCGGCGCCGATCGCGATCCAGGTCGCGACGAGCGCGACGGCGGACACGCCGATGCGCAGCGCGAACGCGCTGCCGAGCACCGCGCCGAGTTGCGCGGGCGGGCGCTGGACGATGGTCGGAACCAGGATTTCGGCGCCGCACACCCAGGTGAGCGGCGCCAGTACGAGGAGAAGCGTATTCGCATACTGCCATTTGCCGAACACGTCCGGCCCGAAATAACGGGCCAGAAGGCCGCTGATCGCGATCGCGACGCCGATCTGCGTAAGCCGTTCGAGCCCGAGCCAGACGAGATTCGCGACGGCCTTCGCGACGTCCGGATTGCCGAATCGCTTCAGCATGCGGGGCGCCCACACGCGCTGGCGGTGGCCGGCAGGGGGCCAGGAGGCGGGAGGTTGGCGGCAGCGGAACGGCTAGGCATTAAAATGGACAGAATGCGCGTCATCAAAACCCGCGATTATAAGTTGGATCGCGGCCGCACCAGCCGCCCGGCTCCTTGTCGCGCAAGGCCCGCATGTATGATGCCGGGCACGCGCGAAAGGCGGCCAGATTATTTTCCATGCACGCAACCGAGAGAGAATCGATGATCTCCCAATCCATCTTCAAGGCATATGACATTCGCGGTGTGGTCGGCAAGACGCTCGACGCCGACACGGCGCGCGGGATCGGCCGGGCATTCGGCAGCGAAGTGCGCGCCCAGGGCGGCGACGCGGTCGTCGTCGCGCGCGACGGCCGCCTGTCGGGGCCCGAACTCGTCGGCGCACTCGCCGATGGCCTGCGTGCGGCCGGTGTCGACGTCGTCGACGTCGGCATGGTGCCCACGCCGGTCGGCTATTTCGCGGCGAGCGTGCCGCTTGCACTGAAGGGCGGCGAACGCCGCGTCGATTCGTGCATCGTCGTCACGGGCAGCCACAACCCGCCCGACTACAACGGCTTCAAGATGGTGCTGCGCGGCGCCGCGATCTACGGCGAGCAGATCCAGGCGCTGTACCGCCGCATCGTCGACGAGCGTTTCGAAACGGGCAGCGGCACGTTCGAGGAATTCGACGTCGCGGACCAGTACATCGCGCGCATCGTCGGCGACGTGAAGCTCGCGCGCCCGCTGAAGCTCGTCGTGGACGCCGGCAACGGCGTCGCGGGCCCGCTCGCGACGCGCCTGTTCAAGGCGCTCGGCTGCGAACTCGTCGAGCGCTTCACCGACATCGACGGCACGTTCCCGAACCACCACCCCGATCCCGCGCATCCGGAAAACCTGCAGGACGTGATCCAGGCGCTGAAGGACACCGACGCCGAACTCGGCTTCGCGTTCGACGGCGACGGCGACCGCCTGGGCGTCGTCACGAAGGACGGCCAGATCATCTACCCGGACCGCCAGCTGATGCTGTTCGCGGAGGAAGTGCTGTCGCGCAATCCGGGCGCGCAGATCATCTACGACGTGAAGTGCACGCGCCATCTCGCGCAGTGGGTGAAGGCGAAGGGCGGCGAGCCGCTGATGTGGAAGACGGGCCATTCGCTCGTGAAGGCGAAGCTGCGCGAGACGGGTGCGCCGCTCGCCGGCGAGATGAGCGGCCACGTGTTCTTCAAGGACCGCTGGTACGGCTTCGACGACGGCCTCTACACGGGCGCGCGCCTGCTGGAGATCCTCGCGAAGACGGCCGATCCGAGCGCGCTGCTGAACGGCTTGCCGGACGCGATGAGCACGCCCGAGCTGCAGCTCTGGCTCGACGAAGGCGAGAACTTCCGCCTGATCGACAAGCTGCAGAAAGAGGCGAAGTTCGACGGTGCAGAGGAAGTCGTGACGATCGACGGCCTGCGCGTCGAGTATCCGGACGGTTTCGGCCTCGCGCGTTCGTCGAACACGACGCCGGTCGTCGTGATGCGGTTCGAATCGGAGACCAAGGAAGGGCTCAAGCGCATTCAGGAGGACTTCCGCCGCGTGCTGACGGCCGCGAAGCCGGACGTCAAGCTGCCGTTCTGAACCCCGGCGGCCTGCGGGCCGCCGCCGGCGCGACGCTCGAACGAGCCGTCGCGCCATCCCCGAAAAGCGGCGCACGCTCACGCGTGCGGCCGCTTTTTGTCTGTCTGACGTCCCGGGCGCGATAAAATCGCGTCTTTATGCCTGTCGCCGGCTATCCGCCGGCGTTTTTTCAGCGTGCAAAAGATCCTGATCGTGCGCGTGTCGTCGCTGGGCGACGTCGTGCACAACATGCCGGTGATCGCCGATATCCGGCGCCGCCACCCCGATGCGCAGATCGACTGGCTCGTCGAGGAGAGCTTCGTCGACCTCGTGCGGCTCGTCGACGGCGTGCGCAACGTGCTGCCGTTCTCGCTGCGCCGCTGGCGCAAGAAGCCGCTCTCGGGCGCGACGTGGCGCGAGATCCGCGCGTTCCGCAAGCGGCTCGTGGCCGAGCAGTACGACCTCGTGATCGACTGCCAGGGTCTGATCAAGACGGCCTGGGTCGCGAGCTGGGCGCGCGGCCCGCTCGCCGGCCTCGGCAACCGCACCGACGGCGCCGGCTACGAATGGCCGGTGCGCTTCTTCTATCGCCAGCGCGTGCCGATCGCGCCGCGCACGCACGTGGTCGAGCGCTCGCGCCAGCTGGTCGCGGCCGCGCTGGGCGACCCGGCGCCGACGCCGGCCGATCCGGTCGATTTCGGCCTCGATACGCGGGCGGCGGCGCTCGCGGTCGCGGCGCTGGGCCTGAACCTGCCGGTGCCGTACGTGGTGTTCGTGCATGCGACCTCGCGTGCCGACAAGCAGTGGCCGGACGCCGCATGGATCGAGCTCGGCCAGGCGCTCGTGCGGCGCGGCGCGTCGCTCGTGCTGCCGTGGGGCAACGATGCGGAGCGCGCGACCAGCGAGCGGCTCGCGAAGGAGTTCGGCGCGGCGGCGATCGTGCCGCCGAAGCTGTCGCTGCCGGCCGTCGTCGGGCTGATCGACGGCGCGGCCGCGACCGTCGGGGTTGATACAGGTCTGGTTCACATCGCGGCCGCGCTCAAGCGCCCGACGGTCGAACTGTACAATTTCGCAACGGCCTGGCGCACCGGTGGCTACTGGTCGCCGAACGTCGTCAATCTCGGCACGGCGGGGCAGCCGCCGTCGATCGCGCAGGTGAAGGCGGCGCTCGCGGGCTTCGGTCTGCTGTGATGCACGTCACGCCTGTCCTGTCTCTCCCGCCCCTCCTGCACGTCACGCACGCGAACCGATCATGAGCGAATCCCAGATCATCGAAGTCCCGTCCGCCGACTGGAGCGGACACAACCTGTCGGCGCCGCGCGAGCAGCTGCTGGCCGCGGTCGAGGAAGGCAAGGTGCTGTATTTCCCGCACCTGCGCTTCGCGATCGAAGGCGGCGAGGAAGCGCTGCTCGATCCGTTGCTCGCCGATCCGAAACGCAAGAACATCAGCCTCGCGCCGAACGGCGGCGTGCTCGCCGGCGTGCTCGGCGACAGCGTCACGCAGTCGGCCGTGCGCGCGCTCGTCGCGCGCTTCCAGCAGCAGGCCGGTACGCTCGTCGACGGTCTCTTTCCCGAATACCGCGGCAAGCTGCGCGTCGCGCCGACGAGCCTGCGGCTGATGCAGGTCGAGACGCGCCAGACGTCCTGGCGCAAGGACGACAGCCGGCTGCACGTCGACGCGTTCCCGTCGCGGCCGAACTACGGCGAGCGGATCCTGCGCGTGTTCACGAACGTGAACCCGGCCGGCCAGCCGCGCGTGTGGCGCGTCGGCGAGCCGTTCGAGGACGTCGCGAAGCGCTTCCTGCCGAAGATCCGGCCGCAGTTGCCGGGCTCGGCGTGGCTGCTGAACCTGCTGCACGTGACGAAGTCGCCGCGCAGCGCGTACGACCACCTGATGCTGAACCTGCACGACGGGATGAAGGCCGATCTCGATTACCAGAAAACCTGTCCGCAGCAGACGATGCCGTTTCCGCCCGGCAGCGTGTGGATATGTTTCTCGGATCAGACTTCGCACGCTGTGATGTCCGGCCAGTTCATGCTCGAGCAGACCTTCTTCCTGCCGGTCGACGCGATGGTGCGGCGCGAATGCGCGCCGCTGGGGATTCTCGAGCGCCTGACCGGCCGGGCGCTGGTTTGAGCGCGCCCCGCATTCTTCGCGGTGACGGAGCCCGTTCATGCTGAGGGCGATCTATCGCGCGCTTTGGTGGCTCGTCGCGCCGATCGCCGTGATCCGGCTCTTTGTGCGCTCGCGCAAGGAGCGCGGCTACCGCGAGCACATCGCCGAGCGCTTCGGCCAGGTCGCGGGCCGTTCGCCGGACGATCGCGCGCCGCTGATCTGGGTGCATGCGGTGTCGGTCGGCGAGACGCGCGCCGCGCAGCCGCTGATCGACGCGCTGATGCGTACGCGTCCCGACGCGCGCATCCTGCTCACGCACATGACGCCGAGCGGCCGCGCGACCGGCGAGCAGATCTTCGGCGACCGCGTGCTGCGCTGCTACCTGCCGTACGACATGCCGGGCGCGGTGCGGCGCTTCCTGCGCGCGTGGCGGCCGACGCTCGGCCTCGTGATGGAAACCGAGGTGTGGCCGACGCTGATCGACGAGTGCCGCCGCGCGGACGTGCCGCTCGTGCTGACCAACGCGCGGATGTCCGCGCGCTCGCATCGGCGCGCGGCGAAGTTCGGCGCGGCCACGCGCGACGTGTTCGGCGGTTTCTCGCGCGTGCTCGCGCAGAGCCCGGCCGATGCGGAGCGGCTGACGTCGCTCGGCGCGCGCAACGTGACGGTGCTAGGCAATCTGAAATTCGACATGACGACGCCGCCGGAGCTGGCCGCGCGCGGCCATGCATGGCGCGACGCGATCGGCACGCGGCCCGTGTGGGTCGCCGCCAGCACGCGCGAGAACGAGGAGGCGCTGGTGCTGCAGGCGTTCGCCGCGATGCGCACGCCGGGCGCGCTGCTGATCCTCGTGCCGCGCCATCCGCAGCGTTTCGGCGAAGTCGAGGCGCTCGTCGAGCGCAGCGGGCTCAAATGCGTGCGGCGTTCGGTGTGGGGGGCGGACGCGGCGGCGCTCGCGGCTGGCCGGCCCGCTGCGGCCGAGCCGTTGCCGGCTGACGTGACGGTGTTGCTCGGCGATTCGATGGGTGAGCTCGGCGCGTACTACGCGGCCGCCGACGTCGCGTTCATCGGCGGCAGCCTGCTGCCGCTCGGCGGGCAGAACCTGATCGAGGCATGCGCGGTCGGCGTGCCGGTGCTGATCGGCCCGCATGTGTTCAACTTCACGCAGGCGACCGCCGATGCGGTCGCGGCCGGCGCGGCGATGCAGGTCGCGGATCCGCTCGATCTCGCGCACGTGCTCGACGCGCTGTTCGCCGACAACGCGCGGCGCATCGCTATGGGCGCGGCGGGGGCCGCGTTCGCGGCGCGCCATCGCGGCGCGACCGCGCGCTCGGTCGACGTGCTCGCGGCGTTGCTGCCACCGGTCGAGCGCGGCGGCGGCGCGATGCGCGGCACAACCGACGCGTCGGAACCATCCGACGACTGAGCGGGCGGCGCGAAGCCGCCCTTGGGCAGGCGAGGCGGCAGCGGGCCGCCGCGCCGCCGCTCACACCGTCAGCAATCCTTTCTTCTCGATGAATGCGACGACGTCCGCGACGCCGTCGAGCGCCTTCAGGTTCGTCATCACGTAAGGCCGCTCGCCGCGCATCTTCTTGGTGTCGGACGCCATCACGTCGAGGTTCGCGCCGACGAGCGGCGCGAGATCGGTCTTGTTGATCACGAGCAGGTCGGACTTCGTGATCCCGGGGCCGCCCTTGCGCGGAATCTTCTCGCCGCCGGCGACGTCGATCACGTAGATCGTCAGGTCCGACAGCTCGGGGCTGAACGTCGCCGCGAGATTGTCGCCGCCCGATTCGATGAACACGATGTCGGCATCGGGAAAGCGCGACAGCATCCGGTCGACGGCTTCGAGATTGATCGACGCGTCCTCGCGGATCGCCGTGTGCGGGCAGCCACCCGTCTCGACGCCCATGATGCGTTCCTCGGGCAGCGCGCCCGCGACGGTCAGCAGGCGCTGGTCTTCCTTCGTATAGATGTCGTTCGTGATCGCGACGAGGTCGTAGCGCTCGCGCATCGCCTTGCACAGCATTTCGAGCAGCGTGGTCTTGCCGGAGCCGACCGGGCCGCCGATGCCGACGCGCAGCGGCGGCAGTTTCTTGGTGCGGCGGGCGGGGGAGAGTGCGGGTGCATTCATGGCGTAGGTCGGGTTCAGGAGCGGAACAACCGCGAATACTGGGTTTCGTGCCGCGCGGACAGGATGCCGAGCTGCGGCGCGAACGTGTTGACGGCGTCGGGCGGCGTGGCGAGCGCGCGGCGCACGGCCGCGTCGATCGCGCCGCGCAGCGCGACGATGATGCGTTGCCCGGCAAGCTGGCCGAGCGGCACCGCTTTCAGCGCGGCCGACGTCTGGTTTTCGACCCAGCCGAACGCGTACGCGGCGAGCACGGCATCGGCGCTCGCTTCGTGCGCGGCCGCCGCGTAGGCGAACGCGGTCGGCAGCGCGATCGGCGAAATCGTCGAGAGCGTCGCGCGGCGCGCGGCATCGCCCCATTCGAGCGACGTGCAGAGCTGCGCGAGCGACCAGCCCATCTGCTCGGTTTCGCGGCGCAGCTCCGCCGATTCACGGCTCGCGATGAACCACGCGTTCTCGCGCGCGAGCGCATCGGCGTCGTGAGCGTGCCAGCGTGCGAGCTGGTGCGCGAGAAACGGCAGTTCGCCGTGCGCGAGCACGTCGGTCAGCCCGCTCGCGATCCAGTCGCGCGCGGTGTCGGCGTCGCGGATCAGGTTCGCGTCGAGCGCGGCTTCGAATCCCTGCGAATAGCTGAATGCGCCGATCGGCAGCGCGGGCGACGCGAGATGCAGCAGCGCGACGAGCTCAGTGGTGGTCATGGCCGTGGTGCCCGTGCGTGCAGCCCGGACCATGCTGGTGATCGTGATCGTGATCGTGCGAGTGCGAGTGCGAGTGCGAGTGCGAGTGGCCGTGGTGCTCGCCGAATACCTGCTGCGCGAGCGCGTAATCCTCGGCGAACGTCGCATCATGTCCGTGCTTGTGGCCGCCGCCGTACGCACCGGCTTCCGGCTGGAACGGTGCGCTCGTGGGTTCGACCTGCGTGCCGAGCCGGCGCAGCATGTCCGCGAGCACCGGATCGGCTTCGAGCTTCAGGTAGCCGTCGCCGATCTCGACCGGCGTGTGACGGTTGCCGAGGTGATACGCGGCGCGCATCAGCGTGAGCGGATCGCCCGCGCGGACGAGCAGCACGGTCTCGGGCGCCGCGGCGATGCGCACGAGCGCGCCGTCGTCGGCGACGAGCACGTCGCCGTCGCGCAGCACGGTGCCGCGCGGCAGCAGGACCGCGACGTCCTCGCCGGTATCGAGCGTGGCCGCGAGGCGGCTCTTGCAGCGGGCGTCATAGGCGAGCGTGAGCGTCGGCGCGCGCGCGACGAGCGACGCGGCGAGCTTCACGTTCGGGGCAATGCGTTTGTCGAGGGTGCGCATGGAACGAAAACCGGAAATCAGAACAGGAAATAGCGCTGCGCCATCGGCAGCACCGACGCCGGCTCGCAGGTGAGCAACTGGCCGTCGGCGATCACGTCGTAGGTTTCGGGGTCGACGCTGATCGACGGGCGCCATGCGTTGTGGATCATGTCGGCCTTCGTCACGTTGCGGCAGTTGCGCACCGGCACGATGCGCTTCGCGAGCCCGTAGCGTTCGGCGATGCCCGCGTCGGCCGCCATCTGCGACACGAAGGTCAGCGACGTGCGCGCGAGCGCGCCGCCGCGGGTCGCGAACATCTCGCGGTAGTGGACCGGCTGCGGCGTCGGGATCGACGCGTTCGGGTCGCCCATCTGCGCGACCGCGATCATCCCGCCCTTCAGGATCATCGACGGCTTGATCCCGAAGAACGCCGGTTCCCACAGCACGAGGTCGGCCCACTTGCCGGGTTCGATCGACCCGACTTCATGCGCGATCCCGTGCGTGATCGCCGGGTTGATCGTGTACTTCGCGACGTAGCGTTTCGCGCGGAAGTTGTCGTTGCGGGCGCCGTCTTCCGGCAGCGCGCCGCGCTGCACCTTCATCTTGTGCGCGGTCTGCCAGGTGCGGATGATCACTTCGCCGACGCGGCCCATCGCCTGCGAATCCGACGACAGCATCGACAGTGCGCCGAGATCGTGCAGGATGTCCTCGGCCGCGATCGTCTCGCGGCGGATCCGCGATTCGGCGAACGCGAGATCCTCGGCGATCGACGGATCGAGGTGATGGCACACCATCAGCATGTCGAGATGCTCGTCGAGCGTGTTGATCGTGTACGGGCGCGTCGGGTTGGTCGACGACGGCAGCACGTTCGCCTCGCCGCACACCTTCAGGATGTCGGGTGCATGGCCGCCGCCCGCGCCTTCGGTGTGGTACGTGTGGATCGTGCGGCCCTTGAACGCGGCGACCGTCGATTCGACGAAGCCGGCTTCGTTCAGCGTGTCGGTGTGGATCGCGACCTGCGTGTCGGTGTCGTCGGCGACCGACAGGCAGTTGTCGATCGCGGCGGGCGTCGTGCCCCAGTCTTCATGCAGCTTCAGGCCGATCGCGCCGGCCGCGATCTGCTCGACGAGCGGCTGCGGCAGGCTCGCGTTGCCCTTGCCGAGGAAGCCGAGGTTGATCGGCCAGCCGTCGGCCGCCTGCAGCATCCGCTCCATGTGCCACGGGCCCGGCGTGCAGGTTGTCGCGTTGGTGCCGGTGGCCGGCCCCGTGCCGCCGCCGAGCATCGTCGTGACGCCCGACGCGAGCGCCTCGTCGATCTGCTGCGGGCTGATGAAATGGATGTGCGTGTCGATGCCGCCCGCGGTGACGATCAGCCCTTCGCCGGCGATCACTTCGGTCGCGGCGCCGATCGCGATCGTCACGCCGGGCTGGATGTCCGGGTTGCCGGCCTTGCCGATCGCGGCGATGCGGCCGTGCTTGATCGCGATGTCGGCCTTCACGATGCCCCAGTGATCGAGGATCACCGCGTTCGTGATGATCGTGTCGGGCACGTCGGCGGCCACGCGCTGCGACTGGCCCATCCCGTCGCGGATCACCTTCCCGCCGCCGAATTTCACTTCCTCGCCGTAGATCGTGTAGTCGCGTTCGATCTCGATCAAGAGTTCGGTATCGGCGAGCCGCACGCGGTCGCCCGTCGTCGGCCCGAACATTTCCGCGTACGCGCGGCGGCTCAAGCGTAATGTCATGGTGCTGTTCCTGAAGAGTGGGGCGCGGCTTACAGCGGCCCCATCACCTTGCCTTGAAAACCGTAGACGGCGCGCTCGCCGGCCAGCTCGACGAGCTCGACGGTGCGCGTCTGGCCCGGCTCGAAGCGCACGGCGGTGCCGGCCGCGATGTTGAGCCGGAAGCCGCGCGCGGCCGCGCGGTCGAACGACAGCGCGTCGTTGGCTTCGAAGAAGTGATAGTGCGAGCCGACCTGCACCGGCCGGTCGCCGGTGTTCGCGACGACGACCGTCAGCGTCGGGCGGCCTGCGTTCAGTTCGTGCTCGCCGTCGTCGGTGAGGATTTCGCCGGGGATCATGCGGGGGGCCTCGATCACGGAATCGGGTGGTGGACGGTCACGAGCTTGGTGCCGTCCGGAAAGGTCGCCTCGACCTGGATGTCGGGGATCATCTCCGGCACGCCATCCATCACGTCGTCGCGCGTGAGCAGCGTCGTGCCGTAGTGCATCACCTCGGCGACGGTCTTGCCGTCGCGCGCGGCTTCCATCAGCGCGGCGGTGATGAATGCGACCGCCTCCGGATAGTTGAGCTTCAGACCGCGCGCGCGACGGCGCTCGGCCAGCAGCGCCGCCGTGAAGATCAGCAGCTTGTCCTTTTCTCGGGGAGTCAGTTTCATGAAGGCAATCGTTCAGGAAAACGTAATTTTTTATCGGGGCGCGGGGTTCCGGCACAGGCGCGTGCGCGGGCCATCGTAGCACCGCGCGATTTTGCGTGCGTCGTGTATCCGTTATGTAAGACGCAAGGTGCGTGCCATGCCGATAAAACGTGCGGCGATGCGCGTTCGTGGTGCGCGATGCATGAATGGCGGGCAGCGCGGGCGACGGCGCTGCGCCGAAACGGTGCGCGCCGGGCGGCGCGCGTTCAGGTTTGCCAGAGGCGCAGCGGCCGCGCGTCGACGCCGTGCACGATCGGGCGCAGGTAAAGCCAGCAGTCGGCGAAATGACGCTGAAGCGCTTCCATCGAGGTCGACAGCGCGCGCACCAGCACGACGCCGGGCGTCACGCAGGTCGCGCCCGCGCGCAGCGTGTCGTCGAACGGCATCCGCGCGGCGAGCGCCTCGGCCAGTGCCGCATCGCACGCGGCGCCGGCGGCCCACAGCGTGCCGTACACCGGAAAGCCGGCGAGACCCTGCAACGCGCCGCGCAGCGGATCGCGCGCGTCGAGCAGCGCACGCTCGGTCCACAGCGGCCGTCCGTCGGCATCGACGAGTGCCGAGCGCGACGCGATGCGGCCGGCCGACCACGTTTCGCCGGCCGCCTGCCTGCCGAGTTGCGTCGCGTCCCAGCCGATCGCGCTCGCGCCTGCGCCGAGCGTCACCGTGAAGTCGAGCGCGGCGTGGGCCGCGTCGAAGAACAGGTTGTTCTGCGGCAGCCAGTCGAGCTTCGCGTGCGCGCCGACCGTGATGCCGATGCGTTGCGTTGCGTCGAGACCGTTCGACTTGTACCACTTGGTCGCACCGGGCGTCGTCAGCACCGCGTGCGTGCCGTCGCCGAGCGCAATGTCGATGTCGAGCCGATCGCCGCCCGCGACGCCGCCCGGCGGGTGAACGATGACCGCGTGGCAGATCGCGTCGCCCTCCGGATACAGCGGCCGCTGCACGCGCAGCGGGCCGTCGTGCAGCCGATGGACGAGCGTCGTGCGCGCGCCGTGCCGTTCGAAGCCGAGTTCGAGGCGACCGCGCCACGATTTGGCGACGGAGGGGCGGGACAGCGAGGCGTGAGAATCAGGGGCGGACATCGGTGCAAGGCAGGGGACGGGGCGCGGTGAACGAGGATGCTACCGCAACAATATACGCTTCGGCGCTCGCAGTGCAGGCTGACGCAACGCCGCTCGCAGGCCGTGCCGTTGCGCCGGCATGGGCCCGACATGCGCTGCTCGGCGAGGCGCCGGATCGATGCGTCGGAGCGGTAACCGCAAGCGTCGCCGCCCCGCGCCCGCCTGCTACACCGCGATCAGCTCGCGCACGCCGTTCGCCTCCATGTCCCGCGCATCGCCGCCCGCGACGATCTCGCCGCGGCTCATCACCCAATAGGGATCGGCGCCCGCCTGCTACACCGCGATCAGTTCGCGCACGCCGTTCGCTTCCATGTCCCGCGCATCGCCGCCCGCGACGACCTCGCCGCGGCTCATCACCCAGTAGTGGTCCGCGATCGAGCGCGCGAAGTCGTAGTACTGCTCGACGAGCAGCACGGTCATCTTCGATTCGTCGACGAGCTGGCGCAGCGTGCGCCCGATGTCCTGGATGATTGACGGCTGGATGCCCTCGGTCGGCTCGTCGAGGATCAGCAGCTGCGGCTCGCTCATCAGCGCGCGGCCGATCGCGAGCTGCTGCTGCTGGCCGCCCGACAGGTCGCCGCCGCGCCGTGCGCGCATGTCCTTCAGCACCGGGAACAGGTCGTAGATGCGGTCGGGCACCGACGACCGCGCCTTGCGGCTTGCCGCGCCGACGAGCAGGTTTTCCTCGACGGTCAGCCGCGGAAAGATGTCGCGGCCCTGCGGCACGTAGGCAAGCCCGGCCGCGACACGTGCATACGGCGGCAACGCGCCGAGCGGCGTGCCGCGCCACGACACGCTGCCGCTCTTCGCGGCGACGACGCCCATCAGGCAGCGCAGCAGCGTGCTCTTGCCGACGCCGTTGCGGCCGAGCAGCACGGTGAGCTTGCCGTCTTCGGCGGCGAGGTTCACGTTGCGCAGGATATGGCTGCCGCCGTAGTACTGGTTCAGTGCGTCGATTTTCAGCATCGCATCATCTTCCGAGGTAGGACTCGATCACCGCGTCGTCGCGCTTGACCTGGTCGAGCGTGCCGTGCGCGAGCACGGCGCCGTTGGCCATCACCGTCACGCGGCCCGTGTCGCCCGCGAGCGCCGCGACGAAGTCCATGTCATGCTCGACGACCATCATCGAGCAGGTGCCGCGCAGCGTGTTCAGCAGCGCGGCGAGTTCCATCGTCTCGTGGTCGGTCATCCCGGCCGCCGGTTCGTCGAGCAGCAAGAGGGCAGGGCGCTGCATCAGCAGCATGCCGATCTCGAGCCGCTGCTTCTGCCCGTGCGACAGCTCGCCGGCCGCGCGATACGCATCGCTTTCAAGGCCGATCAGCGCGAGCGTTTCCTCGATCTTCCCCTGCGCGGTGCGGTCGAGCCGCGCGCGCAGCGACGCGAGCCAGCCCTTGTCGGTCTGCATCGCGAGTTCGAGGTTTTCCCACACCGGATGCTGTTCGAACACGGTCGGCTTCTGGAACTTGCGGCCGATGCCCGCACGCGCGATTTCCGGCTCGTTCATCCGCGCGAGATCGATCGTCTGGCCGAGAAACACCTTGCCCGCATCGGCGCGCGTCTTGCCGGTGATCACGTCCATCATCGTGGTCTTGCCCGCGCCGTTCGGGCCGATCACGCAGCGCAGCTCACCGGCGTCGATCGCGAGCGACAGCTTGTTCAGCGCGCGAAAGCCGTCGAAGCTGACCTCGATGTCCTCGAGGTAGAGGATCGTGCCGTGCGACGTGTCGATGCCGGGCGGCACCACGCGGCCCATCGATGCGGTGCCGCTGACGGTCAGCAGCTCGTCTTCGGCCGGTGGCGTGAACTGGTAGAGGGCCGTGCCGTTCATCCGCGTTTCCCCTTCGCAAGCAGCGTATCGACGAGGCCCATGATTCCGCGCGGCAGCAACAGCGGCACCAGCACGAAGATCAGGCCGAGAAAGAACAGCCAGTATTCGGCGAAGTACGCGGTGAAGAAACTCTTCGCGCCGTTCACCGCGAACGCGCCGACGATCGGCCCGATCAGCGTGCCACGCCCGCCCACCGCGACCCAGATCGCCATTTCGATCGAGTTGCCGGGTGACATCTCGCCAGGGTTGATGATGCCGACCTGCGGCACGTACAGCGCGCCCGCGATGCCGCACAGCACGGCCGACAGCGTCCACACGAACAGCTTGTACGCGAGCGGGCTGTAGCCGAGGAACATCAGCCGCGTCTCGCCGTCGCGCACCGCGGTGACCACGCGCCCGAGCTTGCTCGTGACGATCGCGCGCGCGGCGATGAACGCGAGCACGAGCGTCGCGAAGGTCAGCAGCAACAGCACCGTGCGCGTGCCGGGCGACGTGATCGCAAACCCGGCGATGCGCTTGAAGTCGGTGAAGCCGTTGTTGCCGCCGAAGCCCGTCTCGTTGCGAAAGAACAGCAGCATCGCGGCGAACGTCAGCGCCTGCGTGATGATCGACAGGTACACGCCCTTCACGCGCGAGCGGAACGTGAAGAAGCCGAACACCCACGCGAGCACGGCCGGCACGAGCACGACCAGCGCGAGCGCCCACGCGAGATGCTGCGTGCCGCTCCAGTACCAGGGCAGCTGATGCCAGTCGAGGAACACCATGAAGTCGGGCAGGTCGCTGCCGTACTTGCCGTCGCGGCCGATCTCGCGCATCAGGTACATGCCGATCGCATAGCCGCCGAGCGCGAAGAACAGCCCGTGGCCGAGACTGAGGATGCCGCAGTAGCCCCACACGAGATCGAGCGCGAGCGCGGCGATCGCGTAGCACATCAGCTTGCCGCCCAGCGTCATCGCATACGCGGACAGATGGAACGCGCTCGACTCGGGCGCGACTAGCGCAGCCAGCGGCACGCCAACGCCGATCGCGATGCACAGCGCGACGAGCGCGAGCCATGCGCGGCGCGACAGCAGCGCGGGGCGCGGCGGCAGGCCGAGCGCGAAGCCTTCCTTCGCGGGCACGGCGGCGGGCTTCGGCGCGCCGGCGACCGGGTTCGACAACGAATCGGTGAATGAAGTCATGTCACGCCTCCGCGCTGCGGCCCTTCGGGGCGAACATGCCCTGCGGACGTTTCTGGATGAACAGCACGATCATCACGAGCACCGCGATCTTCGCGAGCACGGCGCCCCAGAACGGTTCGATCGCCTTGCTGACGAGACCGAGCCCGAAGCCGCCGAGCACGGTGCCGGCGATCTGGCCGACGCCGCCGAGCACCACCGCCATGAACGAATCGATGATGTAGTTCTGCCCGAGATCGGGGCCCACGTTGCCGATCTGCGACAGCGCGCAGCCGCCGAGGCCCGCGATGCCCGCGCCGAACGCGAACGCATACGCATCGACGCGCGCGGTCTTCACGCCGACGCACGCGGCCATCCGGCGGTTCTGCGTGACCGCGCGCACGAACAGGCCGAGCCGCGTCTTCGTCAGCACTGCCCACGCGACGAACACGACCGCGAGCGCGAACGCGAGGATCGCGAGCCGGTTGTACGGCAGGATCAGGTTCTGCATCACGGTCACGCCGCCGCTCATCCACGACGGGTTCACGACCTGCACGTTCTGCGCGCCGAACAGCATGCGCGTCGCCTGGATGAGGATCAGGCTCACGCCGAACGTCGCGAGCAGCGTCTCGAGCGGGCGGCCGTACAGGTGCCGCAGCACGAGACGTTCAAGCACGATGCCGACCAGCGCGGCCGCCGCGAACGACACGGGCACCGCGACGAGCGGATACCAGTCGAACGCGGCCGGCGCATGGCGCTGGATCAGCGTCTGCACGACATAGGTTGCGTACGCACCGATCATCAGGAATTCGCCGTGCGCCATGTTGATCACGCCGATCAGCCCGTACGTGATTGCGAGGCCGAGCGCCGCGAGCAGCAGCACGCTGCCGAGCGACAGGCCCGCGAACACGGTGCCCACGATCTCGCCGCGGCGCTGCAGCGCGTGCAACGTGTCGAGCCCTTGCTGCGCGGCTGCGCGTACGCGCGCGTCGGGTTCCGTGTAGCTGCCGTCGGCGTTCTTCGCGACGAACGGGCGCAACTGCTCGATCATGTCGAGATCGCTGCGCGCGGCCACCACCTGCACGGCGTCGAGACGCTTCGCCGGATCGGCATCGTGCAGCGCCGCGATGGCCCACAGCGCGTCGAGGCGGCGCTTCAATGCCGGGTCGGTTTCCTTCGCGCGTGCACGCTCGATCATCGGCTTGAGTGCCGGGTCGGGCGACTTCAGCAGCGCGTCGATCGCGTCGCGGCGCGCGGCGACATCGGGCGATGCGAGCGCGAGCCCCGACAGCGCGGCGGCGATCTTCGTGCGCAGCAGGTTGTTCAGCATCACGGGCTGCGCGTCGCCGGCCGGCGTCGCGGCCTGCGTCAGCGCATCGTGCGCGGTGTCGCCGGTCTGGATCAGCAGGCGTCCGTCGCCGGTCGCGAGCGCGTCGCCGGTCGACAGCGCATTGAGCAGCGCGACGGCGCGCGGATCGGCATCGGCGGCGATCCGTTCGATCGCGGTCGTTTTCGCGTCGAAGTCGTCGCCGGCGAGCGCGGCGGTATCGGCGGCCGTCAGGGCGAACGCGGCGCGCGGCAGCGCGCAGGCCAGCGCGGCACAGGCGACGACCGCGACGGCGGCGCGGCGAAAGCGGGTAGGCATCGGGAGATCCTGTGGGGCGTAGAAAAGCGAATGCGTGCGGCGGTGCGCGGGCGCGTGCGGTTCGTCACCGCCCGCGCGGCGGCATGCCCGCGGCAGCCTGCGAGCGGAGCGCCACGCCGGTGCGCGGCGCTCCGCATCGCATCAGGCGAGCGCCGCGCGCTGCCGCCGCAGGAATGCCGGGATCGAGCTGACGACGTCCGGCTTGCCCTGGTTGCCCGCGATGAACGGGCTCCACGGCTGCGCGCGCACGGCCGTCTTCGTCTTCCACACGACGTTGAATTGCCCGTCGCCGCGAATCTCGCCGATCATCACCGGCTTGTGCAGGTGGTGGTTGCCGTCCATCGACAGCGTGAAGCCCGACGGCGCGACAACGCTCTGGCCGATCATCGCGACGCGCACCTTGTCGACGTCCGTGCTCTTCGCCTTCTCGACGGCCTGCTTCCACATGTGGATGCCCACATAGGTCGCCTCCATCGGGTCGTTGGTCACGCGCTTCGCGCCGCCCGGCAGGTTGTTCGCCTTCACCCACGCGGCGAACTGGTCCTTGAACTTCGTGTTCGTCGGATTCTTCACCGACATGAAGTAGTTCCACGCGGCGAGGTGGCCGACGAGCGGCTTCGTGTCGATCCCGCGCAGTTCCTCCTCGCCGACCGAGAAGGCGACCACCGGCACGTCGGTCGCCTTGATCCCCTGGTTGCCGAGTTCCTTGTAGAACGGCACGTTCGAATCGCCGTTGATCGTCGAGATCACGGTCGTCTTGCCGCCCTGCGCGAAGGTCTTGATGTTCGCGACGATCGTCTGGTAATCGCTGTGGCCGAACGGCGTGTAGACCTCCTGAATATCGGCGTCCTTCACGCCCTTCGATTTCAGGAACGCACGCAGGATCTTGTTGGTCGTGCGCGGATACACGTAGTCGGTGCCGAGCAGGAAGAAGCGCTTCGCGCCGCCGCCTTCCGCGCCCATCAGGTACTCGACGGCCGGTATCGCCTGCTGGTTCGGCGCGGCGCCCGTGTAGAACACGTTGCGCGACATTTCCTCGCCTTCGTACTGCACCGGGTAGTAGAGCAGGCCATTCAGTTCCTCGAACACCGGCAGCACCGACTTGCGCGACACCGACGTCCAGCAGCCGAACACGCACGCGACCTTGTCCTGCGTGAGCAGCTGGCGCGCCTTCTCCGCGAACAGCGGCCAGTTCGATGCGGGATCGACGACCACCGGCTCGAGCTTGCGGCCCATCACGCCGCCGCTCTTGTTGATGTCGGCGATCGTCATCAGCGCCGTGTCCTTCAGCGACGTTTCGGAGATCGCCATCGTGCCCGACAGCGAATGCAGGATGCCGACCTTGATCGGGCCCGTGCCCGCATCGGCCGCTTGCGCGAACGGACTCTTGCCCGCCAGCGCGAGTGCACCGGCCATCGAACCGAACTTCAGCAGACTGCGACGTTTCATCGGGTTCCCCTTGACGTGTTGGATTTGCGTGCGCCGTGGTGGCGCCGGCATCCCAGTAACGCAAGGCATGTGCCAGTCGCGCGGATGCACGCTGGGCGTGCCTGGCCGGGGTGGCTCGAGGGGCGCAGGCGGTGCACGTGACGCGTCGT
Source organism: Burkholderia sp. SIMBA_051 (assembly GCF_046534915.1). Classification (NCBI taxonomy): domain Bacteria; kingdom Pseudomonadati; phylum Pseudomonadota; class Betaproteobacteria; order Burkholderiales; family Burkholderiaceae; genus Burkholderia; species Burkholderia sp. SIMBA_051. The sequence goes on along the minus strand of NZ_JAWRXS010000007.1, from coordinate 73,621 downwards.
GCAGCATGCGCGATCCGTTGCGGTGCAGTCGCGCGGGCGCAAATGGTGCACGGCGCGCTCGCCGAGGCACCGAAGTCAATGGAACGAGGGTGAAACACGGAAGCAGAAACGCAAACGGGCGCGCAAAGCGCGCCCGTTCGGCGGGAACCGGTGCGACCGGCGGCAATGGGCCGGTCGGCGTGGCGGCGCGCAATGCGCCGCCGGGGTAGGCCGATAACTCAGTAACGCGGCACGGACGGATCGACGTCACGCGACCACGCGTCGATGCCGCCCTGCAGGTTGTACAGCTTCGTGAAGCCGCGCGATTCGAGGAACATCGCGACCTGCGCGCTGCGCATGCCGTGATGGCACACGCAGACGATTTCGGCTTCGTCGTCGAGCTCTTCGCTGCGCGCGGGGATTTGCTGCATCGGGATCGACACGCTGCCGGCGATCTGCGCGGTCGAGATTTCCCACGGTTCGCGCACGTCGAGCACGACCGGCGCAGGACGCGCCGGATCGCGAAGCCATTCGGTGAGCATCGCGGCAGTCAGGATCTGCATGGGGCCGCCGCTCAGAACTTGAAGCGCGACGGTTCGATCGCGTTCACGAGGTGGTCGACGTAGGTCTCGAACACGTCGGCGACACGGTACTGCTTGTCGTCGATGCGCGTGATGATCTGCGCCTTCATCACCGGACGGCCGCCGACGAACGCCGACAGGCGGCCGCCGATCTTCAGCTGTTCGAGCATCTGCTGCGGCACGACCGGCAGGCCGCCCGCGACGCAGATCACGTCGTACGGCGCCTTGTCGGGCCAGCCGAGCGAGCCGTCGCCGAGCACGACTTCCGCGTTCGTCACGCCGTCGTTGCGCAGGTTGTCGGCCGCGAACTTCGCGATGGCCGGATCGATCTCGACGGCCGTCACGTGCAGCGTGCGATGCGCGAACAGCGCGGCCAGATAGCCGGAGCCCGCGCCGATCACGAGCACGTTCTCGTGCTTCTTGACCGCCAGTTCCTGCAGCATGCGCGCTTCGACGCGCGGGAACAGCATCTTGCCGCGGCCGCCGGGCAGCGGCAGCTCGAGGTCGGCGAACGCGAGATCGCGATGTTCGGGCGACACGTAGTTTTCACGCTTGACGATCGACAGCAGGCCCAGGACGTCCAGATCCAGCACGTCCCACGGCCGGATCTGTTGTTCGATCATGTTGAAACGCGCGTTTTCGATATTCATGGTGTGGTCACGCAGCCAGGTCGGCCATCAGCGGGGATAGAGAAACTTCGTGATTGTACCAAACGGGGCGCCGGCGAAGCCTTCAGACGGCCTGCAACAGACCTTTACCCCTTGCTCTTCTTGATCTGCGCTTCGAACGCGAGGTCGAGCTTGCTCGCCTTGCGCGGCTTTTGGGGGCCGAACTGGTCGACGAATTTGACGAACTCGTCGAGCGGCAGCGGCTCGCTGCGCTTCTCGGCGGTGCCGCCCGAGCGGTCGACCAGATAGAACAGGCCGCCCGCCATCGCGACGGCCGCGAACTGCGGGTTGCCGGACCGGGTCTTCAGGCGTTCGACCGCGTGGGTCGCTTTGGTGGTGCGCATCGTGCGGGTTCTTGCAGGGGCGTTGAGCCCATTACTTTAGCAAACCGGCCGCCCGCATGCGGCCGCGCGGCGTCAGACGGTGCGCGAGTAGCGCTGGTGTGGCGTCCGGCCGAGGTAGGCGTCGAACGCCATCGCGATGTTGCGCACCACCATCCGGCCGGCCGGCTGAATCGTCAGGCGGTCGCCGGCGATCGTCAGCAGCCCGTCCTGCTCGAACCCGCGCAGCGCGTCGAGCTCGCGCGCGAAGTGATCGGCGAAGCGGATCCCGTGCGCCGCCTCGATATGCGAGAACGGCAGTTCGAGGTTGCACATCAGTTGCGTGATCACGTCGCGGCGCAGCCGGTCGTCGGCCGTGAGCCGCACGCCGCGCGCGATCGGCAGCTGGCCCGCGTCGAGCGCGGCGCCGTAGGCCGGCAGGTCCTTCGCGTTCTGCGCGTAGACGTCGCCGACCTTGCCGATCGACGACACGCCGAAACCGATCAGGTCCGTATCCGCGCGCGTGCTGTAGCCCTGGAAATTGCGCTGCAGCGTGCCGTTGCGCTGCGCGCGCACGAGTTCGTCGGTTGGCCGCGCGAAGTGATCCATCCCGATGTACACGTAGCCGGCCGACGTCAGCATGTCGATCGCGAGGCCGAGCAGCGCGATGCGCGTTTCGGGCGGCGGCAGCGTCGCGTCGTCGATCTGCCGCTGCATCTTGAACAGATGCGGCATGTGCGCGTAGCCGAATACGGACAGACGGTCCGGCGCGAGTTCGATGATCGTCTCGAGCGTGCGCGCGAACACGGCGACCGTCTGGTGCGGCAGCCCGTAGATCAGGTCGACGCTGACCGAATGGAAGCCCGTCGCGCGCGCGGCCGACATCAAATCGGACGTCATCGCGAGCGGCTGGACCCGGTTGATCGCCTGCTGCACGGCCGGATCGAAATCCTGCACGCCGAGGCTCAGCCGGTTGAAGCCGATGTTGCGCAGGTGGACGAGCCGCGCGGGCGTGACCGTGCGCGGGTCGATCTCGATCGAGAACTCGGCGTCGGCGTCCGGCGCGAGCACGAAATAATCGCGGGTGGTCGCCATCAGTTCGGCCATTTCGGCGTCGGACAGGAAGGTCGGCGTGCCGCCGCCCCAGTGCAGCTGCGTGACCGGGCGCGCGGGATCGAACAGCGCGGCCTGCAGCGCCAGCTCGCGTTTCAGTTGCTCGAGATACGGGCGCGCGCGGCGATGGTTGTTGGTCGCGATCTTGTTGCAGCCGCAATAGAAGCAGGCCGTGTTGCAGAACGGGATATGGAAGTACAGCGACAGATCGCTCGATGACGCGCCGGGATCGCGCGCGGCACGCAGGTAGTCGGCCGGGTCGAAATCGTCGCGGAACTGCAGCGCGGTAGGGTAGGACGTATAGCGCGGCCCGTTCGCGCCGTACTTCGCGAGCAAATCGGGACGGAACATCGTATCGGCAGAACCGGAACTCATGGCGGCCTCGCGCTTTTCAGATGGTTTCGAGTATATAAACGCGCGTTTCGGCTGCATTGTGTAATAACGTCGCAGCCGGCGATGGCACAATGCGCGGTGGGCCGCCGCACGCCGCGTCCGGTTGCCGCACCGTTTTTTGTCGTTCTTGAGAGAGCCGAGTGTCCGTCGAAATGCCTGTCCGTCCGGCGCCCGCCGATGCCCCGCCGCCGCATGCGTGCCGCGAGGGGTGCGGCGCGTGCTGCATCGCGCCGTCCATTTCGTCCCCGATTCCGGGGATGCCCGACGGCAAGCCGGCCGGCGTGCGCTGCGTGCAGCTCGGCGACGACCTGCGCTGCCGGATCTTCGGCCGGCCGGAGCGTCCCGCGTGCTGTTCCGGGCTGCAGCCGTCCGCCGAGATGTGCGGTGCGTCGCGCGACGACGCGCTCGCGTGGCTCACGCGCCTTGAGGTCGCGACCCAGCCGTCGCCCGGCACCGGCGCTTCCCGTTGACGCATGGTCGTGCATCGGCTCGCGCATGGAACCGGCGGCGTGTGCGCAAGCACTAACTTCGGTCCACGGCCCCGCTGCGGCGGCCGGGCCGATGGCACGATTGCCGCTTCGCCCGATACAGGAGATTGTCCAGCATGACCGCATCTTGCACGCCCGGCCGGCGCCGTTTCCTCGCCGTCTGCGCCGGCGCCATCGGCGTGTCGGTATCGCTCGCCGCCTGCGCGTCGACGTTCCCGTTCATCCCCGATCACTACACGTTCTCGCGCGGCGACGTGCAGAAAGCCGTCGCGCGCAAGTTCCCGTACCAGAAGACGGTCGCGCAGGTCGTCGACGTGTCGCTCGCGAATCCGGCCGTCAACCTGCTGCCCGACCAGAACCGCGTCGCCGTACAGCTCGACGCGCATTTCGCGAGTCCGTTCCTGAGCGAGCCGGTGAGCGGCAAGTTCACCGTGTCGGGCCAGCTGGCGTACGACGCGCCGAGCCGCTCGGTCGTGTTGAGGGCGCCGGCCGTCGACAGCCTCGTACTCGACGGCAACGCGCAGATGTATGCGCAACAGGTCGGCGCGGCCGCCGGCCTGCTCGCGACGCAGGTGCTGACCAACTATCCGATCTACACGTTCAAGCCCGAGCAACTGCAATTTGCCGGAGTGAACTACGAACCCGGTACAATTACGATTCTTACAAACGGCATACGCGTGGCGATCGTCGAAAAGTGACGACGTACCGCGCGCGGCCGGGCGGGCCGCGGCGGTGACGCGGCCCATTCTCTTTCGACTACTTCGGAGTTGGGCCACGGATGGACTGGATCCTGATCTGCAAGGCATTGATCCTCGGCGTCGTCGAGGGGCTGACGGAATTCCTCCCGGTGTCGAGCACCGGCCACCTGATCGTCGCGGGCAGCTTCCTGAATTTCAACGATGCGCACGCGAAGACCTTCGACGTCGTGATCCAGTTCGGCGCGATCCTCGCGGTTTGCTGGGAATACCGGCAACGGATCGTGTCCATCGTGTCCGGTCTGCCGAGCCGGCCCGACGCGCAGCGCTTCACGCTGAACGTCGTGATCGCGACGATTCCCGCGATCGCGCTCGGCCTGCTGTTCGAGAAGAAGATCAAGGCCGTGCTGTTTTCACCGGTGCCGGTTGCATTCGCGCTCGTGGTCGGCGGCGCGATCATCCTGTGGGCCGAGGCGCGGCAGCGCGAACGCAGCGAGCCGCCGCGCGTGCAGTCGATCGATGCGCTCACGCCGCTCGACGCGCTGAAGGTCGGCATCGCGCAATGTTTCGCGCTGGTGCCGGGCATGTCGCGCTCGGGCTCGACGATCATCGGCGGGATGCTGTTCGGCCTCGACCGGCGCGTCGCGACCGAATTCTCGTTCTTCCTCGCGATTCCGATCATCTTCGGCGCGACGCTCTATGAAACGGTCAAGGACTGGCAGGCGTTCACCGTCGACTCGCTCGGCCTGTTCGCGCTCGGGCTCGTTGCCGCGTTCGTCAGCGCGTTCGTGTGCGTGCGCTGGCTGCTGCGCTTCGTCGCGACGCATGACTTCACCGTGTTCGCGTGGTACCGGATCGCGTTCGGCCTGTTCGTGCTGCTCGTGGGTTACAGCGGGTGGCTGAACTGGGCGTGATGCCGGTGCGCAGGCGAGGGCGCTTCCAACGAAGAACGGCCCGATCGGCAGATGCCGGTCGGGCCGTTCTTCATTGCGTGGCGCGCAGCGTGCGGTGCGCCGTCGCGGCGGGGATTCAGCCGGCGCGCTTGCGGAACACCAGGTCCCACACGCCGTGGCCAAGCCGCAACCCGCGCCGTTCGAACTTCGTGACGGGGCGGTAGTCGGGACGCGGCGCGTAGTCGGCGGCCGTGTTTTCGAGCGACGGTTCGGCGCCGAGCACTTCCAGCATCTGTTCCGCGTAGTTCTGCCAGTCGGTCGCGCAATGCAGGTACGCGCCGGGCTTCAGGCGCGACGCGAGGTGCGCGACGAGCGGCGGCTGGATCAGCCGGCGCTTGTGGTGGCGCGCCTTGTGCCACGGATCCGGGAAGAAGATGTGCACGCCATCGAGGCTTTCCGGCGCGAGCATGTGCTCGAGCACTTCGACCGCGTCGTGCTGGATGATGCGGATGTTCGGCAGGTCCTGCTCGCCGATCAGCTTCAGCAGCGCGCCGACGCCCGGCTCGTGCACCTCGACGCCGAGGAAGTCGTCGCCCGGGCGGTGCGCGGCGATTTCCGCGGTCGACGCGCCCATCCCGAAGCCGATTTCCAGGATACGCGGTGCGCTGCGGCCGAACACGGCGTCCCAGTCGGGAATTTCAGCTGTGTAGGGGACGACGAAGCGCGGGCCGAACTCGTCGAGCGCGCGGCGCTGGCCGGTCGACACGCGACCGGCGCGCGTCACGAAGCTGCGAATGCGGCGGTGGTGCAGCGGATTGACTTCGTCGGCGCCGTCGGCGGCTTCGTCGGGGAGGGCGGCGTCGTCCGGCGGCAGGCCGGCTTCGTTCGGATCGTCGTGCATCATCGGTGACAGAGAAAGGCTCGGTTCGGGGCGGGGGCCCGTTACGCGCAGCGGTGCGCCGGATGAACGGGCACATGGTACAAAAAAGCCGCCTTCGACGAGGCGGCTCTTGCGCTGGCTGCCGTGCAGCCGAAAGTGGAGCGGGCGATGGGAATCGAAGGCTCCTCCACGCGCATCCGCAACACTTTGATTCAAAAGGAACAAGGAGCAGGCAGCGCTACTCCATGTCGGATACTTCTGTGGGAGCGCATTGTATCAGAACTCAGAGGGCCGGTTCGTGATTGAACCAGAGCAGGTGGTTGCTGCTTTCGCTTCCCATGGTAGTGTTCATGACATATCAATGCCGAAACGAAAAAACGATGACAGGCATAAACCATCCGCCGCTGGCCTTTTCCGCGTGGCAATTCGATCCCGAACGGCCGCCATTTCACGATGATCGGCTCAACCGACAGCGATACGCTGCTCGCCTAACAGACTTTGTCGGGCGCTTGGGAGCGGGCGGCGCGATCGCCATCGATGCACCATGGGGTGGCGGTAAGACTTGGTTTGGACGGAATTGGGCTGCGCAGTTGCGTGCGGCCGGGCACAAGGTTGCCTTCATCGACGCCTTCGAACAAGACTACATCGAAGACCCGTTCATGGTCATCGCGGCAGAGTTGGCAACCTTGCTCGATGATAGTGAGGGCAGTGGTCGCCTGTTACGCGGGCGGGCCGCAGCGGTTATGAAGGCCATCCTGCCGCTCACTGCGAGGATGCTTGTTGGGGCCGTCGGACGTTTGGCACTCGGTTCCGCTGACCTCTCTGAAGATATCAAGGAAGTGGTTGACGCGGCGCAGGACGGCGTAGCGGACCGGGCGGAAAAGTCCATTGAGAAAAAGCTCGAAGAGCACGACGAAGAGAAACGGTCGTTTGTTGAATATCGACGCGCGTTGGCCGAGTTCGCGGCAAAACAAGCTAAGCCAGTCGTCGTGTTTGTGGACGAGCTTGACCGATGCAATCCTATGTTCTCCGTTCGGCTGATCGAGCGCGTGAAGCACTTCTTCGAAATTCCGAACGTTGTCTTCGTCTTGCTGTTGAACCGCGAGCAGCTTGAGCAGGCAGTGAAGGGAATGTTCGGACGCGAGACCGACGCTGCGGCATATCTCTCGAAATTTGTGCGCTTTTTCTTTCGTTTGCCTGCGCCGTCTGCGGAACGGCATTCACAGTATCCCTCGCAAGCTACTGATTTTCTTACGCAGGAGCTATTGCGTTATGGTTTCGAGCCTCCGCAGAATCGCGCTGTAGAGGGCTTTTACGCGGCCGCGCTGGTTTGGGTGCGTGCCGCCCGATTGTCATTGCGCGATATGGAGAAACTGTGCGCGCTGTTTGCCTTATCCGGACCCATCCGGCCCGCGGGACTTCTCGCATACCTGATAACGCTCAAGTTGCGGGAACCGTCGATTTTCGATGGTTTGCTCGGCGGTAATCGCGACGCTCATAAAGCTGCTGCTGAGTGGATTAACGGTTGCGCCGGCAGCGCTGGCTTTGCAAGTGAATCGACACAAGCAACTTATCTGGCCGCTCTTCGAGAGCTGCATTTTGGTTCTCTCGCGCCGGACAAGACAGAACGCAAGTATTTGACGGGGCCCATTGCCAATTGGATCGTGGGCGAAACGGGGCTTAGCCTTGACCGGGCCTTTGCGATTGTTTTGGCTCGCATAGACCTGTCGCTTGAAGTCTGAGCGGCGTGCCGAGAACGACTCGGCGACTGTCGTGGCCAATTCGTGTCGATTCGCTTGAACAGGTGCGGGTAACACTTTGCGTCGCATGTCAGCGTTTGTGATGCGACGATCTATTTGCCGCCCTGTAGGGATTCACGGCCCGCGGGCTCGATGAAGGGTGCGATCCTTGGACCGGTCGCCGCAATCATAGGACTTCCTGTTTTTGTGAGGGCGGCCCGCGCAATTTGTGCAGCCCACGGGGTCAGCGGCAAGACATGCGCGAACGAGCGTCCGTTCGGTCGATTGATGGAAACGATTCGCGCCGGGGGAAACGTTGGTCGCTACGAAACTTGATCGACTCGGCGTGGACGCGCTGCAAACCATTCGTGCGCTTGAGCAGCGGTCGATGGTGATCACGAGGCCGATCTAACGTCACCCGCCGGGAAGCTGCTGCTGTCGATGTTGACGGCGGTTGCAGAAATGGAGCGTGACTTGCTGGTCGAACGCACGCAGAGCGGGCTTGCTCGTGCTCGGGCCGAAGGGGAACGGCTTGGCAAACGTCCAAAACGCGCCAGAGCAGCGCGGAGATTCTCCGTAAGCTCGGGTCAGGGGTGAATCGGTCAGCGCGTGCGCGCGCGTATTCGGTTTCAAGAGCCAACGTCATCAACGTTCGGGCAAGTGCCGTCGCGAGTTAGCAGGCAAGAAGGAGGGGAATTGATTGACGACGCGAGCAAAGAACTAAGAGAGCGCTTCCAGCGCGATGTTGATGATATTGTTGAGTCGCTAATCAGCTTTGTCGGTCTCAAGCATTCAAAGGATATTCCACACCTCAGTGAGGGCCTCTACCGGTGGCTTGATTTTCGTATGAGATATATCGACCCGGTTCCTCGGCGAATCGTTGCATCGAATCGCTTCCCGATGCGGCTCACTGGAGCCGCCGAAACAGGTTTGCGAGCGATTGAGAAACGTATGGTCGACGGCAGTGATCTGAATCCGTTTCAAGGCAAGAGGTTAATTGGGCTTCACGACACGAGCGCAGCGAAGCGCCAGATGAGGACGGATTTGCTCTGGGCAGATTGGGGTATTCATCACTTGCATCTGACCAATGCGCCGATTTCCGAGGGGGCATCGCTCGCGTCGAAGGACTACTTCACAGAGCGTGGTGATTATTTACTCTACGTGATGTTTATTGACGATGTGGCGTGTCTTATCGATGTCCGACCACATAGTGAAGAGTTGCCGTTCTGCCAGCAATCTCTTATAGAGACGGTTGTGAGAAGCTGGCCCGGACTGCTCCGTCCCCTATTCGGAACCTTGGCCCGCAGCACCCCGCATACGGCTCAAGAAATCGACATGGGGCGTCGCGGCGGGGTGTCTGGGTTCATGGTTGTGGATGGCGTTGCATATTGTCCGCCCGGGTTGGGAGTAACGACTGCGTCAACTGCTACCCGTGTAACCCTAGCCAGAGATGCCTTGCGAAAGGAAGTCGATCACTTGGTTCAGATCGTCAGCTATCCTGATGGTCAATTCCAAACAAGCTATCGAGTGGGGAAGACCGGTCTAGACTTCTCTCTTGCAGTTACGGAAAGAGGTCTCGCAGTTTACGAAGCAAGTGCGGATACGGCGTGGGTCTTGGGTGGTTCGGCGGAGCCTGTCGCCGGGCCATACACACGATTGACTCATCAGCTAACCCCAGCGTGGTTGCTGAGCGCGATGAAACGAGCTGGGGCATGGTCCGGCGGGAGGCAGTCAGTCTCCTCGACTCGGGCTTGAGCACGGGGCGTAAATCAGGCGGCGCGTGCGGCGCGATGCCATCCCGGTCGCATGTCGATTATCGGTGTGCGCCTGCTCTTTGCTGGCAATCGCCCGTCTCCCCGCTTGTAGTCCGAGGCCGGATTGACGCTGACCATGTGCTTCCGCTCTCAGTTGTTCGATGTCCAATGTCATGAAATGCTCGCGCCAATGCTACTGAATTCGCTGAGCGACGAGTTTCACGGCGCCCCAATCCCGAAGTGAGATGGACGCACGAACCTCGTTCTTGCCGACTGTGCGCACAACCGATGCGGGACGACGAGACGAACAACGCAAATACCGCTAGGGCGACGATAGAGACAGGAGATTTGAGCCACCGTAGGAAACCACTGTAGTAGTGGTGCGGCTAAGCTCGCGAGACACGCACATAACCCAATGGAAACAACGGGCTAGTTGGTGTGTGGAGCGGGCGATGGGAATCGAACCCACGTCATCAGCTTGGGAAGCTGAGGTAATGGCCATTATACGACGCCCGCAGAACGGATGATTGTACAGGGTTTGGTCGAGATGTTGCAAGCGAGGCGTTTTGGCCGGTGGTATCGAAGCCGGCATCGCTTGGCGTGGAGGCGATGACACCAGCGGGAAAAGTGAATAACGATCCGCCGGAAGCCGTCAGTCAATGCAACGCGAAATGGAATGCGCGCCGCAGCGCCCCACCACGCGAGCCGGTGTCGAAATTAGACGAGTCGGTGTCGGAACCATACAAGCCCCGGTGCGGCATTCGAACTAACGTGACAGACCTCTCATCCGATTGTAAGTCTGGAGCTGACATGTCCGATTTCATCACCGTTTTGCGCGAAACCTGCCCGACCCCGGTCCTTGATGCCACCAAATGGAAGCGCATCGGCGGCGATCCGCACACCGTGAACCTCAACGCCTACCTCTCCAAGGACGGCAGCAAGATCATGGGCACGTGGATCTGCACGCCAGGCAAGTTCGAGGTGAACTACGAGAAGTGGGAGTACTGCCACTTCCTCGGCGGCTACTGCATCATCACGCCGGAAGGCGAGGAGGCGGTGCACCTGAAAGCCGGCGACGTGTTCGTCATCGAGCCCGGCATGAAAGGGACCTGGGAAGTGGTTGAGACTGTGCGCAAGTATTTCGTGTTCGCCTGACGCCGGCATGACGCGTCATTCCACGGGGCTTTCGGCAGGAATGGCGGTCCGGCGGATTCCGGTTCAGTAAGACTCGTTCCGGTTCGGGAACAGCTCGCCGAGCGTGGTCGCACGCTCGGCCGGTCCCGCTATCCCGCTGAGCGCGCCGGGCGCCTGACGCTCACGATACGCGCGCGGCCACATCCCGTACGCGCGCCGAAACCTGGGCCCGAGACGCGACGCGTCGGCAAATCCGCAGCCCGCCGCGATTTCGGAAATGTTCTTTCGCGGATGCATCAGCATCCATGCAAATCCGTATTGCCCGGAAGCAGCAGCCGGCCCGCGCTACGCGATGCGATTCGACCACTCCCAGCCCAAGCTCACTTCTCGACGCTCAGCGCCTTTTCGATCGCGGCAATCAATTTGAACGCATCATCGCGGCCGATCAGCAGGCCGCGACTGGTGTACTCGCAGCCAAACGCGTAGAAGCTCGGCAAAAGCGTGATCGCATCGTTCTGTCGATCGAAATCGACTTCGCATTTCGTCAACGGAAAGAACGGCGGGGCTTCGACGGGCGGCTGGTACATGGCGTTCTCCTAGTACGGCTTGCGAGGCGGCAACATGCGCTTGGCGCGCAGGCGCTGTCTCGCGACGGCGCTGGCCTTCTCGCCCTTGCGCTGCGTCGTCCGCTTTTCATAACCGGTGCGACTGCGCAACTCGCGGATCAGGCCTGTCTTTTCGATGTCTCGCCGAAAGCGCCGAAGCGCGACATCGACCGGTTCGTTGGGCTTGAGGACGATCGTCGTCATGCAGATCCCGTTTTCAAACAATGCATGAAGGAACGCTGGTCGAGCGAAGTTGTGACGGCACTCGCCATCTCGTCGGATCGCATTCGAACTAGCCGACGCGGATCGACGGTGTGCGCGCGGCCGAAAGCATCTGCGACGCCGGGTGATGACGCAACGCCGAACTGGCGAGGCCGTTATGCGGAGCTGCGTCGGATTCGGCGATCTCGTGCCGCGCGATCGGGACGATGCGCGCGCCGATTATCGCTTCGTGATCCGAAGTGATAGGCGACCGCGCTACCGCTGCAAGATACGTCAGTGGGAGTTGGCGAAGAGCGGCTGCTCGCCGCGATTGCCGTCGATGATCTCCTCCGCATAGCGAAGGGACGCCCGGCGCGCTTCGCCCGCCGATTCGAACGGCGCGTTGCCGAGCAGCCGGAATGTTTCGCTGCGGGTCACCGTGTCGGCAGTGCCGCGCTGGCAAATCTTCACGGCCGCGTCGAAGCCGCCGTCGTAGTTGTGCGGGTTGCCGTTCTGGGAAGGCACGTGCGGATAAATCAGCGGATAGATTTCGAAGCCACGATAGAGATGCATGCTCATGATGAACTCCTGAGTTCGGTCGCGACAAATCGCGTGGACGAACACTTCCGACCGGTATCACCGCTGCGCGGCGCGACGGGTAGGGTGAAAAAGGCAGCGACGCGTGCTGATGAACGCACGACGCAGCAATGAGGAAGATGGCGGGGCGAGCGGCCAGCAACTCGACCACCCGTGCTCGGACAAATTCATCATACGCGCTTGGTGTTGGTTGTCCATCTCATTCACTGCCAGCGCGGTGCGATGCGCGGATTCGACGCACGCAACGCGCGTCGCGCATCGAGCATGACAGAGCATTCATCGGTATTCCGACGCCGAGCAGCGCCATTTGGGCGATGCCGATGGAGCCGCATGACGCCGCGTCGTCGTGATGATCGCGAGCCTGCAAGACTTCGCGCAAGCACCTATGATGCAGCGATCCGCCAGCGCGCCGGCCGCATCGCGTGCATGGCCCGCGAACGCAGAACGTTTCCTCCGGAACCCGACCATGCGCATCACCGACATTCGCGAGCAAGCGATCCCGGTTTCCCGTTACGCCGACCCGGCGATTCCGTCGGGCGGCCTGACGACGAGCGTCGTCGCGATCGTCACGGATGTCGTGCGCGACGGCCGCCCGGTGACGGGTTACGGTTACGCGTCGGTCGGCCGCTATGCGCAGGGTGGGCTGATTCGCGAACGGTTCGGCCCGCGCCTGGTGGCCGCCGCGGACACCATCGCCGACGACGCCGGTACGAACCTCGATCCGTTTCGCGCATGGCGCGCGATGATGGCCGGCGAGAAGCCGGGCGGTCACGGCGAACGCTGCGTGGCGATCGGCGTGCTCGACATGGCGATCTGGGATGCCGCCGCGAAAATCGCCGGCCTGCCGCTCCATCGCTTTCTTGCCAACCGGCTCGCGCGCCACGCAGCGCGTCGCGTGCGCGTGTACGCCGGCGGCGGCTACCGTTATCCGCACGACGATCTCGCACGCCTGTCGGACGAGATGCGTCGCATCGCCGATCTCGGCTACACGCATGCGAAGATCAAGATCGGCGGCCCGGATCTCGACGATGACAAAAGACGCATCGAAGCCGCCGCTGCCTGCCTTGCCGACAGCTCGCACCTCGCGGTCGACGCGATGAACACGTACGACGCGGCGAGCGGGCGCGCCGCCGCCGCGATGCTGGCACCGTTCGCGCTCTGGTGGTTCGAGGACCTCTGCGATCCGCTCGACCTGCCGCTGCATGCGGACCTGACTGCGCAATACACGCCGCCGGTCGCGGCCGGCGAGGCGCTGTTCTCGCTCGCGGAAGCGAAGCTGCTCGCACGCTACGGCGGCCTGCGAGCAGACCGCGACTTCCTCGTGTTCGATCCGGTGCATTGCTACGGCCTGCCGGGCTATCTGCAGATCGTCGATCATTTCGTGTCGAACGGCTGGCGGCGCGATGCGTTCTGGCCGCACGGCGGTCATCTGTTCTCGCTGCACGTCGTGGCCGCGCTCGGGCTCGGCGGCGCGGAAGTCAATCCGTTTGCGTTCCATCCGTTCAGCGGGCTGCCGGACGGCGAAACGCTCGACGCCGGCTGCGCGGCCGTGCCGCAGGCGCCGGGCATCGGCTTCGAGCTTCACGCCGATGCCTATCGCGCGTTTCGCTCGGTAGCGGCCCGCTGAGCGCCTAGGCGCGTACGACCGTCACGCCCGCCGCCTCGATCGGCTCGATCAGCGCCGAGTCGGTTTCCTGCTCGACCACGATGGTTTGCGCGAGTGCAAGCTCGCCGATCACGAACTGCGACGCAGCACGTAATTTGGATTGCGAAGCAAGGACGACCGTCTCGGCCGCGCGTCCGGCGAGTGCGCGCTTGATCGCCGCTTCCTCGAAATCGCCGGTGCTCAGCCCCGCGACCGGATGGACGCCGGTCACGCCCATGAAGTACAGGTCGGCATGGATACGCGAGATGCCTTCCATCGCCGCGGCGCCCACCGCGACGATCGAATGCTTGTACAAGCGTCCGCCGATCAGGATCACGTCGATCGACGGATGCGCGGCCAGCGCGACGGCGACGCTCGGGCTGTGCGTGACGATCGTCGCGCGCAGGTCGGGCGGCAACTGGCTGACGAGCAGCGCCGACGTCGTACCGCCATCGACGATCGCGACCTGACCGGGCGCGATCATCTGCGCGGCCCGACGGGCAATGCGCCGTTTTTCGGCGGTTTCGAGCGTCTCGCGCTGTGCGAACGGCGCGACGGCGGGTGACGCCGGCAGCGCGCCGCCGTGCACGCGTTGCAGCAGGCCTTCGGCCGCCAGTTCGCGCAGGTCGCGGCGGATCGTGTCCTCGGACACGCCGAATTGCACGCTCAGTTCGGTGGCCAGCACTTGGCCGTCGCGGGCGAGCGCATCGAGGATCGCTTTCTTGCGTTGGGTCGTCAGCATCGGTTATGCACGAAATTTCTTGAAATTGCACGAATATGCACGTTACCATGGGCGCCGTCATATGTCGAATGGGAGGCCGCCATGGCCGCAACGCAGGACCGCGTGCGCATCGTCGATACGACGGTGCTATCCGATGACTGGTATGTGCTGAAGAAGGTGACGTTCGATTTTCTGCGCCGCGATGGCACGTGGCAGCGGCTGAGCCGCGAAACCTATGACCGCGGCAACGGCGCGACCATCCTGCTGCGCAACGCGGCGACGGGCGACGTGCTGCTCACGCGGCAGTTCCGGATGCCGGCGTTCGTCAACGGACACGACGGAATGCTGCTCGAAGCGGCCGCCGGCCTGCTCGACGACGCGACGCCCGACGCACGCATTCGCGCGGAAGCCGAAGAGGAAACCGGCTATCGCGTGCGCGGCGTGCGCAAGGTGTTCGAGGCGTTCATGAGCCCGGGCTCGGTGACGGAGAAGCTGCATTTCTTCGTCGGCGAATACGATGCGTCGCTGCGCACGGGCGACGGCGGCGGCATCGCGGAAGAAGGCGAGGATCTGGAGGTCGTCGAGATGCCGCTGCACGCGGCGCTGGATGCCGTCGAGCGCGGTGAAATCGTCGACGCGAAGACGATCATGCTGCTGCAGTACGTCGCGCTGCGGGAGCCCGAGGGCGTGCGCACCGCGACTGCGTGATGCCGCGTCACGGTGCTCGAACGGGCGTAAGATCGCGCGATGCCCGTCCGGCACCGTTCGACGCCACCACCGCGCCATCATGCCGCTTTCCGATTCACCCGAATTACCCGATTCGTCCGGCTCCACCGATTGCAGCGCTGCTGGCGCGCAATTGCCGGCGCATCTCGTCGCGTCCGCCGTCGACGCGCTCGCGCGCGCCGATGCGCTGCTGGTGACGGCGGGCGCCGGCATCGGCGTCGATTCGGGGCTGCCCGATTTCCGCGGCACGGACGGCTTCTGGCGCGCGTATCCGGCGCTGCGCCACGAGCGTTTCGCGTTCCACGAAATCGCGTCGCCGCACGCGTTCCGCGCGCATCCGCAGCTTGCCTGGGGATTCTATGGGCATCGTCTCGCGCTCTATCGGGAGACGGTGCCGCACGCGGGCTTCGCGATCCTGCGGCGCTGGATGGACGCGATGCCGAACGGCGGCTTCGTGCTGACGAGCAATGTCGACGGCCAGTTCCAGAAGGCGGGTTTCGATCCGGCGCGCGTCGTCGAGATCCACGGTTCGATTCATTCGATGCAGTGCCTGCGACCGTGCTCGGACGACACCTGGGACGCCGCGCCGTTCACGCCCGACGTCGACGCAGCCGCGTGCCGGCTGGTCGGCGAGCTGCCGCGCTGCCCGCGTTGCGGCAGCCTGGCGCGGCCGAACATCCTGATGTTCGGCGACGATGGCTGGCTCGGCGAACGCTACGACGCGCAGGAGCGGGCGCTGCAGGACTGGATCGCACGGGCAGGACGGGTGAGCGTCGTCGAGATCGGCGCGGGCACCGCGATTCCGACCGTGCGGCTGCTGAGCGAACGCCTCGGCGCCGACGTGATCCGCATCAACGCACGCGAAGCCCATGCGCGCCGCGCGGACGTGATCGGGCTGCAGGGCGGCGCGCTCGCGACGCTGACCGCGCTCGATCGCGCGTGGCGCGGCGGCTGAGCGCCGCGCGACGAACCGGCCGGCGACCGCGCGGTTACGGCTGTCCGACGAGCGCCTGGACGAGCGCCGGCGCGATCGGCGAACCGAGCCCCGTCACATAGTCGTAGCCGCCGGCCGCGTTGCAGACGCTGCCGCAATTGCCGTTGGATCCGGTCGTCACGTCGTGATAGTCGCTGCCGTAGGCATTTTTCCCGACCGTATAGAGCGTGTCGTAGGTGCCGCTCAGCGCGTGTTTGCCGGCTGCCGCGCGCAGCGAATTCGCGATCGCGACGAGCGCCGACCATTGCGGCGCGCCGGCGCTCGTGCCGCCGACCTGGAACCAGCCCGCCTGCCCCTGATAGCTGACCGAGTCGTACACGGCGAACCCGCTGGACGGATTCGCGTCGTAGCTGACGTCGGGCACGCCGCGCTTGCCGGCCACCGGCACTGGCCAGCCGGTCTGCCCGGCCGGCTCGGCCTCGATCGTGCTCACGCCGCCGCCGCTGCCGCTCCACGCGGCTTCGCCGATGTAGTTGCCGGATGTGTCGGTGGACAACGTCGTGCCGCCCACCGCGACCACGTACGGCGATGACGCCGGGTACTCGGTGCCGGTGCCGCTGTCGCCCGACGACGCGACGAACGTGACGCCCGGCACGTTGAAGTGCCTGTCGAAGCCCGACTCGGTGTTGAACTCGTTGCCGCCGAAGCTCATCGACACGACCGACGCGCCGCGCTTGACCGCGATGTCGACCGCGGCCAGCAGGTCGTTGAAGCTGGCGGACGCCGCCTCGACCAGCAGGATCCGCGCCTTCGGCGCGATCGCATGCACCCATTCGACGTCGAGCGATATCTCGAGCGACCAGCCCGCGTCCGTCCTGGGCCGTGGGCCGCGCGCGTACACCTTCGTGAAGCAGCCGTTCGCCGTGGTGCAGGCCGGCAGCGAGAACGTGTTGCTGAACACGCCGAGATCGGCTTCGATCTTCGGGTCGTCGTACGCGTCGACGATCGCGACGACCATCCCGTCGCCCTGGTTCGCGAGCGCGTCGAATCCGTAGGCATGCCGTGCGAGCGAGGGCGTGAGGCCGGCTACCGCGGCGGTACTGGCGCGCGGCTTGGTATGGAACGGCGGCCGCGCATACCCCTTCGGTGCGCGGTTGCCTTCGACGAAGGACGGGATGCCGTTACCTTCGGCGAGCGCAACCGTCGAGGCGAGCAGCGACGCGCACAGTGCCGGAATCAACATGGAGGACACGCGGATATTGTTCATTTTTCGAATCTCCATGTCGATGGAGTAGGGGGCGAAATGATTTTACGAAATCGGTGAAGCCGATTGCATCGAATATCGTCCGGATGCGGGAATGTCTGATGAGGGAAAGTACGCGGATCGCCCGTAAGACGTGGGTTTTGAGCGCGAGCGCGTGGCGGGATCAATTCGCATTTCGATTTTTAAAGGCGAATAAATAATCAATCGGCGTTTGATTTGGTTTGTAATGGTCTGCGTAATGCGCCGGAAATATCGATTGCGGCAGCCGCGTGAAAATCATGAAATGCGCGGATACGGTGCGGCCCGACTCCGCGCATGCCGACCGCCCGGCGGCATTGCCGCCGCGGCGCGATTCCGCATACAGTTCGGCGTAGGCCGCGTCCGCCATGCGGCCTCGTCAGCGAGGAGCTCCCTTGTTCTATTCGATCGTCGCGATCTTCGTCGGCGCCGGGTTCGGCGCAGTGCTGCGCTGGTTCCTGGCCCTTGCGCTCAACGAATTCTTTCCCGCCGTGCCGCTCGGCACACTTGCCGCGAACCTGATCGGCGGCTACGTGATCGGCGTGGCCGTCGTCGTATTTACCGCACGCGTCGGGCTGCCGCCCGAGTGGCGGCTGTTCGTGATCACGGGCTTTCTCGGCGGCCTCACGACGTTCTCGACCTATTCGGTCGAAGTGATGACGCACGCGGTGCAGGGCGAATTCGGATGGGCGATCGCGGTGGCTGCCCTACACTTGACTGGATCGTTCACGCTGACGGCGCTCGGCATGTGGACCGCGCGCGCGTGGTTCGCGGCGGCCTGAGCGCGCCGGCACCGGGAGGGTGCGATGGACAGGGTCTTCTTGCGCTTCTATGTGCACGAGCAGCACCGGCTGCACTGGAAGCCGCTATGGGAGTGGTTGCTGGAGGAAGGCAACCGGATGGGCATCGCGGGCGGTTCCGCGTTTCGCGCGATGGCCGGCTTCGGCCGGCATCGGGTGCTGCACGAGGATCGCTTTTTCGAGCTGCAGGGGTCGCTTGCGATCGAGGTCGAATTCATCGCCACCGAGGACGAGGCGCAGCAGTTGCTCGAGCGGCTGTCGCGCGAGAAGGTGCGCGTGTGCTACGCGATGATTCCGGCGCGCTTCGGCGTGATCGACACGCTCTCGGCGCCGCCGGCGCAGGGGCCGGCAGCGTAGCGTCGCTCCGTCAGATGCCGAACATCGTCAGCGACACGGCGGCGCGCGTGACGACCATCAGCAGCACCTGCACGATCACGAACAGCAGGATCGGCGACAGGTCGATGCCGCCGAGGTTCGGGATCACGCGGCGCAGCGGGTTCAGGAACGGCGCGGTGAGCTGGTAGAGAATCGGCATGGCCGGCGAGCGCGGGTTGAGCCACGACAGCAGCGCCATCAGGATAGTCATCCAGATCACGAGATTGAGCGCCCACTTCACGACGGTGAGCAGTGCCACCGCGACGAGCGTCGGAATCACCGAGGCCGGATCGAAGCCGGCCATCACGACCATCAGCACCACATAGACGAGCGCGGTGAGCAGCGCGGCGACGACGCTCGCCCAGTCGATGCCGCGCACGCCCGCGATCACGTGGCGCAGCGGCAGCACGAGCCAGTTGGTCGCCTGCAGCACGGCCTGCGTGACGGGGTTGTACGGCGGCACGCGGACGGCCTGCATCCAGACGCGCAGGATCAGCGCGGCGCCGAACAGCGTGAAGAGGGTATTGAGCAGAAAACGGGCGATCTCGCCGAACATCGTTGGCATCCTTTTTTTACAGTCGAGTAGCGTGCGGCCGCCAACGCCGGATGGCGGCGCATCGGCCGACACCTTATCACGCCTCGTCGTGCGGCGGGGAGGGGTGCCCGGTCGTGCGCGCGAGCGACGTTTCGACGGCCTGCGCGAGCGCCGGCAGCGCGGCCGGCGGCGCGGCGCGCTTGGCCGCGAGCGCGACCGCCCGGCGGGTCATCAGCGCATACAGCGTCGCATGATCGCCACCGCGCGCCTCGAGCAGCGCGAGCTGGCGCTCGACGATGCCGGTGTCGCCGCGCGACACCGGGCCCGCGAGGGCGTTCGCGAGGCCCTTGTCGCGTGCGGTTTCGATCGTGCCGGCGAGCATCGGCAGCAGCGCGCGCAGCGCGGCGGCCTCGTCGAAGCCGAGGCCGCGCCATAGCTCGACCGCTTCCGCAAGCCCGCACAGCGCGAAGCTCGCCGCGTAATGTGCTGCCGCGTGATAGAGCATCCGGCCGCCGGCCGGAATCGACAGCGGATGGCAGCCGAGTGCGGCAGCAAGCCGCAGCAGCGTCGCGTGCAGCGCGCCGTCGGCTTCGAGCGTGACCGAGCAGCCGTCGATGCGGGCGAGATCGGCGTCGGTGCCGCCGAACAGGTAGAGCGGATGGAAGCCGCCGGTGGCCGCGCCTTGCCGTCTTGCCGGATCGAGCAACTCGACCGCCGACGCGCCGCTGCAATGGACGAGCGCCTGGCCCGTCGCGCGCGCGGCGTCGAACCGCAGCGCCGCGGCGGTCGACGCGAGATGGTCGTCGGGCACGGTCAGGAAGATCAGGTCGGTGGCGTCGACCACCTGCTGCGGCGTGTCGACCGCCCGGCAGCCATCTATATGCGCGGCGAGTGCCGCGGCCGAATCCGCCGTGCGGCTCGCGATCGCGACGACCGGAAAGCCGGCGGCCGCGAAACGCCGGGCGACGCAGCGCGCGAGGCGGCCGGCGCCGATGAAGCCGAGGCGGGGAGTGTCGGGGAGGGACATGACGGGCCACGAAGCGAAAACGGAGCAGCCGCCAGTATCGCAGGAATGACAGGGCGGGCGCGGATGGCGGGCGCCCGGCGGGACGATCGGGGCGGCGATGTTTCAGGCGAGCAGTGGATCACCGGATGCCGCGCTTTCGCTGCTCGATGACGACCGTCGCATCCGGCCCCGAATCGCCTGTGGGCCGCGTCCCTCTTGAATTGTCGGCGTCTTGTCTCGAATTTGTAATCGTTCATTACGGAAGCGCGGCGGCCGCGCTTACCGCATCCGGTAAGACTGACCGGCCAGCGTGTCGCTATTTCACTGGTCGGACGGAATCGCGCGACCGGCATGGGCAGCAGCGGATTCGCGCAGCCGGGCCGCACGCTGGCCGCGCCCGCGTTGAATTGCAATTTGCAACAAATGCGCAATACACGAGAGACGGGTTTTCGCTACATTGCTTGCATGCGACGTGCATGCCCGCCGTTGCCGTCAGGGGCGCACAAATTACCGCTCCAGCAGGAGAATCGAAGTGAAAAAGCTCATTCCGTTCATCGCCGCCGCCGCGTTGGGTCTGGGTGCCGCAGGCGCCGCACAGGCCCACGTGTCGATCGGGGTCGGCATTGGCGTCCCGGTTGCACCGGCATATCCCGTGTACGCAGCGCCGCCGCCTGTGTATTACGCGCCGCCGCCCCCGCCGGTGTATTACGCGCCGGCGCCCGCATACTATGCACCGCCCCCCGTGGTCGTCGGTGGCTACTACGGCCGTCCGTACTGGCGTCACGGTTATGGTGGCTGGGGTCACCACGGCTGGCGTCGTTGATGCAATAGTCCGCGCGGCCGTCTGAGCACGCGGCAAAACGGCGCAACGTCCCTCGCGGGGCGTTGCGCCGTTTTTCATTTCGGCGCGGCTAGGCGCGCGGCGGTCACACCGCGTGGACGATCAGGTCGCGATAGCCGCCGACGATCACGCTGTATGAGAAATACGCGAACAACAGTGCCGACGCGACATGGCACGCGCGCATCAGCCCGGCGCCCGCGCGCTTGCGGCCCTGGCTCGCGAGCGTGCACATGAAGAGGGTCCACGCGAGGCCGCCGAGGAAAAAGCCGGACAGGAACACCGACGCCGTCGCCGGCGTGGTCGCGCCGGCTTTCGCGATCAGCGCGCCGCCGACCGCCGCGAACCACAGGATCGCGCTCGGCGACGACATCGCGAGCAGCATCCCGCGCACGAAGCTGCGCCGCGCGCTGGCCCGCGGCTGCGGCGTGTCGTCGGCATCGCCCGCGTCGGCGCCGCCGGCCGGCGCGAGCGCTTCACGCGCCATCTTCCACGTGAGGAACAGCAGCACCGCGCCGCCGCCGATCCAGACGATCCAGCGCACGGCCTCGAACTGCAGCAGCACGGCCATGCCCGCGAGCGCGAGCGCCGCGTAGACGAGATCGCCGACGCACGAGCCGACGCCGAGCCAGAAGCCCGGCCGGAAGCCGTGCGACAGCGTCAGCGACAGCATCGCGACGTTGACGAGGCCGATGTCGAGACACAGCGATAGCGACAGGAAGAATCCGTCGGACATCATCGAGGCGGGGGCGAAGCTCATCGTCTTTCTTGCCGGATACGTTCAACGCGCGGACTCAGAGTCCGATCTCTTGCCAGAGGCGATCGACGCGCGCCTTCACGGCCGCGTCCATCTCGATCGGGCGGCCCCATTCGCGGTTCGTCTCGCCGGGCCACTTGTTGGTCGCGTCGAGCCCCATCTTCGAGCCGAGGCCCGCGACGGGCGACGCGAAATCGAGATAGTCGATCGGCGTGCTGTCGACCATCACGGTGTCGCGCACGGGGTCGACGCGCGTCGTGATCGCCCAGATCACCTCGTTCCAGTCGCGGATGTTCACGTCCTCGTCGACGACCACGATGAACTTCGTATACATGAACTGCCGCAGGAAGCTCCACACGCCGAACATCACGCGCTTCGCATGGCCCGCGTAGCTCTTCTTCATCTGGACGATGGCCATCCGGTAGCTGCAGCCTTCCGGCGGCAGGTAGAAGTCAGTGATCTCGGTGAACTGCTTCTGCAGCAGCGGCACGAACACCTCGTTGAGCGCGACGCCGAGCACGGCCGGCTCGTCGGGCGGCTTGCCCGTGTAGGTCGAGTGATAGATCGCGTCGCGGCGCATCGTGATGCGCTCGACGGTGAACACCGGAAACCACTCCTGCTCGTTGTAGTAGCCGGTGTGGTCGCCGTACGGGCCTTCGAGCGCGTGCTCGTACGCGGCGGACGCGTTGCCGGCCGGACGCGGCGGTGCGCCGGCCGGAGCAGGGGCGGGCGCGCCTTCCTGCGGGTGAATGAAGCCCTCGAGGACGATCTCCGCGCGGGCGGGCACCTGCAGCGTGTCGACGCCGGGCGTCAGGCACTTCGCGAGTTCGGTGCGGCTGCCGCGCAGCAGGCCGGCGAACTGGTACTCGGACAGCGAATCGGGCACGGGCGTCACCGCGCCGAGCGTCGTGGCCGGATCCGCGCCCAGCACGACCGCGACCGGATACGGCTTGCCCGGGTTCTGCAGCGCGAATTCGCGGAAGTCCAGCGCGCCGCCGCGATGCGCGAGCCAGCGCATGATCAGCTTGTTGCGGCCGATCAGCTGCTGACGGTAGATGCCGAGGTTCTGGCGCGGTTTGTTCGGCCCGCGCGTGACGGTAAGGCCCCACGTGACGAGCGGCCCCGCGTCGCCGGGCCAGCAGGTCTGGATCGGCAGCTTGTGCAGATCGACGTCGGCGCCTTCCCAGACGATCTCCTGGCACGGCGGCGACGACACCGATTTCGGCGCCATGTCCCACACGGCCTTCGCGAGCGACAGCAGCTTGCCGGCGTCCTTCAGGCTCTTCGGCGGATCCGGCTCCTTCAGCGCGGACAGCAGCCGCCCGAGGTCGCGCAACGAGCCGAGCGCGGCGTCGTCGCCCGCATCGACGCCCATCCCGAGCGCGACGCGGCGCGGCGTGCCGAACAGGTTGCCGAGCACCGGAAACGCATTGCCGGGCGGGGCGTTGAACAGCAGCGCCGGGCCGCCTGCGCGCAGCACGCGGTCGCACAGCTCGGTCATTTCGAGCACGGGCGACACGGGTTGCGTGACGCGCCGCAGTTCGCCGAGCGCCTCGAGGCGCTGAATGAAATCGCGTAAGTCTTTGTATTTCATGAAGAAGGTCCGGGCCGCCCGCAAAGCGGGCAGCGGTGGGCGGGCGCAGCGGCCAGCTGCGGCCCCGAATCGATCGCCGATTTTACCCGGGCGGCCGCGCGCACGCCCGGCGGTGAAAAAAGTCGATCGCGCGCGGAGCCCCTACGGCAAGGGGCTCGCGATCTGAAGGGCGATTCAAAATTACTTTTTGTTATGATTTTGAGATTTCATAGTGTTGACGATCTATAAAACCCTGCTAGAATCCGCTCACATTGGCTGCAGGGTAAAGGGCTTCGAGCCGCCAATCACCGATCTTTGACGCAGCGCGTCACCGTCCGCCGATACCTGCACGGCGTATTCGACGGCTTTTGTAGTAGTCCCAGCCAGCGCTACCACACGCTGGTTTTTTGCGTGGGTGCCACCGCGTATGCCCGCCTCGCCCAATGTGCGAAGGTGCCGGCCCCCTTACACCGTGGCCTCGAACGGTACTTATACCGTTTCCCCGATGCTTGCGCGTCCCAACCAAGGCGGGCGGCATCGTGATTCCGCGGCACGTATTCTGTCTCGCCATCGAGCTGAGCGAGCCGCACGAGTCATGTTCATGGGAGATGATCTGAATGAACGCTTGGTTATCGTGGCGTCCCAATGAGCAGCATGCGCAGATCGTGCGCGACATGCTGCGTCGCGGGACGCGTGTCAGTCACCATTTATTCAGCGTTGTCGGCTGTTTCGCCGTCGCAATCGCACTGGCCCTGTGGCTGCTGCCGACCGTGCGCGGGAACATCGCCGCGAAGCTGATGCCGGTCGTATCCGCGGCCGTGCAGGCCGGTCCGGCCCGTCTGCTGACCGGTCATCCGCTGCCGAACTTCGCGCCTGCCGGCGCGCAGCCGCAGCAGGAAGACACCCCTGAACCGGATGCGCTCGCCGTCGGTCTCGACGTCGCACCGGAAACCGCCGCGCAGAACGATGCGTCCGATCCGGCCCGCAACGGCCCGTCGCCCGTCGCGCTCGCGAAACTGATCCCGACCCAGCGGGTTCCGGCCGATGCGCGCGACGATCGTGCGCTCGCGTCGAACCGCGAACAGGCGCTCGTCGCCACCTACCTGTCGCGCCGTTACCGGGTCGCGCAGGAGCCGCTCGGCCAGCTCGTCAAGGCTGCGTTCCAGACCGGTCGCGACGTCGGCCTCGATCCGCTGCTGCTGCTGTCCGTGATGGCGATCGAATCGGGCTTCAACCCGTACGCGGAAAGCGGCGTCGGCGCGCAAGGCCTGATGCAGGTCATGTCGAAGGTCCATTCCGACAAGTTCGAATACTTCGGCGGCACCGACACCGCGCTGCAACCGCTCGCGAACCTGCAGGTCGGCGCGCTGGTGCTGAAGGACTGCATCGCCCGCGGCGGCTCGCTCGCGAACGGTCTGCGCATGTACAACGGCTCGACCAACCCGGACGACACCGCCTACGGCTCGAAGGTCATGGCCGAGCGCGCCCGCCTGCGCGACGTCGCGCATGGCCGCAGCGTGCCGCTCAATGCGCCGGCCCAGCCGTCGAAGCCGATCGTGACCGCGTCCGCGACGGCAGCGGCCGGCGGCGCGAAGCGCGTGCACGCGACGCTCGACGCCGCACAGCCGATCGCCGCGAAGGCTGCCGCCGTGCCGAAGGGCGCGCCGCAGCAGGACGCCGCCAGCGTCGACACCGCGAAGCAGTCGCACGGCGACCACCCGGAACTCGGCGCGTAACGCCGCGCGGTTCCAGCCGGCTCCAAGCAAAAAGGCACCCGATCCGGGTGCCTTTTTCTTTTTGCGCGGCCGCAAGGGCCGCCGCGCGCCGGGACGGCCGGCCGGACGTCAGTGCTGGCCGAACAGCGCCGCCAGCCGCTCGACGGCCTCTTCGAGGCGCGTGTACGCGGTCGCATAGGACAGCCGGATATAGTCGCGCGGCGCATGTACGCCGAAGTCCATGCCCGGCACCAGCACGACGCCCGCGTCGTGCAGCATCGCCTGCGTGAGCGCCGCGCTGTCGCCGGCCGCCGGATGAGCGACGCCGCCACAGTGCGCGTACACGTAGAACGCGCCGTCCGGCATCACGGGGACCGTGAAGCCGAGCCGTTCGAGCGCCGGCGCGATGAAGTCGCGGCGACGCTTGAATTCGACGCGGCGCGCTTCGTAGATGTCGAGCGCGGCCGGTTCGAAGCATGCGAGCGCCGCGTGCTGCGCGAGCGCGGACGGACAGATGAACAGGTTCTGCGACAGCTTTTCGAAGGTGCCGACGAGCGACGGCGGTACGACCAGCCAGCCGAGTCGCCAGCCGGTCATGCTGAAGTACTTCGAGAAGCTGTTCACGGTGACGACATCGTCGCCGAACGACAGCGCCGACACGGGCGCCGCGTCGTAGCTGAGCCCCTGGTAGATCTCGTCGACGATCGTGAAGCCGCCGCGGGCACGCACGGCCTCGACGATCCGCTTCAGCTCGTCCGGCTCGAGCGACGTGCCGGTCGGGTTCGACGGCGACGCGAGCAGCACGCCGCGCGTGCGGCTGCCCCAGCGCGTACGGACGTCGTCCGCAGTGAGCTGGAAACGGGCTTCGGGGCCGCTCGGCACGAGCACCGGGCGGCCTTCGGCCGCCGCGACGAAGTGCCGGTTGCAGGGGTACGACGGGTCGGGCATCAACACCTCGTCATCACGGCCGACGAGCGCGAGGCAGGCGAGCAGCAGCGCGGCCGACGCGCCGGCCGTCACGACGATCCGCTCGGGGCTGATCGTGAGGCCGTACGCGCGTGCATAGTGCGCGGCGATCGCTTCGCGCAGCGGCGCGATGCCGAGCGCGCTCGTGTACTGCGTGACGCCGCGGCGCAGCGCGGCCGCGGCCGCCTCGACGACGGGCTCCGGCGCGGTGAAATCCGGTTCGCCAATGCCCATGTGGATAACATCGCGCCCGGAGGACTCGAGCCGCTGTGCCTCCTTCATCAGTTCCATCACGTAGAAGGGCTGGATCGCGTCGACGCGTGCGGCGAGCGTGACGAGCGAATCGGCGGTGGTATTCATCGGTCGGGCGGGGCGAGGAAGGGGAGGAAGAATGAAAAACGGGCGCTTGCGCGCCCGTGTACCAACGGAATCAGCCGTTGCGGCGCGCCTGCGTTTCGGCGGGGCGCAGCTTCGCGGCGAGCTTGTCGAGCACGCCGTTGACGTACTTGTAGCCGTCCGAGCCGCCGAACGTCTTCGCGAGTTCGACTGCTTCGTTGATGATCACGCGGTACGGCGTTTCGACATGATGCGTGAGCTCGAACGTCGCGATCAGCAGCACGGCGCGCTCGACCGGCGACAGCTGGTCGACCGGGCGGTCGAGCGACGGCGTGAGGGCTTCGATGAGCGTCGCATGCTCGCGAATCACGCCGTGCAGGATGGCATCGAGCAGCTCCTTGTCGGCCTTGTCGTAACCGAGCGCGCCGCGCAGTTGCGCGTCGATCTCGCCGGGGGCCGCGTTCGACAGCAGCCACTGATACAGGCCCTGCGTCGCCAGCTCGCGCGATTGTCGGCGGGCGCTCTTCTTCATGCGCGCTCCTCTTCGTCTTCTTCGTCTTCTTCTTCGTCCTCGTCGTCGCCGAGCTGGTCGAGCGCCATCGTCAGGTTCGCCATCTCGACCGCGACACGTGCGGCGTCACGACCCTTTTCGGTCATGCGCGCGACGGCCTGCTCGTCGTTTTCGGTCGTCAGGACCGCGTTCGCGATCGGCAGGTTGAAGTCGAGGCCGATGCGGGTGATGCCCGCGCCGCTTTCGTTCGACACGAGTTCGAAGTGGTACGTCTCGCCGCGGATCACCGCGCCGAGCGCGATCAGTGCGTCGAACTGGCCGCTTTCCGCGAGCTTCTGCAGCGCGAGCGGGATTTCCAGCGCGCCGGGCACCGACACGAGCAGCACGTCTTCACCGGAGACGCCGAGGCGCTCGAGTTCTTCGACGCATGCATCGGCCAGGCCGTTGCAGACGGGTTCGTTGAAGCGGGATTGCACGATGCCGATACGCAGGCCGTCGCCTTCGAGATTCGGTTGGTATTGTCCGATTTCCATGATCTGTCCGTGGTGTGGATGAACGGTTATAGGGCGAAAGCGCCGTGGCGGGTTACGCGTGGGACGCCGGGCAGGACTTGGCTTCGCCGCCGGGCATCGGAATGAAGCCCGTGACTTCGAGGCCGTAGCCGGACATGCTGCCCAGCTTGCGCGGATTCGACAGCACCTGCATCTTGCCGACGCCGACGTCGCGCAGGATCTGCGCGCCGATGCCGAACGTCTTGAAATCGACCGGCCGGCGCTTCAGCGCAGCGGCCTTTTCTTCCTCGTCGAACGCCTTGAAGACGTCGATCAGATGTTCCTTCGTGTCGCCGCAGTTGAGCAGCACGATCACGCCGAGGTCGCGTTCCGCGATGTCGCGCATCGCGGCGTCGAGCGTCCACGAGTGCGTCGAGATGCTCGTCTCGAGCAGGTCGAGGACCGACAGCGGCTCGTGCACGCGCACGGGCGTATCGACGTCGGGCGACGGCGTGCCGCGCACCAGCGCGATGTGCGGCGAGCCGGTCGGCTGGTCGCGGTACAGCACCGCGCGGAACGTGCCGTGCGCGGTCTGCATCGTGCGCTCGGCGATTCGCTCGATGATTGATTCGGTGCGGCTGCGGTAGTGGATCAGGTCGGCGATCGTGCCGATCTTCAGGTTGTGCTCCTTCGCGAACTCGAGCAGGTCGGGCAGGCGCGCCATCGTGCCGTCGTCCTTGATGACCTCGCAGATCACCGCGGCCGGCGTGAGCCCGGCAAGCGCGGTGAAGTCGCAGCCGGCCTCGGTGTGGCCGGCACGCACGAGCACGCCGCCCGGCTGCGCCATGATCGGGAACACGTGGCCCGGCTGCACGATGTGCTCGGGGCGCACGTCGTGCGCGACCGCCGTGGCGATCGTGTGCGCGCGGTCGGCGGCCGAGATGCCGGTCGTCACGCCTTCGGCCGCTTCGATGCTGACCGTGAACGCGGTGCCGTACTGGGTGCCGTTGCGGTAGGTCATCAGCGGCAGGTGCAGCTGCTTGCAGCGTTCCTGCGTCAACGTCAGACAAATCAGGCCGCGGCCGTACTTGGCCATGAAGTTGATCGCTTCCGGCGTGACGAATTCGGCGGCGATCACGAGGTCGCCTTCGTTTTCGCGGTCTTCTTCGTCGACCAGGATCACCATCCGGCCGGCTTTCAACTCCGCGATGATGTCGAGCGTGGAGGCGAGCGTCATAAGGGGGCGAGAAAGAGGAAAGTGCGTATTTTACGCCAGCCGGAGCGCGTTTCGGCTGGCGCCGGCCGCGCGCGGCCGGCGAGCACGCCGGAAAGCCGCGTGACCGCCCGGCGAGGCGCGCCTGCCGGGGCCGCCGCGGCCCGCCCGAGGACGGGCGGCCGCAGGTAGGCCCGGGCGCGGCCGGGCGTCACGCGTGCTCGTTGCGGCCGCCGAGGTAGTCGAGCTTGCCGAGTTCGACGCCGCCGTGGCGCAGGATGTCGTACGCGGTCGTCACGTGGAAGAAGAAGTTGGGCAGCACGAAGTTCAGCAGGTACGACTGGCCGGTGAACTCGATCGGGCCGGTGCGCATCTTGAGCACGACCTGGCGCGATTCACTGCCGTCGATCTGCGCGGGCTCGAAGCTCTTCAGATAGTCGATCGTCTTCTGGATGCGCGCATGCAGCTCGTCGAAGGTCTGCTCGACGTCGGGATAGCTCGGGATGTCGACGCCGGCGAGCCGCGCGGCGCAGCCCTTGGCCGTGTCGGTCGCGATGTACACCTGGCGGACGAGCGGCAGCATGTCCGGATAGAGGCGCGCGCCGATGAACACCGACGGGTCGATCTGCTTCTCGGCCGCATGCGCCTGCGCCTTGCCGAGGATGTGCTGCAGGTTGGTGAGCCCGCGGATGAGGACGGGCAGCGAAGCCTGGTACATCGAGATGGACATGGGACGACTCCTGGAGGAAAAGGGACAGCCGGTACGCGGCGCACCGTGTGTCGCGGCGCCGAAACCGCTGCCGTTGCATCTTAGCGCGACGCGATGACCCGTGCGCGTCGTTGGCCGTCAGGCCAGGTGTCGGGGCGAACCGCCGGCCGCCATTTCATGTCCCGGGGCACCGCCCCCCGCAATCAGTCCTGCTGCACGCCGTGCGATGCCGACAGCATCCGCTCGACATATCGCGCGATCATGTCGATTTCGAGATTGACCTTGTCGCCGGCCTTCACGTGGCGCAGCGTCGTGACCTCGACCGTATGCGGAATCAGGTTGATCGAGAATTCGCAGCCGTCCGCGCGATCGTCGACCGCGTTGACGGTCAGGCTCACGCCATTGACCGTGATCGAGCCCTTGTATGCGAGATAGCGGCCGAGCTCGCGCGGCGCGACGATCCGCAGCTCGTGCGATTCGCCGACCGGCGCGAACCGCGTCACGGTGCCGAGGCCGTCGACGTGGCCCGACACGATGTGCCCGCCGAGGCGGTCGTGCGCGCGCAGCGCCTTCTCGAGGTTCACTTCGCCGGGTTGCGCGAGGCCGACCGTGCGGTTCAGGCTTTCGCGCGACACGTCGACGTCGAAGCCGGTTTCGGTCTTTTCGATGACGGTCATGCACGCGCCCTGGATCGCGATGCTGTCGCCGAGCGCGACATCGGCCAGGTCGAGCCCGCCGGCCTGCACCGTCAGCCGCACGCCCGCGTCGGGCGACGCGCCGAGCGGGTTGATCGATTCGATGCGGCCGACGGCCGCGACAATTCCGGTAAACATCGTGACGGCTCCGTTCAGTGGGTGGCGGCAGGCGGCGCGACGCGCGCGAGAATCCGCAGATCGTCGCCGATCCGCTCGACGCTGTGGAACGCGAGCCGCGTGCGCGCGTCGAGGCTCGCCGGCGCGGCGAGGTCGAACATGCCGGCCGCGTCGCTGCCGAGCAGGCTCGGCGCGAGATAGACGAGCAGCTCGTCGACGCACTGCTCGCGCAGCAGCGAACCGTTCAGCTTGTGACCGGCTTCGACGTGCAGTTCGTTGACGCCGCGCGCGCCGAGCGCCGCGAGCATCGCGGGCAGGTCGACCTTGCCGTGCGCATTCGCGAGCGGCACGATTTCCGCGCCGCGCGACTTCAGCACGTTCGCGCGCACTTCGCCGGACGCATCGAGCCGGCCGCAGAAGATCAGCAGCGGCGCCCCTTCGAGCAGACGCGCATCGAGCGGCAGGTCGAGGCGGCTGTCGACCAGCACGCGCTGCGGCTGGCGCGGCGTGTCGATACCGCGCACCGTCAGGAGCGGGTTGTCCTCGCGCACCGTGCCGATCCCGGTGAGGATCGCGCACGCGCGCGCGCGCCATGCGTGGCCGTCGAGGCGCGCGGCCTCGCCGGTGATCCACTGGCTTTCGCCGGACGGCAGCGCGGTGCGTGCGTCGAGCGACGCGGCCGTCTTCATCCGCACCCACGGGCGGCCGCGCGTCATCCGCGACACGAAGCCGATGTTCAGTTCGCCCGCTTCGTTCGCGAGCAGCCCGCAGCGCACGTCGATGCCCGCGTCGCGCAGCATCCCGAGGCCGCGCCCCGATACCTGCGGGTTCGGGTCTTCCATCGCCGCGACGACCTTCGCGACGCGCGCGTCGATCAGCGCGTTCGCGCACGGCGGCGTGCGGCCGAAGTGGCTGCACGGCTCGAGCGTCACGTATACGGTGGAGCCTGCGACGTCATGGCCGCGCGCCCGCGCGTCCTTCAGCGCCTGCACCTCCGCGTGGTCCTGGCCGGCCGGCTGCGTGAAGCCTTCGCCGATGACGTGGCCGTCCTTGACGATCACGCAGCCGACGCGCGGGTTCGGCGCGGTCGTATACATGCCGCGCGCCGCGAGCGTCAGCGCGCGCTGCATGTGGGCGAAATCGGTATCCGAGAACATGCGTGGTTCCGGTCAGGCGGCGAGGGCCGCGAATGCGCGGCGCGCGGCCGCGAGCGTCGCGTCGATCACCGCGTCGTCGTGCGTGCTCGATACGAAGCCGGCCTCGTACGCGGACGGCGCGAAGTACACGCCTTCGTCGAGCATCAGGTGGAAGAAGCGATTGAAGCGTTCGGTGTCGCTCTTCGTGACTTCCGCGAAGCTGGTCGGCACGCGCTCGGCGAAGTACAGGCCGAACATCGCGCCGATCGAGTCGGCCGCGAACGGCACGCCGGCCGCGCGCGCTTCGGCCGCGAGGCCGTCGGCGAGGCGCTTCGTCTGCGCGGTGAGCGCGTCGTAGAAGCCCGGCGCCTGGATCAGCTGCAGCGTCTTCAGGCCGGCCGCGACCGCGATCGGGTTGCCCGACAGCGTGCCGGCCTGGTACACGCCGCCGAGCGGCGCGAGGTGGGCCATGATGTCGCGGCGGCCGCCGAACGCGGCGGCCGGCATCCCGCCGCCGATCACCTTGCCGAGGCAGGTGAGGTCGGCCGTGATCCCGTAGTGTTGCTGCGCGCCGCCGAGCGCGACGCGGAAACCGCACATCACCTCGTCGAAGATCAGCACGGCGCCGTGCTTCGTGCACAGCGCGCGCAGCGCGTTCAGGAATTCGGGCGTGCCGCGCACGAGGTTCATGTTGCCCGCAACGGGCTCGACGATCACCGCGGCGATTTCATCGCCGAACGCGCCGAACGCTTCTTCCAGCGCGGCGACGTTGTTGTATTCGAGGACGGTCGTGTGCTTCGCGATGTCGGCGGGCACGCCGGCCGACGTCGGGTTGCCGAACGTCAGCAGGCCCGAGCCGGCCTTGACCAGCAGGCTGTCTGCGTGGCCGTGGTAGCAGCCCTCGAACTTGACGATGCGGCTGCGGCCCGTGAAGCCGCGCGCGAGACGCAGCGCGCTCATCGTGGCCTCGGTGCCGCTCGACACCATCCGCACCTGTTCGATCGACGGCACGAGCTTGCAGATTTCCTCGGCGATCTCGATTTCCGCCTCGGTCGGCGCGCCGAACGAGAAGCCGTCGGCGAGCACGTTCTGCACGGCCGACAGCACTTCCGGGTGGACGTGGCCGACGATCATCGGGCCCCACGAGCCGATGTAGTCGATGTACTGCTTGCCGTCGGCATCCCAGAAGTACGGGCCCTGTGCGCGCGACACGAAGCGCGGCGTGCCGCCGACCGAACGGAAGGCGCGCACCGGTGAGTTGACGCCGCCCGGAATGGTCTTCTGGGCGCGTTCGAAGAGGATCTGATTGTTGGACATGAGCGAAACCTGCGAGAGAAGGGTGCGGGGCCTGTGCACGGGCCGCGGCGCCTGGGCGGAACTATCCGTCCGATTGTACCGGAGACGCGCGGGGCGGGCCCGCCGGGCGGTCTGCGGCCTTTCGGCGCGTTCGCAGGCGCGAGGTGGGCGCGCGGGAACGGCGAGGGCGGGCCGGCTCCGATCCGCTTATCGCGGCGACTTGCGCTTGCCGGTCAGCTCGGCCCAGCGTTTCTCCAGCGGGCCTTCGACCATCGGCTTGATCGACGTGCCGGAGCTCTGCGCATCCCAGGTCTGCACCGAGTACGGATGCACGCGCAGCGCGTCGCGCGGGATCACGACGTCCTGGTGGGCGTCGACCAGCCAGTCGTAGACGAAGTCGATGCACAGCCGGTAGCCGCGCCGGGTCGCCGGATCGGGCACCTCGTAAGGCGCGCGCGTCACGTAGCCGGAGCCGAACACGCCCTTCGGCTCCTTCGCGACACGGTGCAGGAACACGCGGTCGCCCGGCAGGATGCCGCGTGCGAAGCCGCAGCCCCACACGTCATGCACGGCCTCGCCGGCCTTCACGCGCGCGGCGACGTCGGGCAGCTCGGGCCACGGCCACTTCTTGGGGCTCCAGATCAGCAGGAAAGCGGTCATTGGTGCGGTCGTCGGGTCGATTTGGTCAGACGAGAAAAGCGGCGAGCAGCAAGCTTAATCGAATCCGCACGCGAATCCGCACGCGAACTCGCGCGACACCGGCCATACCGGCGCTTGCCGGCCATGCGCGCCACACGCGCCACACGCGCCGCCGGCACGCAAAAAAGTTGCGCGTACAATCATGGGCCTGAGCGCCGTCCGCGGCGCGGCCTCCCGTCTTCACCGCCACGCGCGCCCCGATGCGCGCGGGCCTCCATTGCGGATACCCATGTCCCACGTCGTCCGGCGCCGGCCCGATGCCCGGCTGATCCTGTTGCTCGGCGCGCTCGCCGCCTGCGGGCCGATTGCCACCGACATGTACCTGCCGAGCCTGCCGTCGATCGCCGACGGCTTCTCCGTGAGCCCCGGCGCCGCGCAGCGCACGCTGACGAGCTTCATGGCCGGCTTCTCGATCGGCATGCTGCTGTACGGTCCGTTGTCCGATACGTGGGGCCGCCGCCCGGTGCTGCTCGGCGGCATCGCGCTGTTCACGCTCGCGAGCATCGGCTGCTTCGTGTCGGGCTCGATCGACATGCTGATCGTCGTGCGCTTCCTGCAGGCGCTCGGCGCGGGCGCCGCGTCGGTGCTCGCCCGCGCGATCGCGCGTGACGCGCACGAACCGACCGACGCCGCGAAGGTGCTGTCGATGGTCGCGATCGTCACCGCGGTCGGGCCGCTGCTCGCGCCGCTGATCGGCGGTCAGATCCTGCGCTTCGCCGGCTGGCGCGGCGTGTTCGTCGTGCTGGCCGCGTTCGGCGCACTGTGCGCGGCGACCGCGTACCTGCGCGTGCCCGAAACCTGGCCGAAGGAGCGGCGCAAGAGCGCGGCCGTGCTTGCATCGTTCGCGTCGTACGGGCGCATCCTGTCCGATCCCGTCGCGTGGGGGCACATGCTGTGCGGCGGGATGGCGTTTGCGGCGATGTTCTCGTACATCACCGCGACGCCGTTCGTGTACATCGAGTATTTCCACGTGTCGCCGCAGCACTACGGGCTGCTGTTCGGGCTGAACGTCGTCGGGATCATGATCGGCAACTTCGCGAACACGCGGCTCGTCGGCCGGATCGGCTCGCTGCGCCTCATTTCCGCCGCGTCGCTCGTGAGCTGCATCGCGTCGCTCGCGGTCGCGCTCGTCGCGCTGACGGGGTGGGGCGGGCTATGGTCGATCGTCGTGTGCCTGTTCTTCGTGGTCGGCGTGGTCGGGATCCTGTCCGCGAACTGCACGACCGACCTGATGCATCGCTACCCGCACAACGCGGGCGCGTCGGCGGCCGTGTTCGGTGCGATGCAGCTCGCGCTCGGCGCGCTCGCGAGCGTCGCGATCGGCGCACTCGCGGACGGCACGCCGTTCGCGATGGGCGTGACGATCGGTGTGTCGGGCGTGCTGTGTTTCGCCGGGCGCTATCTCGTGCTGCGCTGGCATGGGCGGCCGGTGAAAGCGGGGGCGTGAGCGGAGGCCGCAATGGCCGCGGCATGAAAAAACGCCACCGCGCGATGTGCGTCGGTGGCGTTTTTTTCGGGCGGTCGGAAAGCGCCGCGCGTCAGTCGCGCGCGACGTCCTTCGCCGCCGGCGATGCGCCGTGGCTCAGCCAGTCGAGCACGTCGGCCGTTTCGTCGTCGCTCGCGCGTGCGCGCGCCTGCGCGACGGCCTCCGGCAACTCGCCGTTGGTCGACGCGCGACGAATCGCGACGCCGACCGCGAGGACGTCGATCATCAGCAGATGCAGGATCCGCGAGATCATCGACAGCTGCGACTCGCGCATCTCGATGTGGTCGGTCTCGAGCGCGACGGTCGCGCGCTTCGCGAGCGGCGTGTTGCTCGACGTGATCGCGATCACCTTCGCACCGGCCTGCATCGCGACCTCGAGCACGCGCAGCAGCTCGGGCGCGCGCCCCGACTTCGACACGGCGACGATCACGTCGCCCTTGCCGAGCAGCGCGGCCGACGCGGCCTGCATGTACAGGTCGCCGTACGCGATCGTCGGAATCCCGAAGCGGAAGAACTTGTAGTGCGCGTCCTGCGCGACGATGTTCGAATTGCCGAGCCCGTAGAACTCGATGCGGCGCGCGCCGTTCAGGATCTCGATCGCATTCTCGACGTGCTCGAAGTTCAGGTGTTCGCGCAGCTGCAGGATCGCGGACACCGTGTTGTCGAGCACCTTCGCGCCGAAGTCGGTGGCCGTGTCGCCGAGATGCACCTGGCTGTGGCTCATCGGAATCGTGCCGGTGAGGCCGGTCGCGAGCTTCAGCTTGAAGTCCGACAAGCCCTGGCAGCCGAGCGAGCGGCAGAAGCGGATCACCGTCGGCTGGCTCACGTCCGCCTTGCGCGCAATGTCGACGATCGGGTCGTTGATGATCGAGCGCGGATGGTTCAGCGCGAGATCGGCGACGCGGCGCTCCGCCGGCGTCAGCGCGTCGCGCATCTGGCGAATCCGCTCGAACACCGCCGACGACGCGCCGCCCGAACGGTTCGACAACTGCTCCGCGAGAATCGCCGACACGCCGAGGAACGCCGGATATTCGGCGGTGATCAGGTAGGTCGGGATGTTCTGCAGATAGTGCGTGAAACGGCCCTTCGCCTCGAAGCGCGCGCGGAACGACGAGCGCGTGAACAGTTCGCCGAGCTTCAGCGCGACGCCGCCGCCGATATAGACGCCGCCGAGCGCGCCGAGCGTGAGCGCGACGCTGCCCGCGAACGCGCCGAGAATTCCGCAGAAGCACTCGACCGCCTCGAGCGCGAGCGCTTCGCCGGCATGCGCGCGCTCGACGATCTCGACCGTGTCGACGTTCGCGGCGACGCGCTTCTTGTCGCGCGCGGCGAGCGCACGATAGATGATCTCCATGCCGGGGCCGGCGCACACGCGTTCGAACGACACGTGCGGAAACTTTTTGCGCGCGTACTGCAGCACGAGATCCTCGCGCTCGTCCTGCGGCGCGAACGATGCGTGGCCGCCTTCGCTGCCGAGCGCGATCCAGCGATCGTCGGCCGGAATCAGGCCGGACACGCCGAGCCCGGTGCCGGGCCCGAGCAGCCCGATCACGCTGTTCTGGCGGCGCGTGCCGCCGCCGATCTGCACGCGCTGCGCATCGGTGAGGCCGGGCAGCGCCATCGCGAGCGCGGTGAAGTCGTTGACGACGAGCAGCGTGTCGAAGCCGAGCGCGCGGCGCGTCGCCTCGATCGAGAAGCTCCAGTCGTGATTGGTCATCGTGACCTGGTCGCCGTCGACCGGGTTCGCGATCGCGATCGCCGCGTGGTTCACGCGGCTGATCTTCACGTCCTTCAGATACTTGCGGATCGCGTCGGTGATCGTCGGATAGTCGGCGCCGGGATAGACGCGGATCTGCGTGATCTCGCCCGGGCCGGTTTCCAGCGCGAAACGCGCGTTGGTGCCGCCGACGTCCGCGAGCAGGCGCGGGCCGTCGGCATGCTGGACCGCGACGACCGCCTTACTTTGCGCACCAGTAGACATCGAGCTGGGTCCCCTTGTCGTTGGCCAGGTGGGAAATCGCGTTCTTCTGCAGCGTGGCGGCCGCGGCGTCGAGCACGTCGCGTTTGCGGCTGCCCGCGATCAACAGGAAGAGCCGGTCGACGCGCTTCAGCGCATCGAGCGAAAAGCTCACGCGCGCATGCGGCGCGGCGCCGGGATGCACGGCGACGAAGCGCTCGGGCGTCGCGATCGCGTGGTCCCATTCGGGCGCGTCCGCGAAGATCGACGCGGTGTGGCCGTCCTCGCCCATGCCGAGCACGGCGACGGTCGGCACGCGGTAGTCGGCGTTCGCGTTCAGCGCGGCGACGTGCGCATCGAGCGCGGCGCGCGTGTCGACGAGCGGCAGGAAGCGGGCAGGGGCCGCCGCGTGCTGCAGCAGCGTGTCGCGCACGAGGTGCGCGTTGCTGGCCGCGTCGTCCTCCGGCACCCAGCGGTCGTCGACCAGCGTGACGTCGACGCCGGCCCAGTCGAGCGCCGCGTGCGACAGCGTTTGCAGGAACGGGCGCGGGCTCGTGCCGCCGGACACCGCGAGCGTCGGGCGCGCGGGGCCCGCGAGCGCGGCGCGCAGCGCATCGCCCACGGCGCGCGCGAGCGCCTCGCTTTGCGCTTCCTGGGTGTCGAAAGCGTGAATCTCGATCACATCTCCTCCGGACTGCTTTGTCTGTTCAATTCGTATGAATCGTGGGGCACGTTGCCGCGCGCCAAGCGCGCACGGCAACGGTTTGCATCAATTTTCTTCTTCGAGCCAGCAGGTGCCGTGCTGTGCGAGCATCGCGCTCGCCGCGGCCGGCCCCCACGTGCCTGCCGCGTACGGCTTCGGCGGCTTCAGCGAGCGCGCCCATTCGTTCAGGATCGGCTCGACCCAGCGCCACGCGGCTTCCTGCTCGTCGCGGCGCACGAACAGCGCGAGGCGGCCGTTGATCACGTCGAGCAGCAGGCGCTGGTAGGCCTCCATCTGGCCTTCCTTGAAGAACTGGTCGAACGCGAGGTCGAGGTGCACGCTCGCGAGGTTCATCCCTTCGCCGGGCTGCTTCGCGAGGCAGTACAGGCGAATCGTCTCGTTCGGCTGCAGCCGGATCACGAGGCGGTTCGCGCCGGCGCGCAGCGCGGTGGGCCCGAGCGCCGAGTGCGGCACCGGACGGAAATTGACGACGATCTCCGCGACGCGATCGGCAAGACGCTTGCCGGTGCGCAGGAAGAACGGCACGCCGGCCCACCGCCAGTTCTCGATCTCGACCTTCAGCGCGACGAAGGTTTCGGTCTGGCTGTCGGGCTTCACGCCCGGCTCGGTCGCGTAGGCAGGCACCTGCGCGCCCTTGATCACGCCCGCATGATACTGGCCGCGCACCGCGACCTTGCCGATGTCGCGCGGATCGATCGCTTTCAGCGCACGCAGCACGCGCAGCTTCTCGTCGCGCACCGAGTCGGAATCCATCGAGTGCGGCGGCTCCATCGCGACGATCGACAGCAGCTGCAGCAGGTGGTTCTGCACCATGTCGCGCAGCGCGCCCGTATTGTCGTAGAAATCGCCGCGCGCCTCGACGCCGAGCTCCTCGGCGATCGTGATCTGGATGCTCTCGACCCATTCGCGGCGCCACAGCGGCTCGAACAGCGCATTGCCGAAGCGCAGCGCGAGCAGGTTCTGTACCGGCTCTTTCCCGAGGTAGTGGTCGATCCGGTAGATCTGGTCTTCCGCGAAGATCTCGCCGACCGCGTCGTT
Organism: Burkholderia sp. SIMBA_051; assembly: GCF_046534915.1. Lineage (NCBI taxonomy): Bacteria > Pseudomonadati > Pseudomonadota > Betaproteobacteria > Burkholderiales > Burkholderiaceae > Burkholderia > Burkholderia sp. SIMBA_051. The sequence continues at coordinate 35,300 of NZ_JAWRXS010000007.1, read as the reverse complement.
GATCGCGTTCGACGAGCGCAGGTCGTAGCCGAGCGGCTTCTCGAGCACGATGCGCGCGCCTTCGTTCAGGCCGACCGACGCGAGCGCCTTGCAGATCGGCACGAACAGCGACGGCCCCGTCGCGAGATAGAACACGCGGATGCCGGGCAATTGCGCGACCGCGTCGCGCAGCACGGTGTAGTCCTCCGCGCGGCCGAGGTCGAGCTTCACGTATTCGATGCGCTCGAGGAAGGCTTGCCACGCGCTGTCGTCGAACGCCTTGCCGGCCGCCTTCGCCGCATGCGGCTTCACGTGCGTGTCGACCCACTCGAGATAGCCCGCCCGATCCGATTCGTGCCGCGCGACGGCAACGATCCGGCCGCTTTCCGCGAGCATGTTGCCGCGGTGCGCTTCGAACAGCGCGGGCAGGATCTTGCGCATCGACAGGTCGCCGGTGCCGCCGAAAAGTACGAAGGTAAAGCTGGAATCGGTATGCATGTGTCTCCGCCGGTTGGGGTGCTGGGAAGCGATCCGTAGTGCGATAAAAATATTTTTGACACTGAATTGTAGTTTAACTACAATCCGCCGCAAGGGGTAGCACCTGGGTGAAGAAAAAAAGAAGTGCGGTCGATGAACTGCGCGAGCTTCGCCTTCGGGAACGCCTTGTGCCGAATGTTATCGGACATTGACGGTGCGCATCGTCCGCGCGCCGTCGCCCCGGGCTCGCGCCGCGGCATCGCGGCGGGCCAGAAACACAATGAGGAGACACGCCGTTGAATCTCGATTCACGCTTTCTGTAAGAGCCCGGCCGGTCATCGGCCCCGTACGCTGCACGCGTCCCGCGGCTCGATTTCCCCGTCGTTTATCAAGAAGCCGGTTCCCGGTCAGGGAACCTCACGAGTTGATTCAGTCTGGAGGAGATAAGTAATGAAAGTTCGCTCGATCATGGGCGCGCTCTGCGCCGCGGGTCTGATGGCTGGCGCCGTGGCGGCGCAGGCGGCCGAGAACGTAACGGTGCTGCACTGGTGGACCTCGGGCGGCGAGTCGAAGGCCGTCGGCGTGCTGAAGGACGACCTCCAGAAGCAGGGCTACGTGTGGAAGGACTTCGCGGTCGCGGGCGGCGCGGGCGCGGCGGCCATGACCGCGCTGAAGACCAAGGTGATCAGCGGCGACTCCCCGTCGGCCGCGCAGATCAAGGGCCCGCTGATCCAGGACTGGGCCGACCAGGGCGTGCTCGTCAACATCGATTCCGCTGCCGGCGACTGGAAGCAGAACCTGCCGCCGGAAATCGACAAGATCATCAAGTACAAGGGCCATACCGTCGCCGCGCCGTTCTCGGTGCACCGCGTGAACTGGCTCTATATCAACAAGGCCGCGCTCGACAAGATCGGCGCGAAGGTGCCGACGACCTGGCCCGAGTTCTTCGCGGTGGCCGACAAGCTGAAGGCCGCGGGCATCCAGCCGGTCGCGATGGGCGGCCAGCCGTGGCAGGACCTGACGCTGTGGGAAGACGTCGTGCTGTCGCAGGGCCCGGCGTTCTACAAGAAGGCGCTCGTCGATCTCGACCAGGCCACGCTGAACTCGCCGCAGATGGTGTCGGTGTTCGACACGGTGCGCAAGATCCAGGGCTACTTCGACACCGGCCGCAACGGTCGTGACTGGAACCTCGCGACCGCGATGGTGATCAACGGCAAGGCCGGCATGCAGTTCATGGGCGACTGGGCGAAGGGCGAGTTCGAGAACGCGGGCAAGAAGGCCGGCAAGGACTATATCTGTGCAGCGGTGCCGGGCACGGCGAATTCGTACACGTTCAACGTCGACTCGTTCGTGTTCTTCCAGCAGAAGGGCCAGAAGGACGCGACGCCGGGCCAGCTCGCCCTGGCGAAGACGATCATGACGCCGGCCTTCCAGGAGCAGTTCAGCCTGCTGAAGGGTTCGGTGCCGGTACGCCTCGGCGTGAAGATGGACAAGTTCGACGACTGCGCGAAGAAGTCGTACGCCGACGAGCAGACCGCGATCAAGTCGGGCGGCTTCGTGCCGTCGCTTGCGCACGGAATGGCGCAGGGCGACGCGACGGCCGGTGCGATCACCGACGTCGTGACGAAGTTCATGAACTCGCAGCAGGATTCGAAGAGCGCGGTCGCCGCGCTCGCGAAAGCCGCGAAGGTGAAGTAAGGCGCAACGGGCGCCCGGCCGGAAACGCATCGTCGGCCGGGCGTTTTTGCATGTGCAGCAAACGGGCTCGCCGGCGGGCCCGCGCCGTACCCGGCGCCGGCCCGGCCTGCGCCGCCCTCGTTCCAGGAGTCGAATCAAGTGGCTGCCCCTCTTAGCGGAAACGGATCCGGCGCTGCCGTCGCGCGGCGCACGTCGCCGATGTCGGCCTTCGCCGATCGCTGGATTCCGAAGCTCGTGCTCGCGCCGAGCCTCGCGATCGCCGTGGTGTTCATCTACGGTTTCATCCTGATTACCGGCTATCTGTCGCTGACCAACTCGCGGCTGTTGCCGAACTACGAATTCGACGGCTTCGGCCGTTACTCGGACCTGTTCCAGAACGACGTGTGGTGGACCTCCGCCGCAAACCTCGGCTGGTTCGGGATTCCGTTCATCGCGATCTGCGTCGCGCTCGGGCTGTTCCTCGCGATCCTGCTCGACCAGCGCATCCGCAACGAAGGCGCGCTGCGCGCGATCTTCCTGTACCCGATGGCGCTGTCGTTCATCGTCACGGGCACCGCGTGGCAGTGGATCCTGAACCCGGGCCTCGGCCTGGAGAAGGTGATGCACGACTGGGGCTGGACGAGCTTCTCGTTCGGCTGGCTCGACGATCCGGACAAGGCGATCTTCTGTATCGTGATCGCCGCCGTGTGGCAGTCGACCGGCTTCGTGATGGCGCTGTTCCTCGCCGGCTTGCGCGGCGTCGACGCCGAGATCTTCAAGGCCGCGCAGGTCGACGGCGCGACGCTGCCGACCATCTACCGCAAGATCGTGATCCCGAGCATGCGCCCGGTGTTCTTCTCGGTGCTGCTGATCCTCTGCCACATCACGATCAAGACCTTCGACCTGGTCGTCGCGCTGACGGCGGGCGGCCCCGGCACGTCGTCGTCGCTGCCGGCCATGTTCATGTACACGTTTTCGTTCAACCGCGGCCAGCTCGGGCTCGGCGCGGCGTCGTCGGTGATGATGCTCGCGACCGTGGTCGCGGTGCTGGTGCCGCTGATGTATATGGAATCGAGGAGCACCCGCAATGCAGCCTAAGATGACGATCAGCCGGGCAGTGATCTATGCGGCGCTGATCCTGTTCGCGCTGTATTTCCTGTTCCCGATCTACGTGATGCTGTCGACGTCGTTCAAGGACCTCGACCAGCTGCGCACCGGCAACCTGCTGACGCCGCCGACGCACTGGACTTTCGATCCGTGGGTGAAGGCGTGGAGCGGCGCGTGTACCGGCGTGCGCTGCGACGGGATGAAGCCGTTCTTCCTGAATTCGCTGCAGATGGTGATTCCGGCCGTGCTGATCTCGTCGCTGATCGGCGCGTTCAACGGCTACGTGCTCACGCACTGGCGCTTTCGCGGCGCGGATGCGCTGTTCACGATGATGCTGGTCGGCTGCTTCATCCCGTTCCAGGTGATCCTGCTGCCGATGGCGCGCCTGCAGGGGATGCTCGGCCTCGCGAATACGATTCCGGGCCTGGTGTTCGTGCACGTCGTGTACGGCATCGCGTTCACGACGATGTTCTTCCGCAACTTCTACGTGAGCGTGCCGGCCGAGCTCGTGAAGGCCGCGCGCATCGACGGCGCGGGCTTCTTCACGATCTTCACGAAGATCCTGCTGCCCGTGTCGCTGCCGATCTTCATGGTGTGCCTGATCTGGCAATTCACGCAGATCTGGAATGACTTCCTGTTCGGGATCGTGTTCTCCGGCGTCGACTCGATGCCGATCACGGTCGCGCTGAACAACCTCGTCAACACGTCGACGGGCGTGAAGGAGTACAACGTCGACATGGCGGGCGCGATCATCGCCGCGCTGCCGACGCTGCTCGTCTACGTGGTCGCCGGCCGCTACTTCGTGCGCGGGCTGACGGCGGGCGCGGTGAAGGGGTAAGCGCGGTTTCATCCGATACGACGAACCGGCCGCGCGCGAAGCGCGGCGCATCGAAACGAACCCGACGCGGCGCCGCAGTGCGCCGCGCGAGACGAGACAGAGGATTCACAGCATGGCAAGCCTTTCCATCCGTGACGTGTACAAGACCTACCCGAACGGGGTGCCGGTCCTGAAGGGTGTCGACATCGAGATCGAGGACGGACAGTTCCTGATCCTGGTCGGCGGGTCGGGCTGCGGGAAGTCGACGCTGCTCAACATGATCGCCGGCCTCGAGACCGTGACGAGCGGCGAGATCTGCATCGACGGCAAGGTCGTCAACGACCTGTCGCCGAAGGACCGTGACATCGCGATGGTGTTCCAGTCGTACGCGCTGTATCCGTCGATGACGGTGCGCGAGAACATCTCGTTCGGCCTGAACATCCGCAAGGTGCCCAAGAGCGAGCAGCAGCAGATCGTCGAGCGCGTGTCGGCGATGCTGCAGATCCAGCATCTGCTCGATCGCAAGCCGGGCCAGCTGTCGGGCGGCCAGCGCCAGCGCGTCGCGATGGGCCGCGCACTGGCGCGCGATCCGTCGCTGTTCCTGTTCGACGAGCCGCTGTCGAACCTCGACGCGAAGCTGCGCATCGAGATGCGCGCGGAAATCAAGCTGCTGCACCAGCGCCTCGGCACGACGATCGTCTACGTGACGCACGACCAGATCGAGGCCATGACGCTCGGCGACCGGATCGCGGTGATGAAGGACGGTGTGGTCCAGCAGTTCGGCGCGCCGCAGGACATCTACGATTCGCCGTCGAACCTGTTCGTCGCGGGCTTCATCGGCGCGCCGCCGATGAACTTCATCAACGGCAAGCTGGTCGAGCAGGGCAGCGGGATCGCGCTCGAGATCGACACGGGCGTCAAGCGCGGCGCGCTGAACCTGCCGTTCGATGGCCAGCTGAAGTCGCACGTCGGCCGCGAGGTGATCCTCGGCCTGCGTCCGGAGCGCATCACCGACGTGCGCCACGCGCACAACGGCGACGCGTCGCACCTGCAGCCGTTCGACGTGCGCGTCGACGTGACCGAGCCGACCGGCCCCGACACGCACGTGTTCGCGCAGGTCAATGGCAAGCGGATCGTGAGCCGCGTGCATCCGGCCGCGAACCCGCAGCCCGACCAGACGCTGTCGCTGCTGTTCGACGTGTCGAAGGCGGTGCTGTTCGATCCGGCGTCGGAAGAGCGGATCGCGTGAGGCGGCGTTTACGCTGAACGAAAGAGAAGGGGCCGTCTGTGTGAACGGCCCCTTTCATTTTTGCATGTGGCGATGTGTGGCGGCGTCAGTGCGGCAACCGCACGTCGAACTTGAACGTCGCGAGCCGCGCGACGAGGATGAAACCGGTCGCGAACAGCACGCTGTACACCGAGTCGAACTGCAGCCATGCGAGCAGCAGGTAGAACCAGCAGCCGACGAACGCGCAGGTCGCGTACGGCCGCGAATCGCGCAGGATCAGCGGGATGTCGTTGCACAGCACGTCGCGGATGATGCCGCCGACCACGCCGGTGATCACGCCCATCATCACCGCGATGAAGCGCGGCATCTCGGCATCGAGCGCGATCGAGGTGCCCGAGATGCTGAAGATGCCGAGCCCGATCGCATCGGCGACCAGCAGCAGCCGCTCGGCCGACAGCCGCGACAGCATCCGCAGCACGATCGGCGCGAACAGCGCGAGCACGAAGATCGCGATCACGTAGTCGTCGTGGATGACCCAGTAGAACGGCCGGCGTTCGAGCAGGATGTCGCGCAGCGTGCCGCCGCCGAACGCGGTGGCGAGCGCGACGACGAACGTGCCGACCGAGTCGAGGCGGTTTTTGCGCGCCTCGATGAAGCCCGAGATCGCGAAGGCGAGCGTCGCGATCGCTTCCAGTATCGAGATCGCGAGCGTCAGCCTAGGATGCGGCACGCGGCCCCCGATCGGCGGGGGCCGGCAGCGGCTGCAGCAGCACGAGCACCGCGCCCGCGCCGCCGTCGTGGCTGCGCGCCTCGCAGAACGCGATCACTTCTTCCTTCTGCACGAGCCACGCGCGCACCTTGCCTTTCAGCACGGGCTCCTTGCCGATCGAGCCGAGCCCCTTGCCGTGGATCACGCGCAGGCAGCGCAGCCCCTTCTTGCCGGCTTCGCGGATGAATTCCGCGAGCGCGTCGCGCGCCTCGTCGCGCCGCATCCCGTGCAGGTCGAGCTGCGCCTGCACGATCCACGCGCCGCTGCGCAGCTTGCGCACGACTTCGCGGCTGATGCCGGGGCGGTGGTAGTACAGCGATTCGTCGCTGTCGAGCAGCGTCTCGGGATCGAATTCGTCGGACAGCGTCGCGTTCAGCACATCTTCCTCGTCGCGCTGCGTCTGCTTCGGCACGGGGTCGGGCGGCGTGCGGCCGGGCTTCGCGCGCGGCGGCGCGTTCAGCGGCTGGATCGCGCCGATTTCGTTGCGGAACAGGTTCGCGTCGGCTTCCGCCTGGCGCGCGACCTTCGCGGTTTCGACGCGGGCGCGCTCGCGGCGGTCGGCTTCGCCTTGCAGCGACTTGCGCAGCGCGCCGAGGCCGGCCAGGCCCTGGCCGCGCAACGTGGCGGCATCGGGTGCGGGCGGGGGCGCGGCGGGCGCCGGGTTCGCGGGACGGGCGGCGATCTGCCGCTTCGCGGGATCGCTCGGATGGGGCTGGTTCTTCGCCATGATTCGGTAACCGGGGCAGGCGCGTCGGACGCGCGGGCACAAAAAAGCCGCTGCACGGCGGCAGCGGCTTTCCGGTCAAGCCTGCTTCGCGGCAGCGGACGCCATTGTAGCGCCCGGCGGCCGAACGCTTGACGCTTACTTCTTGTCGTGCAGGCCTTCGAGGTAGCGCTGCGCGTCGAGCGCGGCCATGCAGCCCGTGCCGGCGCTGGTGATTGCCTGGCGGTACACGTTGTCCTGCACGTCGCCGGCGGCGAACACGCCCGGCACGCTGGTCGACGTCGCGTTGCCGTGCAGGCCGCTCTTCGTCAGGATGTAGCCGTCCTTCATCTCGAGCTGGCCCTGGAACAGGTCGGTGTTCGGCTTGTGGCCGATCGCGACGAACACACCCTGCACGTTGAGGTCCTGCGTCGCGCCGGTCTTCACGTTCTTGATGCGCAGGCCCGTGACGCCCGACTGCTCGCCCGTCACTTCGTCGAGCACGTGATCCCACTTGATGTCGACGACGCCTTCCTTTTCCTTCTCCAGCAGGCGGTCGATCAGGATCGGCTCGGCGCGGAACTTGTCGCGGCGGTGAATCACCGTGACCTTCTTCGCGATGCCCGTCAGGTAGAGCGCTTCCTCGACGGCCGTGTTGCCGCCGCCGATCACCGCGACTTCCTGGTTGCGATAGAAGAAGCCGTCGCACGTCGCGCAGGCCGACACACCCTTGCCCATGAAGGCTTCCTCGGACGGCAGGCCGAGATACTGCGCGGACGCGCCGGTCGCGATGATCAGCGAGTCGCACGTGTATTCGCCCGAATCGCCGATCAGCCGGATCGGCTGTTCGTGCAGTTTCGCGGTGTGGATGTGGTCGAATACGATTTCGGTGTTGAAGCGCTCGGCGTGCTCCTGGAAGCGCGCCATCAGTTCGGGGCCTTGCACGCCCTTTGCGTCCGCCGGCCAGTTTTCGACATCGGTCGTCGTCATCAGCTGGCCGCCCTGCGCGATGCCGGTGACGAGCACCGGGGACAGGTTGGCGCGTGCCGCGTAGACGGCAGCCGTGTAGCCGGCGGGGCCGGAACCGAGAATCAGGACTTTGGCGTGTTTGGGCGTGGACATGTGCGAATCCGTAAAAGGCGGCCGCGGCGGGCGGGATAAGGCTCGCCGGACGGTCTGGGTTGACCGGGATGCCGTCATAGATGGGTATCAGACGCGCATTATAAAGGCCCCGTTGCTGCACTGCCGAACGAGAGTTTCAATCGTCGCGATAGCGTTTGCCGGGAGGCGGCGCGCGGCCAGGCTTCATGCACCCGGCCCTCTTATGTAACCGTCATTTACACTTGGCGGCCCGGTGCAGCGTTTACAATGAGCGCGATCGAACGACAGGCGGGCCCGCGGCCCGTCCTCTTTATACGGATTCATGGCAAAAGCTCCTTATTCCGCCCAGGCACAGGCGTTGCCGCACCGGATGTCGAAGCTCCTCACGGAGATCCGCTGGATTCTCCAGGTCGCGCTCTGCGCTTTTCTGGTGATGGCCCTGTTGAGCTACAGCCGGCGCGATCCGAGCTGGACGCACGCGGCGCAGGTGGACCACATCTCGAACTGGGCCGGCCGCGTGGGCGCGTGGACGGCCGACATCATCCTGCTGCTGTTCGGCCTGTCGGCCTACTGGCTGATCGTGCCGCTCGGACGGCGCATCGCGGTCAACTACCGGCGCATCACGCGTCACGAGGCGGTCGTCGACGAACCCGAGCGGCCGATCGGCTGGCTCACCGAGATCTTCGCGTTCGTGCTCGTCGTGCTCGCGTGCGACGGCATCGAGGCGCTGCGGATGTGGTCGCTGAAGGTGCAGTTGCCGCGCGCGGCGGGCGGCGTGATCGGCGAGGCCGTGGCCGGCGCGATGTCGCACGCGTTCGGCTTCACCGGCGGCACGCTGCTGCTCCTGATCGCGCTCGCGATCGGCCTGTCGCTGTATTTCCGCTTCTCGTGGCTGTCGGTCGCCGAGCGCGTCGGCGGCGCGATCCTGTCCGCCGTCAACGTCGCGAAGCTGCGCCGCGAGGCCGAGCGCGACCGCAAGCTCGGCGAGGCCGCGGCCGTGCGCCGCGAAGGCAAGGTCGAGGAGGAGCGGGTGCGCATCGAGGATCACGAGCCCGTCACGATCGTGCCGCCGGTCGTCACGCCGGCGAAGTCCGAGCGCGTCGAGCGCGAGCGCCAGGTGCCGCTCTTCACCGACCTGCCGGGCGATTCGACGCTGCCGCCGGTGTCGCTGCTCGATCCCGCGCCGAAGACGCAGGAAGCGATTTCCGCCGATACGCTCGAATTCACGTCGCGGCTGATCGAGAAGAAGCTGAAGGATTTCGGCGTGGAGGCGAGCGTCGTCGCCGCGTATCCGGGCCCGGTCGTCACGCGCTACGAGATCGAGCCGGCCACCGGCGTGAAGGGCAGCCAGATCGTCAACCTCGCGAAGGATCTCGCGCGTTCGCTGTCGCTCGTGTCGATCCGCGTGGTCGAGACGATCCCCGGCAAGAACTACATGGCGCTCGAGCTGCCGAACCAGCGCCGCCAGACGGTGCACCTGTCCGAGATCATCGGCTCGGAAGTCTATGCGGCCGCGTCGTCGGCGCTGACGCTGAGCCTCGGCAAGGACATCGGCGGCAAGCCGGTGTGCGCGGATCTCGCGAAGATGCCGCACCTGCTGGTCGCCGGCACGACCGGTTCGGGCAAGTCGGTCGGGATCAACGCAATGATCCTGTCGCTGCTGTACAAGGCGACCGCCGAGCAGGTGCGCCTGATCCTGATCGATCCGAAGATGCTCGAAATGAGCGTCTACGAAGGCATTCCGCACCTGCTGTGCCCGGTCGTCACCGACATGCGCCAGGCCGGCCATGCGCTGAACTGGACGGTCGCGGAGATGGAGCGCCGCTACAAGCTGATGAGCAAGCTCGGCGTGCGCAACCTCGCCGGCTACAACAACAAGATCGACGACGCGGCGAAGCGCGAGGAAAAGATTCCGAATCCGTTCAGCCTGACGCCGGACGATCCTGAGCCGCTCGGCCGCCTGCCGAATATCGTCGTCGTGATCGACGAGCTCGCCGACCTGATGATGGTCGTCGGCAAGAAGGTCGAGGAGCTGATCGCGCGGATCGCGCAGAAGGCGCGCGCGGCCGGCATCCACCTGATCCTCGCGACGCAGCGTCCGTCCGTCGACGTGATCACCGGCCTGATCAAGGCGAACGTGCCGACGCGGATCGCGTTCCAGGTGTCGTCGAAGATCGACTCGCGCACGATTCTCGACCAGATGGGCGCCGAATCGCTGCTCGGGATGGGTGACATGCTGTACCTGCCGCCGGGCAGCGGGCTGCCGGTGCGCGTGCACGGCGCGTTCGTCGCCGACGACGAAGTGCATCGCGTCGTCGAGAAGCTCAAGGAGCACGGCGAGCCGAACTACGTCGAAGGGCTGCTCGAAGGCGGCACCGCCGATGGCGACGAGGGTTCGGCCGGCGCGGGAACCGGCGAAGGCGGCAACGAGTCTGATCCGCTGTACGACCAGGCGGTCGAGATCGTCATCAAGAACCGCCGCGCGTCGATTTCGCTCGTGCAGCGCCATCTGCGGATCGGCTATAACCGCGCGGCGCGGCTGCTCGAGCAGATGGAACAGTCGGGGCTCGTGTCGGCGATGTCGTCGAGCGGCAACCGCGAAATTCTTGTGCCGGCGCGCGACGCGGAATGAGTCCGCGGCGCCCGCGGCGCCGGCCACCCACGGAGAAAACCGCAATATGCAGCAACATTCGTTCGCATTGTCCCTTCGCTCGACGCGGCGCTGGCTCGGCGCGGCGCTCGCCGGTGCATCGCTGATGCTCGCGGCGACGCACGCGTTCGCGAGCGGCACCGAGCAACTGAAGGCCTTCGTGTCGCAGGTGCGTTCGGCGAAGGGCGAATTCACGCAGCAGATCGTCAAGGCGCCGAGCAAGGGCGCGAGCGCCGCGCAGGCCGCGCCGAAGCCGAACGACAATTCGAGCGGCACGTTCGTGTTCTCGCGTCCGGGCAAGTTCATCTGGACGTACCAGAAGCCGTACCAGCAGGTGCTGCAGGCCGACGGCGACAAGCTCTACGTGTACGACCGCGACCTGAACCAGGTCACCGAGCGCAAGCTGAACGGCGCGCTGGGCGCGAGCCCGGCCGCGATCCTGTTCGGCAGCAACGATCTCGACAAGAACTACACGCTGCGCGATGCGGGCGAGAAGGGCGGGATCGACTGGCTCGAGATGCTGCCGAAGGCGCAGGACACGCAGTTCCAGCGGATCGGCATCGGGTTCCGCAACGGCACGCTTGCCGCGATGGAGCTGCACGACGTGTTCGGCAACGTCACGCTGCTCACGTTCACGAACATCCAGACGAATCCGCCGCTGAAGGGCGATACGTTCAAGTTCGTCGTGCCGAAGGGCGCGGATGTGATCAACGGCTGACGGCGTCGCACCGTTGTCCCGACACGGGCCTGCCGGCAACGGCAGGCCCGTGTTGTTTGGGGGCGCGGGCACTGGGCGTGGGCACCGGCGCGGGCACCGGGCGCCGGGCACTGGGCGCGGGCACCGGGCGCGGGCACCGGCGCCGGGCACCGCGCGCGGGCGCCCGGCCCCCGCCCCCGGCGGCGCAGTCGCGCGGCTGTCATAATATTGGGTCCGGCGGCCCGTTCGGCCGCCATTGTCTGATCTGGAGCGAGGGTTCATGTCCGACCTGTTTCAAGTCGAGCCGCGCCGGCCGCTCGCCGAGGCGCTGCGGCCCAAGACGCTCGCCGAGGTGATCGGCCAGACGCATCTGCTGGGCGAAGGCAAGCCGCTGCGGCTCGCATTCGAATCCGGCAAGCCGCATTCGATGATCCTGTGGGGGCCGCCCGGCGTCGGCAAGACGACGCTCGCGCGCCTCACCGCGCTCGCGTTCGACTGCGAATTCATCGCGCTGTCCGCGGTGCTCGGCGGCGTGAAGGACATCCGCGAGTCGATGGAGCAGGCGAAGGACACGCTGAACCGCACCGGCCGCCACACGATCCTGTTCGTCGACGAAATCCACCGCTTCAACAAGGGGCAGCAGGATGCGCTGCTGCCGTTCGTCGAGTCGGGGCTGGTGACCTTCATCGGCGCGACGACCGAGAATCCGAGCTTCGAAGTCAACTCGGCGCTGCTGTCGCGTGCGCAGGTGTACGTGCTGCAGTCGCTGAACGACGACGAGATGCGTCAATTGCTCAAGCGTGCGCAGGAAATCGCGCTCGACGGCCTCGCGTTCGACGACAAGGCGGTCGATACGCTCATCGGTTACGCGGACGGCGACGCGCGGCGCTTCCTGAACCTGCTCGAGCAGGCGCAGACGGCTGCTGCTTCCTCGCGAATCACGACCATCGATGCCGATTTCGTCAGCAGCGCGATGACGCTGAACGCGCGGCGCTTCGACAAGGGCGGCGACAATTTCTACGACCAGATCTCGGCGCTGCACAAGTCGGTGCGCGGTTCGAGCCCGGACGGCGCGCTGTACTGGTTCTGCCGGATGATCGACGGCGGCGCGGATCCGAAATATCTGGCGCGACGGATCGTGCGGATGGCGTGGGAAGACATCGGCCTGGCCGACCCGCGCGCGCTGCAGGTGGCGAACGACGCGGCCGAGACCTACGAGCGGCTCGGCTCCCCCGAAGGCGAGCTGGCGCTCGGGCAGGCGGTGATCTATCTCGCGTGCGCGGCGAAGAGCAACGCGGGCTACAACGCGTTCAACCAGGCGATGGCGTTCGTGAAGCAGGACAAGTCGCGCGAGGTGCCCGTGCATCTGCGCAATGCGCCGACCAAGCTGATGAAGGAACTTGGCTACGGTCATGCGTATCGCTACGCGCACGACGAGCCGAACGCCTATGCGGCCGGCGAGACCTACCTGCCGGAAGGCATGCGCGAGCCGCGCTGGTACAAGCCGGTGCCGCGCGGGCTCGAAGCGAAGATCGCCGACAAGCTCGCATGGCTGCGCGAGCTCGACCGCGAGGCCGGCAAGAAGGACTGACCGGCCGCACGCGGCGGCGCGCGCTACGCCGGGTGCGTCAGCGCTTGCGGCCCGGCTGCTTCTTCCAGTACTCGAACGGCTCAGCGTGGCATTCGATGTCGAGTTCGGCGACGCGTGCGTGCAGGCGTTCCTGCGCATCGGCGATCGCGAGGTTGTAGATCGCCGGCGCGATTTCCTCGACGAAGAAGTGCAGCAGCGCGCCAGCCTGAATGTTGCCGATCGGCTCGTCCATGTTTTCTGTGAAATAGCGTTGCAGCGACGCGATCGCGCGGTCGCGGACATCCTTGTCCAGCTCGATGGCCATCGGGGTTCCCTCGGGTGATGGTGATGCGAAGGCGGGTGCGTGACCCGCCGCTTTGCGCCCGCCCGGCGCGGCTGTCGCGCGCTGCGCGGCGGCGCTGCACGATATGCTTCGCCGGCTGCCGACGCGCACGCCGACAATGCGATACTGCCACGTCAGTCGCGCGTTTGCGCCACTGTCCGTCCGGCCAATGCCGTGGCGAGCGCGCGGTGCGTTAGAATTCCCGTCTTACACAACGATTTCCCAAGTCCTCCCATGCTCGACATCCAGTTGCTGCGCAAAGACCTCGACGGCGTCGCGAAGCGCCTCGCCGATCGCGGCTACACCCTCGACGTCGCCGCGTTTTCCGCCCTCGAAGCGGAACGCCGCGCGATCCAGACCCGTACCGAAGAGCTCCAGGCGCGCCGCAACAGCCTGTCGAAGCAGATCGGCGCGATGAAGGGGAAGGGCGAGGACACGTCGGCCGTGATGGCCGAAGTCGGCGGCATCGGCGACGAGATGAAGGCGTCGGAGGCCAAGCTCGGCGAGATCCAGACGCGCCTGTCCGACCTGATGCTGGGCATGCCGAACATCGCGCACGAAAGCGTGCCGGTCGGCAAGGACGAAGCCGACAACGTCGAGGTGCGCCGCTGGGGCACGCCGCGCGAGTTCGACTTCGCGGTGAAGGATCACGTCGACGTCGGCACGCCGCTCGGTCTCGATTTCGAAACCGGCGCGAAGCTCGCCGGCGCACGCTTCACGATGCTGCGCGGCGCGATCGCACGCCTGCACCGCGCGCTCGCGCAGTTCATGATCGACACGCACACGCTGCAGCACGGCTACAGCGAGACGTACACGCCGTACATCGTGAATCCCGAGATCCTGTACGGCACGGGCCAGCTGCCGAAGTTCGCGGACGACATGTTCCGCGTCGAGAAGGGCGGCGGCGAGAACACGATCACGCAATACCTGATCTCGACGTCCGAGATTTCGCTGACGAACACCGTGCGCGACTCGATCGTCGAAGGCTCCGCGCTGCCGATCAAGCTGACCGCGCATTCGCCGTGCTTCCGCTCGGAAGCCGGCTCGTACGGCCGCGACACGCGCGGGATGATCCGCCAGCACCAGTTCGACAAGGTCGAGATGGTGCAGGTCGTCGCGCCCGACGCATCGTACGCGGCGCTCGACGAGATGGTCGGCCACGCGGAAGCGATCCTGCAGAAGCTCGGCCTGCCGTACCGCGTTGTGGCGCTGTGCACCGGCGACATGGGTTTCTCGGCCGCGAAGACGTTCGACCTCGAAGTGTGGCTGCCCGCGCAGAACACCTATCGCGAGATCTCGAGCTGCTCGAACACCGAGGCGTTCCAGGCGCGCCGGATGCAGGCGCGTTTCCGCAATGCGCAGGGCAAGCCGGAACTCGTGCATACGCTGAACGGTTCGGGTCTCGCGGTCGGCCGCACGCTGGTCGCGGTGCTGGAGAACTACCAGAACGCGGATGGCTCGGTCACGGTGCCGGAAGCACTGCGTCCGTACATGGGCGGCATGGAGCGAATCGACGCGCCTGCACAGGCGTCGTAACGCGGCCTTCAAACCCTTCGCAAAAAATTTGCAGAAAGGGCTTGTCAGCGAGGAAACGATCGTCTTATAATCTTTTTCTCGCGGAAACGACCAGCCGCGAGATGCAGCAAGGAAGGAGAGGTGGCAGAGTGGTCGAATGTACCTGACTCGAAATCAGGCGTACGGTTTCCCCGTACCGTGGGTTCGAATCCCACCCTCTCCGCCAAAATACGAAGCCCCGTGATCCGAAAGGATCACGGGGTTTTTCGTTTTGGTCGTTCAGTTTCATGAGCGTTGCTGTGCCGATGCCGGTGTACGATAGCGCGCTGGCGCATGGGCCGGCCGACACACGTTGAACCATAAAAGCCACAATGAGAGCGAGCACGGGGATCTGGGGAAAGCTGACGGGCGCTGTCTTGCTGACAGCGCTCGCTGCCTGCATGTGTGTCACGCGCGCGGATTGGGTCGTGAATCCCGACAGCGTCGTCGAGCTCGTGAAGAACGTCGCATTCGGGTTCGCGGCAAGCGGGTTCCTTGCAGTCCTGTCCTGCGTACGCCGCTATCGCGACATCACGCGAATGCTGCGCTGTCGCGAATTTGCATTTGCGCTACTGAGCGTGGCGCTGCTCGCAACGCTCAGTGCGGCCGTCGCCGTGCTCGATTATCTCTGCGTGGCGCTCGCCCCGCCCCCGGTCGAAAACCATCTCGTTCGCTTCGATGCGATGCTTGGTTTCCATTGGCCGGACCTGTACCGATGGGTGATGGCGCAAACGGACCTGCACCGTGTGCTCGATCTCGCGTATCGCAGCGGCATGCCGCAACTGATTGCTGTGCCGTTCATCCTGGCGGCGGCCCGCCGCGTCGACGATCTTGCAGAGTTCGTCGCGCAGTTCATGTTTGCGGTGATCGTGGTCGTGCTCGTCTCCACGCCGTTCCCGGCTGCCAGCGCATTCATCCATTTCGGTATCACCGACCCGGGCACCGCATCGACGGTGACACACTACGACCTGCTGCGCAGCGGGCAATTCCATCAATTGAACCTGGCCGAATCGCAGGGGCTCGTGTCGTTGCCGTCGTTCCATGTGATGCTGGCTCTGCTGTTCGCGTATGCGGTGCGGCATGTCCGCTACGTGTTTCCAGCCGGGGTCGTGCTGAATGCGGTAATGATTGCATCGACGCCAACGCAGGGCGGTCACTACCTGGCTGACGTGATTGCCGGGATCGTGGGCGGTGTGCTGTCGATCGTCGCGGTGCGTCGCTGGATGGCCGGCCGGCGCACGACCGAGGCGGCCCGACCGCACGCGGCAAGTCCGACCTGATCGCGCGACGACCGGCGGGATCTCCTCCGCATCGCAGGAGCAGAGCGGCGGCATCCAGCAGGTGAACGTCGCGGTCACGCAGATGGATGAAGCGACGCAGCGCAACGCGGCGCTGGTCGAACAGGCGTCGGCCGCAACGCAGGCGCTGGCCGAGCAGGCGAGCGCGCTGCGGCACGCGGTCGCCGTGTTCAGGCTGCCGCAAGCCGCCTGACGATATCGCCGGCGACCGCGCAGCCCGGCATCACGGCGCCGCCGAATACTGCGCGAGCACGCGAGCGCGGATCGACGGCTTGATGTTCGATTGCGCCATGTTGCCGCCATAGTGCGCGACGACACGCGGATTCATCACGCGATACCAGAGCGGCGGCACGTACGCGAACAGGATCATCGTCGCGTAGCCGGCAGGCAGTTGCGGCGAGTCGTCGAAGTGGCGCAGCGCCTGGTACGAGCGCGTCGGGTTCGCGTGATGGTCGGCGTGCCGCTGCAACTGATACAGGAACAGGTTGGTGACGACGTGATTGCTGTTCCACGAATGCTGCGGCGTGCAGCGTTCGTAGCGGCCGCTCGGCAGCTTGCGGCGGCCGAGCCCGTAGTGCTCGACGTAGTTGACGACTTCGAGCAGCGACGCACCGTACACGGCCTGGATCACGAGGAACGGGATCACGACCTTGCCGGCCATCGCGATCGCGATGCCCCACACGACGACGGTCATCGCCCATGCATGCAGTACCTCGTTGCGCCAGGTCCACGGCGAATGCCCGAGCCGCTCGAGGCGCGTCTTTTCGAGCCGCCAGGCCGAGCGGATGCTGCCCGTCACCGTGCGCGGCAGGAAGGCCCAGAACGATTCGCCGTAGCGCGCGCTCGCCGGATCCTCGGCCGTCGCGACGCGCACGTGATGGCCGCGGTTGTGCTCGACGAAGAAGTGCCCGTACGCAACCGGCGCGAGCGTGACTTTCGCGAGCCAGCGCTCGAAGCGGCTGGTCTTGTGCCCGAGTTCGTGCGCGGTGTTGATCGAGATGCCCGTCGCCGCGCCGAGCGACAGCGCGAAGCCGACGTAGTCGTACCACGCGAGCGCATGCGTGCCGACGATCCACACGCACATGAAGAACGCGATGTATTCGACCAGCGTCGCGAGATAGACGATGTAGCGGTAATACCGCGCCCGTTCGAGGTCCGGGACGACGGCTTCGGGCGGATTGTCGCGATCGTCGCCGATCAGCGTGTCGAGGATCGGAATCACGCCGAACGCGAACAGCGGGCCGAACCACCAGAACACGTGAAGACCCGTCGACAACGCAAGCTGGGCCGAGAAGATCGGCAGCGTGATCGTCACCGCACCGAGCAGCCACAGATAACGCTTGCCATCCGACCAGCCCGAGGCCGATTCGTCGGTCGTTGCCATTGTCTCCCTCCTTTCGGGGCCGGCTCCTGCGCTTGCGGGCGCGGCGGCCACACGTGCACGTTTATCGTCGTTCGAATCGTCGTTGGTCCGCGACACGGCGCGCGGCACCGGATCGGTGTCCGGTTGTGCCAGTTATACGACCGCCGCGCACGCTTTCCAAACCCCGGCGCTAGGCATGAAACTCCAAACGGCGGCCGGTGGGTGACGCGTGTCGGGAAGGGCCGGCACGCGGGTGATTGAAACAGGCCAACGCAGGCCCGATCCACCCGTGCGGCCGGGGTGTCGTCAGAGGAATGTGTGTTGTGATGCTCGCGGCTCTCCAGCGGTGAGCTTCGCAACGAATGTTGCAATGCAATAAGCGCGGCTCAACGACGTGCGGCGCGCCAGTCCTTTTCCGTACATATGTTACGAACGATTACGGCCGTGGCGCTCAAATAACGGACGCGCGCTGCATGAATCCCATACATGACAAGGCGAGAAGGGCGACATGTCTGACCTTGTGGCTCGCCCGCCATGCATCACTGCGCATCGCCGCGCCAATGCTGCATCTGCACACCCGCGCGAGCGCGACCTCCGTTGCCTTTCGATCCGCGCTGTCATTTGAAAATAACGATTTGACTCATGCCCCGCTTTCGGTTGAAGCTAGTAGCTTGCTGTCCGAAGGGGGCTGTGCCTGCATGAGTTCGACCTTGACCGTTCGTCGTATCGCTGCCGACCAAGGCCGCGTGTATCGCGAACTCCGCGCCGCGTCATTGCGTGAGCCCTACGCGCCCGGCGAAGCGCCGGAGGCCGAATTGCTGAACGTCGATGCCGACGCGGCGGCGGCCATCGCCGCGCTGCGCGCCACGTCCGACGAGTCGACGACTTTCCTGCTGTACACCGAAGGCCATCCGGCCGGCATGATCGGCGCGTATTTCGACAATACGCCCGAGCGGCGCGCGTTCGTCAGCGAGCTGTGGGTCGCGCACGCGGTCCGTCATCTGCGCGGCGGCGTGCTGTTGCTGGAAACGGCCACCGCGTGGCTGGCCGAACGCGGTGCGCAGGACGTCTATGCATGGATCGCCGACGCAAACCGCAACGCCATCCGTTTCTACGAACGCGCGGGTTTCGGCAACACGGGCGAGCATGCACCAATCGCGCGCATGCCCGGCGCGATGAAGTCGTTGTTCGTGTCGCACTTCAACACACCCTGACGCATGAACGCGCGGGCCGCACGGCGCAATGAAGGCCCGGTCGCCCGTCCCACTGCCCCCCTTCTGGTCGCGCGTTCGCCGCGACCCGGTTTCCCAAAAATGATGGCTGCACGCGTGGACGCCTGTAAAATACGCAAAAATTTTTTGCAGAGTGTCCATGTCGCTTAAAAAATCGCCATTCTTCGAGCTGCGCAGCGGATCGGTCGATACGTTGCTGTTCACCGTGAAGACGACCGATCTCGATGCGTTGCGTACCGAACTGGTCAAGCGCTTCGAAGCGACTCCCGAGTTTTTCGCCGACGATGTCGTCGCGATCGACGTCCGCCGCCTCGCGGACGGCGAACGCGTCGCGCTCGCCGACATCCGCCAGATGCTGAACGACGTGCGGATGCGCCCGGTGGGCGTCGTGGCGCTGGCCACGCAGGGCTGGGCGGGGGAAGCCGGTCTGCCGTTGCTGGAGGCACGCGATCGCCGCGTGTCGGCCGCGAAGCCGGCCGACGAAGCGGAGCCAGCGCCTGTCGTTGCCGAGGCCGTTGCGGCAGCCGAACCGGCGCCGGAGCCTGCACCGACGCAGATTTCGGCGGGCGGCCAGACGCTGGTGATCGATCGGCCGCTGCGTTCGGGGCAGCAGATTTACGCGAAAGGGGACCTCGTGGTGCTTGCGCCGGTCAGTCACGGCGCCGAGATCATCGCGGAAGGCAACATCCACATCTACGCGCCGTTGCGCGGCCGCGCACTCGCGGGCGTGCACGGCAATCACGACGCGCGCATTTTCTGCACGTGTCTCGAACCGGAACTGATTTCAATCGCGGGTATCTATCGAACGACCGAGAACCCGTTGCCCGCCGACATACTGGGCAAAGCGGTGCAGATCCGGCTCGAAGAGGAAAAACTGATGATCGAACCGCTGCGCCTGACGTGATTCACGCGGCGCACGCCGGATCGATCGGCTCTCATTGACGAACACAGGGTATTGGGTAAATGGCAAAAATCATCGTGGTGACTTCGGGCAAGGGCGGCGTGGGCAAGACGACGACCAGCGCGAGCTTCGCGTCGGGCCTCGCGCTGCGTGGCCACAAGACGGCCGTGATCGACTTCGACGTTGGCCTGCGCAACCTCGATCTCATCATGGGCTGCGAGCGGCGCGTGGTGTACGACCTCGTCAACGTGATCCAGGGCGAAGCGAACCTGAACCAGGCGCTCATCAAGGACAAGAAGTGCGAGAACCTGTACATCCTGCCGGCGTCGCAGACGCGCGACAAGGATGCGCTCACGCGCGACGGCGTCGAGAAGGTGCTGAACGACCTGGTCGCGATGGACTTCGACTTCATCGTCTGCGATTCGCCGGCCGGGATCGAAGCCGGTGCGCTGCATGCGATGTACTTCGCCGATGAAGCGCTGATCGTCACGAACCCGGAAGTGTCGTCGGTGCGCGACTCGGACCGCATTCTCGGCATCCTGTCGTCGAAGACGAAGCGCGCGACCGAAGGCAAGGATCCGATCAAGGAGCACCTGCTGATCACGCGTTACAGCCCGAAGCGCGTGAGCGAAGGCGAGATGCTGTCGCTCGAGGACATCAGCGAGATCCTGCGCATCAAGCTGATCGGCGTGGTGCCCGAATCGGAAGCCGTGCTGCACGCATCGAACCAGGGTCTGCCGGCCGTGCATATCGACGGCACCGACGTGGCGGAAGCGTACAAGGACGTCGTCGCTCGCTTCCTCGGCGAGGACAAGCCGCTGCGCTTCACCGATTACCAGAAGCCGGGCCTGCTGCAGCGCCTCTTCGGCAGCAAGTAACGGAGGCCGCCCATGTCCATCCTTTCGTTTCTCCTCGGTGAGAAGAAGAAGTCCGCATCGGTCGCGAAGGAGCGCCTGCAGCTCATCATCGCGCACGAGCGGGTCGGCGGCCGGCCGCCGGCCGATTACCTGCCGGCGCTGCAGAAGGAGCTGGTCGCGGTCATCTCGAAGTACGTCCGTATTTCGAACGATGACATCCGCGTGAGCCTCGAGCGCCAGGACGATCTCGAAGTCCTCGAAGTGAAGATCGAGATCCCGCAAGCCTGACGTTTGTCGGCCTCTCTCCGCACGGCGGCGCATGCCGCCGTGCGCGTCTTACGCCCTGTTGCACTTTCGGGCTCGCCGTAACACGGTGTCTGTCGGCCGTTGGTCGACCTCCCGCATTGAACGAATACGCTCGCGTCGCTCGCGTCATTTCTCAATCAGGAGGTTGTGATGGCTGTCTCTGTTGTTCAACGTCGTATCGTTTCGCTCGCGCTATTCGCCGCGGGCCTGTCAGCCGTCGCCGCGCCGCTCGCTGCACGCGCGGACGAGATTCTCGTCGGCGCGCCGGTGTTGGTGCAATCGGGCCGAATGGTCGTCGCCGAACCGGTGGCCGCGCCCGCCGAGGAAATCGTCGTCGTCGCGCCGAACGCGCCGCCGGCCGTGCGCTACGAAGTCGTGCCCGACGCGCGCGTCGGCTATGTGTGGGAGCGCGGCCACTGGCGCTGGGATCACGGTCGCTACGTGTGGATCGGCGGCCACTGGGAAGCCGAGCGTGTCGGCATGCACTGGGTGCCGGGCCACTGGAATCAGCGTGGTCCGAACTGGTTCTGGACCCGCGGCCACTGGGCTTGACGGAGCGCGTGCGATGAAACGAACCGCCATTGCCATCGCGCTCGTCGCGATCACGCTCGCCGGCTGTATCGTCGTGCCGGCCCGGCCTGTCTACTATCGGCCGGCGCCGGTGGTGATCTACTGAGTATCGCGCGGGCCCGGTTGCGCCGGGCCGTTCGCGCCGGATGCCGGCCGGCCGCCGTCATGCGGCGTCGCCGGCGTGTGCGCGGCGCCGGTGTCCGTGTCGGTGTCGGTGTCGATACCTGCCGCCGCGGTGTCTGGCTCGCGACCATCCCCTTCGCGCAGCGTGTCGAGCGGATCGGCGGGCGCTGCGGCCGCGTCCTGCGGCTCGGTGACGCCGGTTGTCGCCGCCGGCGCCGCTGCGCGCGCGGGTTCGACCGCGGCCGTGGCCGCGGGCGGCGCGAGATAGCGCTGCGCGAGCGTTTCGTAGAGCGGCGGCGCGAAGAAGCGCGCCATGCGGCTCGACACCAGCGCGGTCGCCATCAGCGAAATCACGAGCGCGTGGCCGTTGATCATCTCCATCACGATCACGAACGACGTGATCGGCGACTGCGTGACGGCCGCGAGGTAGCCGACCATCGCCAGCGCGATCAGCATCGGCAGGCTCATGTGGCTGAACACGATGTGCAGCACGTTGCCGAACCCGGCGCCGATCGACAGCGACGGCGCGAAGATCCCGCCCGGGATGCCCGGCAGGTACGACGCGACCATCGACACCATCTTCAGGAACGGATAGAACACCGACAGCTGTTCGTGGCCGTCGAGCAGGCCGCGTGCCTCGGCATAGCCGCTGCCGAACGTCGTCCCGCCCGACACGATGCCGACGACGGCGATCACGAAGCCGCACACCGCCGCGAACGTGATCGGGCGCTCGCGATACAGGCCGAGCAGGCGCGCGGGCAGCCAGCGCCCGGTATTGAGCAGCAGCCAGCTGAAGAGGCCGCCCGCGACGCCGGTCACGAGCGCGGTGACGAGCACGGCGACGGCGAGCATTTTCGGGAAATGCTGGCCGGCGTCGATCGTGCCGAAGTACGTGTAATTGCCGTTCAGGCCCAAGGCGACGACACCGGCGAGGATGATCGCGGTAATCAGCACGCCGCTGGCGCGCGCGGAGAAGCTGCGCGTCAGTTCCTCGATCGCGAACACGATCCCGGCGAGCGGCGTATTGAACGCGGCCGACAGGCCGGCCGCCGCGCCGGCGAGCACGAGTTGCCGCTCGATCTGCGCGTTCGAGCGCGGGTAGAAGCGCCGCAGGTTGAACATCAGCGCCGCGCCGACCTGCACGGTCGGGCCTTCGCGGCCGATCGTGAAGCCGCCGAGGATCCCCAGGAACGAGATCAGGACCTTGCCGAACAGGATCCGCAGCGTGAGCAGCCGCGCGCCGAACGCGCCCGGGCTCGCATGCAGCGTCGCGATGACCTGCGGGATCCCGCTGCCCTCGGCGCCGCGAAAGAAGCGGCGCGTCATCCACACGGATGCGGCGGCGATCGACGGCGTGAGCAGCAGCGGCAGCCATGCGGCGTGCTCGCGCAGCGTGCGGAACGTGTCGTAGCCCCAGTCGATCAGCCGCGCGTACAGCACGGCCGCGAGGCCCACGGCAATCGCGCCGAGCCAGAACACACCGTACTGCCGCCAGATCCGCAGCGAGCGGCGGGTGAGGGCGGGAAACAGGGGGGGAAGGGTGGGGCGTTGCATCGGCGGGGGCCGGGAGGCAAAGGACACATTATAAAAAGAACCGGATGCCGATCTCGACAAACCTTCACAAAAACGATGCATTTTGTTGCAAATGTAATGTCGGTGTAATGTTTGTACCCGCCAAGCGTCGTTAGCATGGCGCAATGGTCCGATATATCCCACAAAGAACGTGAAACGCATCCTCATCGTGAAAGTGACGTCGCTCGGCGACGTCGTCCAGACGCTGCCCGTCGTCGCGGACCTCCATCGCGCCTTCCCGGGCGTGACGGTCGACTGGGCCGTCGACGAATCCTGCGCGGAAGTCGTGCGCTGGCACCCGGGCGTGACCAATGTGCTTTGCGCGCCGCTGCGGCGGTTCAAGAAGATGCGCAACGGCGGCGACCTGAAGGCGATCTCCGCGTCGATCGGCGCGCTGCGAGCGCATCGCTACGATGCGGTCATCGATCTGCACGGCGTCTACAAGAGCGCGATCATCTCGGTACTCGCGCGCGCCGCGCGCCGCGTCGGCTACCAGACGCAGGATCTCGGCGAGACGGGCGCCCGTTTTGCGTATTCGCATCGCTTCGGCCCCCGGCCCGACTGCGACGCATGGCACGGCATGCGCGTGAGCGCCGGCGAGGCGCTGGGCTATGTGCCCGAAGGTATCGCCACGTACGGGATCGTCCCGCCGCAGGATGCGAGCCTGCCGCCCGCCGTGACCGACGGCACGCCGTTCATGCTGCTGTTTCACGCGACGTCCAATCCGGACAAGAAATGGCCGGCCGACCACTGGGCCGCGCTGGCCACCCGGATGATGGCGCGCGGCGTGCGCGTGCTGTTGCCGTGGGGGTCACCGGCCGAACATGGCGACGCGCAGGAGATTGCCGCGCGCGCGCCGGGCGCGATCGTGCTGCCGGCGATGTCGGTGCGCGAACTCGGCGCGGCCCTCGGCCGGGCCGCGCTCGTGGTGGGCGTCGACACCGGCTTCGTGCACATGGCGCACGCGCTGCAGCGGCCGACCGTGATGATCTTCGTCGCGACGTCTCGCCACCATTGCGGGATCGGCGGGGCACCGAATGCGCTGTCGATCGGCGAGCCCGGCGCGCCGCCGTCGGTTGCGCAGGCACTCGATGCGATCGACGCGGTCGCACCGGCCTATGCCGCACGGCCCGCGCAGCTGACGGCCTGAGCCTCGCGATTCGCGTGACCCGGCCGCGCGGAAGCGAAGCCGGCCGGTTCAGGCGAGCAGCGCTTCGAACGCGACCACCGCAGCGATCGCCGCCAGATTGGCGAGCAGCGCGTCGAGCAGCAGGCCGCGCCAGGTTTTCGGCCGGAAGCGCGCCGCGAGCAGCAGCGCGCCACCCAGCGCGAGCGCCAGGATCAGGATGAGGTCGGCGTTGTCGAGGCGGATGTTCATCGCGGCGGCTCCTTCGGGGAGGGTTCCCGTGGGCGCGCAACGGCGCCCCCGCGGTCGAGTATAGGCAGCGCCGCCCGCCGCACAACCCGCTGCGCCCCGAAGGCTCAGACGAGCGATGCGTCGCGGGTTTCGCGCATCAGCAGCACGCCGATCAGGCTGATTGCCGCCGCGACCGACACGTACCCGCCGACCCATGACAGGCCGCCGTGCGCAGCGAGCAGCTGCGCGATGTACGGCGCGATCGACGCGCCGAGGATCCCGCCGAGGTTGTACGCGACGCCCGCGCCCGTATAGCGGACGTTGGTCGGGAACAGCTCGGGGAGCAGCGCGCCCATCGGCGCGAACGTCACGCCCATCAGAAACAGCTCGAGCGTCAGGAACAGCGCGACGAGCGGCATCGAACCGCTGCCGAGCAGCGGCTCCATCGCGAAGCCGGACAGCAGCGCGGCGATCGCGCCGACGATCAGCACCGGCTTGCGCCCGAAGCGGTCCGACGCCCATGCCGACAGCGGCGTCGCGAGCCCCATGAACACCACCGCGAAGCACAGCAGGCCGAGGAAGCTCTGGCGCGGAATATGCAGCGTCGCCACGCCGTACGACAGCGAGAACACCGTCGAGATATAGAACAGCGTGTAGCAGACCACCATCGCGAGCGCGCCGAGCAGCGTCGGCCGCCAGTGTTGCGAGACGAGCGTCGCGACCGGCACGCGCACGCGCTCGTTGCGATCGAGCGCGGCCTGGAACGCCGGCGTCTCGGTGATCTTCAGCCGCACGTAGAGGCCCACCGCGACGAGCACCGCGCTGACGAGAAACGGGATGCGCCAGCCCCAGCTGCGGAATTGTTCATCGGACAGCGACAGCGCGAGCGCGAAGAACAGCCCGTTCGACATCAGGAAGCCGACCGACGGCCCCAACTGCGGGAACATCCCGAACCAGCCGCGCTTGCCTTGCGGCGCGTGCTCGGTCGCGAGCAGCGCCGCGCCGCCCCATTCGCCGCCGAGGCCGATCCCCTGGCCGAAGCGCAGCACGCACAGCAGCACCGGCGCGAGCGCGCCGATCGTGTCGTAGCCGGGCACGAAGCCGATCGCGGTGGTGGACACACCCATGACGAGCAGCGACGCGACGAGCGTCGATTTGCGGCCGATGCGATCGCCGAAGTGGCCGAACAGGAACGAGCCGATCGGCCGTGCGATGAGCGCGATGCCGAACGTGACGAACGCAGACAACGCCTGCGCGGTCGCGGAGCCATGCGGAAAGAACACCGGGCCGATGACGAGCGCCGCGGCGGTCGCGTACACGTAGAAGTCGTAGAACTCGATCGCGGTGCCGATGAAGCTCGCGAACACGATGCGCCGGTGGCTGACGGCGGCGCCGGCCGAACCGGTTGCGTGTGCAACGGCCGGGGGAGATGCGGACATGGATGTCTCCGATTTGTCGTTGGGGCGATCGGCTGGGCGTGCGCTCGGGCAGGCGGGCGCCTGCCGGGCGAGCCGCCGAGCGGATGATGCGGTAGCGGTGTCGACGCGCGCGCCGTGGCGCGGACGTCGCCCGCCGGTCGACGATGGAGACGGATAGGTCGCCGCCGCCCGGTGCCGGCATGGTCGGCTCGCATGCCGGGTGCGGCGTACGAACGCGCGCGCGGGAGGATGGCCGCGCGATTGCGGAAAATTATAGCCAGCGCCGCGACATAGCGGCAATCAAGGAGCGGCAATCACGGCGGGGCTCAGCCTCAGTCGAGCGTTTGCGCCTGCGCCGATGCGGTGCTCTGCAACTGGAAGCGGCCGTCGTCGTTGAACAGCCAGCCTTCCATCATCTCGATCCGGCCGTTGCCGTCCAGCAGTTTCGACGGCGGCACCGGCAGCGGCGCCGAGCGGCGCAGCGACGCGAGCGCGAGCGCTTCCGCTTCACTGTCGCCGTTGCTGCGATAGACGGATGCGTTGACGAGGCGGCCGCCGCGATCGACGGTGAACGAGACGACGACGAGCGAGCGCAGCATCGCCTGCGGCCCGCGCGACACGGCGGACGGATTGTGCTCGGCGACGCACCGCGCGACTTCCACGCGGTACTGCGCGAGATTCCCGCTGCGTGTAATCGACGGGATGGTCACGACCGAGTGCACCGACGGCGGCGGCGTGATCGTGCAGGCGGCAAGCATCATGGCGGCGACCAGCGCGACAACGCGCGGCCGGTCGACGCGAGGGCGGGGAAGAGAGCACATGGGAGGTGCCGGCATGGGGAAGCGCCGGAGGGTGACGATAAAAAAATGATAGACGCCCGTGCACGACCTGATATCGGGAGAAACGCATAAGGCGCGCGCCGCGACGTAGCGATTCGCGGATGACGGCGCGCGGCGGCCCGCCGCATGCCGCGATGTGACGTGACATGTGACGCTGCGGGCGCGCGGTGCGCGTGCCCGCGAGTCGCGCGCGCCGGCAGCGATGAATGCGGCGGGGGCCCGGCTCAGTAGCCGTGCGTCACGAGCGACAGAACGGACAGGTCCGGATGCGTGCCGTCGATGATGCTCTTGCCGATGTGCACGGCTTCCCGAACCGCTTCGTCGACGCTCGCGTAGCTTTCCTCGCCGTCCGCGTGGAACGGCACCGCGTGATCGGGCAGCGCGGGATTCGCGCCAGGATGGCAGACATAGCCGGTGTAGGTGTAACGCGAGTCGCTGCCGGGGGCGAGGCCCGGCACGACGTGGATCTCGAAGCCTTCGTAATCGACGTGATCCGTCGCTGTCGACAGTTCGGTCATGGCGGTCTCCGTGTGCCGCTCGCACGGGTGGCGCGGGCGGCCTCGAGTCGCGGCGGCGGTCGTGTCGCCGTGCTGATCGAATTCTAGGCGATGGCAGCGCGGCCCGTGAGGCTCCAGCGCATGGCCTGCGGCGACGTCGAGCGCGCCGGCTCGCGCGTTACCGCGCGCAGCGCGCGTCCTTGCGCTGCACGACGAGGATCACGGGATACTTCTGGCCATGTTCGAGTTCCACCGGCGCGACGACCGTCAGCGTCGTTGGGTCGGAATCGTCGTACACGCTGACCTGCTCGTTGCGGATATACGTCACGCCGGTGCAGTTCGACGCGCGCCCGTCATCTGACACCTTGCACTGGAGCTCGTTTTCCTTCAGGTAGTTGTACGGCGTCGGGCTCGCGAGATATTCGCGCAGGCCGCGCGGCGAGCCGCCGACGCCCTTCACGTATGCGATCGCGCACGACGGCGTTTGCGCGTCGGCGCCGGAGGCGGAATCGGCGGCCGCCGCGTGCGTGCCGACGGTGGCCAGCAGGGCGACGAGCGACGAGGCGATGAAGGGCTTCATGACGTGGGTTTCCCGTTTCGCGGATCGGAGCGCCGGATTGTAACGGCATCCGGCGGCATGCGTCGGCTGGCGGGGCGTGCGTCGCGTGCATCATGCGGCGCACAAACAAAAACCCCGTCATTCGAGGAATGGACGGGGTTTGGCGAACGCTTGGCGGAAGCGGTGAGATTCGAACTCACGGACAGTTTCCCGTCGCCGGTTTTCAAGACCGGTGCCTTAAACCGCTCGGCCACGCTTCCACACGAGGCGGCATTGTAACCGAAATGCCGCGTCGTTCCGCTTCAGTCGTCGCGCAGGAACAATTCCTGCAGGTCGTTGAGAAAACGCTGGCCGAGCGGCGTCGGCGCGATCT
The DNA here is from genome assembly GCF_046534915.1 of Burkholderia sp. SIMBA_051. Lineage (NCBI taxonomy): Bacteria > Pseudomonadati > Pseudomonadota > Betaproteobacteria > Burkholderiales > Burkholderiaceae > Burkholderia > Burkholderia sp. SIMBA_051. The sequence continues at coordinate 7,363 of NZ_JAWRXS010000007.1, read as the reverse complement.
GCGCGAAATCGCGCGTGATCAGCCCGCGCCGCTCCGCTTCCTTGAGTGCCGGCTCGATCGTGCTGATCGGCAGGCCGGTGCGCTCGACGAAGCTGTGCACGGGAAAGCCCTCGACAAGCCGCAGCGTGTTCAGCATGAACTCGAACGGCAGGTCGCGCGGGCCGACTTCACGTTCTTCCTGCACCGGCGTGCCGGCCATCGCCTGTTCGATGAAGGTCGCCGGATGCTTGTAGCGCGCTTGCCGCAGGATCCGGTTCGGGAACGACAGCTTCGTGTGCGCGCCCGCGCCGATCCCGAGATAGTCGCCGAAGCGCCAGTAGTTCAGGTTGTGCTTGCACTGATGATTCGGCTTCGCGTACGCGGACACCTCGTAGCGTCCATAACCGGCCTCGGCCGTGCGTTCGTGAATCCATTCCTGCATGTCGGCGGACGCGTCGTCGTCGGGCACCGCGGGCGGAAACTTCGCGAACATCGTGTTCGGCTCGAGCGTCAGGTGATACAGCGACAGATGCGGCGGCGCGAACGACAGCGCGGTCTCGATGTCGGTCCGGCATTCGTCGAGCGTCTGGTTCGGCAGCGCGAACATCAGGTCGAGGTTGAAGTTGTCGAACGTCTTCGCGGCGATCTCGACGGCCGCGCGCGCCTGCGCGGTGTCGTGAATGCGGCCGAGCGCTTTTAGATGGCCTTCGTTGAAGCTCTGGATGCCGACCGACAGGCGGTTCACGCCGCTCGCGCGAAACTGCGCGAACTTCGCGGCCTCGAACGTGCCCGGGTTCGCCTCGAGCGTGATCTCGGCGTCCGCATCGAGCGGCAGCAACGCGCGCACGTCGGACAGCAGCCGGTCGAGCCCGCCCGCGGACAGCAGGCTCGGCGTGCCGCCGCCGATGAACACCGTATGCACCTGCCGGCCCCAGACGAGCGGCAGCGCCTGCTCGAGATCGGCACGCAGCGCGTCGAGATATTCGGCTTCCGGAAAGCGCTCGCCTTTCCACTCGTGCGAGTTGAAATCGCAGTACGGGCACTTGCGCACGCACCACGGAAAATGCACGTACAGCGCGAGCGGCGGCAGCGACGTGAGCCGCACCTGCCCGGGCGACGTGAACGTCGCGACGACGCGCGCGCCGGTTTCCGCCGCCTGGCTCATGCGGCCTCCGGCTGCGAATGCGTGACGAAGACGATCATGCGGGTTCCTCTGCGAGCCGCGCGAGCAGCGCCTTCAGCGCGAGCGCGCGATGGCTGTGCGTGTTCTTCACGGCCGGGTCGAGTTCGGCCGCCGTCGCGCCGAGCGACGGCAGGTAGAAATACGGGTCGTAGCCGAATCCGTGCTCGCCGCGCGGCGTGTCGACGATCTCGCCCGCCCAGCGACCTTCGGCGAACAGCGGTTCGGGATCGTCCGCGTGGCGCACCAGCGCAAGCACGCAGCAATAGTATGCGCGCCGGTCGTCGACGCCGCGCAACTGCTCGACAAGGTACGCATTGTTCGCCGCGTCGCCCGCGTCGCCCGCGTCGCGACCCGCGCGCTGCGCGTAGCGCGCCGAATAGACGCCCGGTGCGCCGCGCAGCGCGCGCACGCACAGACCGGAATCGTCGGCGATCGCCGGCAGGCCGGTGAGCCGCGACGCATGCCGCGCTTTCGTCAGCGCATTCTCGATGAACGTGCCGAACGGCTCGTCCGCCTCGGGCACGGCCAGCTCGCCCTGCGGCACGATCTCGATGCCGACCGTGGAGAACAGCGCGGTGAATTCGCACAGCTTGCCGGCGTTGTTCGACGCGAGCACGATGCGCGAGAACGGCGCGAGGGTGCGATCGTCAGACATGGCCGGCGCCCAGCACGTCCTTCTGCAACTGCACGAGCTGGCCGATCCCGCTTTGCGCGAGGTCGAGCAGCGCGTTCATCTCGGCGCGCGAGAACGGCACGCCTTCGGCGGTGCCCTGGACTTCGACGAAGCCGCCGGCGCCCGTCATCACGACGTTCATGTCGGTGTCGCAGCGCGAATCTTCCGCGTAGTCGAGGTCGAGCAACGGCACGCCTTCGTACACGCCGACCGAGATCGCGGCGACATGATCGGTGATCGGCGAGCGCGCGAGCTTGCCGGCCGCGATCAGCTTCGACACGGCGTCGTGCGCGGCGACGAACGCGCCGGTGATGCTCGCCGTGCGCGTGCCGCCGTCGGCCTGGATCACGTCGCAGTCGATGTGGATCGTGCGCGGGCCCAGCGCCTCGAGATCGAACACCGCGCGCAGCGCGCGGCCGATCAGGCGCTGAATTTCCTGCGTACGGCCCGTCTGCTTGCCGCGTGCGGCTTCACGGTCGCTGCGCGTGTGCGTCGCACGCGGCAGCATCCCGTATTCGGCCGTCAGCCAGCCCTGGCCGCGATCGCGCAGGAATTCGGGCACGCGTTCGGCGACGCTCGCGGTGCAGATCACCTTGGTGTCGCCGAATTCGACCAGGACCGAGCCTTCGGCGTGTTTCGTGTAGTGGCGCGTGAGGGCGACCTTGCGCAGTTCGTCGGCGCGACGGCCGCTCGGGCGGGACAGGGAAGACGTCATGGGGGAATCGTGGACGGGAGAGGAAACCCCGATTTTAGCGCCGAACGGCAGCGTTGCCCGGCGGGGTAGGGTGCAAAAATGGGATAATGCGCGCTTCCCGCCCCGCGCCTTGCAATGCGCCGGGCGCCTCGACTTATTCCCGCCCGCAAGGGCACCCAGACGGCGAGACGAACCATGATCTACAGCATGACGGGCTATGCGAGCGCGACGCGCGAACTCGCGACGGCCACCGGCAACGGCGGCACCAGCGTGTCGGTCGAACTGCGCACCGTGAACTCGCGCTTCCTCGACCTGAATTTCCGCATGCCGGACGACGTGCGCGCGTGCGAATCCGCGCTGCGCGAAATGCTGATGAACAAGCTGTCGCGCGGCAAGGTCGACGTGCGCATCAACCTGCAGCGCGGCGAGCAGAGCATCGGCGCGGGCGCGCTGAACCAGTCGGCGCTCGGCCAGCTCGCCGAGCTCGAGCGCTCGGTGCTCGACGCGTTCCCGGGTGTCGGCCGCCTGCGCGCGGGCGAGATCCTGCGCTGGCCCGGCGTGCTCGCCGAGAGCGGCGTGTCGGCGGATGCGATCCGCGAGGCCGTGCTCGCGTGCGGCAAGGAAGCGATCGGCGAACTCGTCGTCGTGCGTTCGCGCGAAGGCGCGCAGCTGGCGACGATGCTGCTGGCGAACGTCACCGAAATGGAAGCGATCGTCGCGCGCATCACGCCGCTCGTGCCGGAGCTGATCGCGAAGCATCAGCAGAAGATCGTCGAGCGGCTGCAGGAAGCGCTCGGCCTCGCGGCGCCCGAAGGCAGCGCGGCGATCGTCACGCGCGAGGAAGCGGCGGAACGCATTCGTCAGGAAGTGACGATGTACGGCATCCGGATCGACATCGCGGAAGAGCTGTCGCGACTCACCGCGCACCTGAACGAAACGCGTCACGTGATCGAGAAGGGCGGCCGCGTCGGCAAGCGTCTCGACTTCATGATGCAGGAACTGAATCGCGAAGCGAACACGCTCGGCTCGAAGGCGGCGGCGAAGGAACTGGCCGACGCATCGATGGCGCTCAAGCTGTTGATCGAGCAGATGCGCGAGCAAGTGCAAAACCTGGAGTAAAGAGATGAAACAACCCTCACTACGTTTGCTGTCCCTCGACGGGGCGGCGAGTGTTATCGGGGCGGCACGGCGGAGGCTGACATGACCGAATTCACCCGCGACGGCCACGCGTCGCATGCGCTGCACGGCGGCGTCTATCCCGGCAACCTGTTCATGGTCATCGCACCGTCGGGCGCCGGCAAGTCGACGCTCGTGAACGCGCTGCTGTCGAAGGACAGCGACATCTGTCTGTCGATTTCGTACACGACCCGCAAGCCGCGCCCGGGCGAGCAGGACGGCCAGCACTACCACTTCACGACCGTCGAGGATTTCCGCGCGCGCCACGCCGCGCACGAATTCCTCGAGAGCGCGGAAGTGCACGGCAACTACTACGGCACGTCGCGCGTCTGGATCGAAGAGCAAATGATGAACGGGCACGACGTGCTGCTCGAGATCGACTGGCAGGGCGCGCAGCAGGTGAAGAAGCAGTTCCGCAACGCGGTCGGCATCTTCATTCTGCCGCCGTCGCTCGATGCGCTCGAGGAGCGTCTGAAGAAGCGCGGACAGGACGAGCCGAACGTGATCACGCGACGCCTGCTCGCCGCGGGCAGCGAGATGGCGCACGCATCCGAGGCGGAATACGTCGTGATCAACGAGAATTTCGATCGTGCGCTGGCCGAGCTCGAATGCATCGTCACGGCAACGCGCCTGCGCTTTGCTTCGCAGTACGCGCGACACACGGAGCTGTTCATCGAGCTCGGCATCCATCTGCCCCACGCGGAATGACGCGAGGGTAGAGGGACATAAGGTAGAATAAGGACTATATTCAGAAGGAATTACCAACATGGCTCGCATTACTGTCGAAGACTGCCTGAAGCAAATCCCCAACCGCTTCGAACTGGCGCTCGCCGCCACCTACCGCGCGCGGCAGCTCGCGCAAGGCCATACGCCGAAGATCGAGAGCCGCGACAAGCCGACCGTCGTCGCGCTGCGCGAAATCGCTTCCGGTCACGTCGGCGTCGAGATGTTGAAGAAGGTGCCGGTGTAACGCGCATCCGGCCCGTTCCAGCCATGTAATCCACGCGCGCAACGACTCGACCTGGAGGCGAATATGAGCACCACCCCATCGTCCGCCTCCGCGGATTCGACCACCGAAGCCACGGCCCGGTCGCCTGCGCGCCAGTACATCGACGCGGTCCTCGAACAGTCCTTCCGGCATCTGTTCGGGCCGACCGCCACGCCGGAGCAGCCGCGCAAGCACGGCGTCGTTTCGATCGCGAAACTGACCGCCGCGCTTGCCGAGTATCTCCCTCCGGAAGAAATCAAAGAGGTCAAGGCGGCGTTCCACTTCAGCGACGAAGCCCACCTCGGTCAATATCGCCAGAGCGGCGAACCCTACATCACCCATCCCGTCGCCGTCGCGGAAATCTGCGCCGGCTGGAAGCTCGACGCGCAAGCCGTGATGGCCGCGTTGCTGCACGACGTGATGGAAGACCAGGGCGTGACCAAGAGCGAGCTGGCCGAACGTTTCGGCCCGAAGGTCGCCGAACTGGTCGACGGCCTGTCGAAGCTCGACAAGATGGAGTTCCGCAGCCGCGAGGAAGCGCAGGCGGAAAACTTCCGCAAGATGCTGCTCGCGATGGCACGCGACGTGCGCGTCATCCTCGTCAAGCTCGCCGACCGTCTGCACAACATGCGCACGCTCGGCGCGGTGCCGATGGAAAAGCGCCGCCGCGTCGCCCGCGAGACGCTCGACATCTATGCGCCGATCGCGCACCGCCTCGGGTTGAACAACACGTATCGCGAGCTGCAGGACATGAGCTTCGCGAATTTCAACCCGCATCGCTACGCGACGCTCGAGAAGGCCGTGAAGGCCGCGCGCGGCAACCGCCGCGAAGTGATCAGCAAGATCCTCGAGTCCGCGCAGCGCGCGATGACCGACGCGAAGATCGACGCCGAGATCACCGGCCGCGAAAAGACGATCTACAGCATCTACCGCAAGATGCGCGACAAGCAGCTGTCGTTCTCGCAGGTGCTCGACGTGTACGGCTTTCGCGTCGTCGTCGATAGCCCGCTCGACTGCTACACGTGCATCGGCGCGCTGCACGCGCTGTACAAGCCCGTGCCCGGCAAGTTCAAGGACTACATCGCGATCCCGAAGATCAACGGCTATCAGTCGCTGCACACGACGCTCGTCGGCCCGTTCGGCGCGCCGATCGAGTTCCAGGTGCGCACGCGCAAGATGCACGAGATCGCCGAGGCCGGCGTCGCCGCGCACTGGCTGTACAAGAACGGCGGCGCCGATCTGAACGACGTGCAGAAGCGCGCGCACCAGTGGCTGAAGTCGCTGCTCGACATCCAGAGCGAAGCCGGCGATTCGAGCGAATTCCTCGAGCACGTGAAGATCGACCTGTTCCCGGATGCGGTCTACGTGTTCACGCCGAAGTCGAAGATCATGGCGCTGCCGCGCGGCGCGACGGCGCTCGATTTCGCGTATTCGATCCACAGCGATCTCGGCAACCAGTGCGTGGCCGTGAAGATCAACAACGAGCTGCTGCCGCTGCGCACCGAGCTGAAGAGCGGCGACATCGTCGAGGTGATCACCGCGCCGTATTCGAAGCCGAACCCCGCGTGGCTCGGTTTCGTGCGCACCGGCAAGGCGCGCTCGGCGATTCGTCACTATCTGAAGACGATGCGCCTGAACGAGTCGGTGCAGCTCGGCGAGCGGCTCGTCGATCAGAGCCTGAAGGGTTACGGGCTTGCGCTGGCCGACGTGGCGCCGGAAGTGTGGGAGAAGCTCGTGCAGTGGACGGGCAACAAGAGCCGCCAGGAAATCTTCGCGGACATCGGCCTCGGCCGCCGCGTCGCCGCGGTGATGGCCAAGCGCATCGAGGTGCTGACGAGCGGCCGCGATGCGGACGACGATCTGCCGAAGTCCGAGCGGCATCCCGCGCACAATGCGCCGCCGGTCGTCATTACCGGCACCGAAGGGATGTCCGTGCAGCTGTCGGCATGCTGCCGGCCGATTCCGGGCGATGCGATCATGGGCTATATCGGCATCGGCCTCGGGATGGCGATTCATACGACCGATTGCCGTGTCGCGCAGCGCATCCATCGCCGCGATCCGGGCCGCTGGATCGACGTCGAGTGGGCGCCGCAGCCGGGCCGGCTGTTCGACGTCGCGGTGAAGGCGCTCGTGAAGAACACGAAGGGCATCTTCGCGCGCGTGGCGGCGGACATCACGTCGGCCGACGCGAACATCGTCCACATCGCCATGGATGAGGATCTGACGCACGAATCGACGGTGCTGCGCTTCGTGATCCAGGTCAGCGATCGCGTGCACCTGGCGAACGTGATGCGGCGCGTGCGGACCAATCCGGATGTAATGCGGATCATGCGCGAGCGCTCGACCGACGACAGCGTGCATGCGCGTCACGACGGCGGCATGCGCATCGAGCGCGAACGACAGGATTACTGACGCGACGCATTGCCTGAGCGGGATACGACGGCGGCCACGGGCCGCCGTTTTCATTGGTCACACAGGCGAGGTGCGGTGGTGGCCCGGCTCAAGTGTCGAGAGGGAACGGCGATCGCCGGGAAGAAGCCGAGAAGGGAGGGGCAAAGAAAAAGGGCCTTCCCGGAGGAAGGCCCTTCTAAGATGGCGCGGCTGGCAGGATTCGAACCCACGACCCCTTGGTTCGTAGCCAAGTACTCTATCCAACTGAGCTACAGCCGC